>VXLV01000076.1 GCA_009841405.1 Chloroflexota bacterium | reverse complement strand
CCCCCCAACCCCCTCCCCGACGCATCAGGGAGGGGGCTTACAGTCAACGAGTCCGTTACATGTATTGGTCAATAATTGCGAATGAAAGCGAGAGAGTATGACCGAGATGGAATACTTCAAACCGGAACGCGGGCAACGGCCCGGCGCCAATGAAGACCCGCGCCTGGATTGGTGGCGTGAAGCCAAATTCGGAATGTTCATCCACTGGGGCGTTTACGCCATTCCCGCCGGCGTCTGGAAGGGCGAGCATATCCCGGGCATCGGCGAGTGGATCATGCTGCGCGCCGAAATCCCCATCGCCGAGTATGAGCAGTTGGCGCCGCAATTCAACCCGGTAAAGTACGATGCCGACGAGATTGTGAAGCTGGCCAAAGCGGCTGGGCAGAAGTACATCGTCCTGACGTCGAAGCATCACGACGGCTTCTGCATGTATGGCAGCAACGAGACTGACTACAACATTGTCGATGGCACGCCATACGGCAAGGACATTTTGAAGGACCTGGCCGAGGCGTGCGCGCGCGAAGGCCTCAAGCTTGGTCTGTATTATTCGCAGACTCAGGACTGGCATCACCCGGATGGCTTCGGCAATACCTGGGACTTTGATGAAGCCGAGCAAGACTTCGCCGATTACATCGACAACTACGTCAAGCCGCAGGTGCGCGAGATCTTGAGCGACTACGGGCCCATCGCCGTCATCTGGTTTGACACGCCGCGCATCATCGCCCGCCACCAGAGCCAGGAATTGCTGGAACTGGTGCATGAGCTGCAGCCGGATTGCCTGGTTTGCGGCCGCCTGGGCAATAAACTGGGCGACTACGCCACCGCGCAGGACAACGCCATCCCGCCCGATTTGCATGCCGAGATCGACTGGGAGACGCCCGCCACCATCAACGATACCTGGGGCTTCAAGACGCACGACCACAACTGGAAATCGACCACGATATTGATTCAGAATCTGGTGGACATCGTCAGCAAAGGCGGCAATTACCTGCTGAACATCGGGCCGGACGCCGAGGGCGCGATACCTGAGCCGAGCGTGGAGCGTCTGCGAGCGATGGGCGCCTGGCTGGAGGCGCATGGCGAGTCGATCTACGGCACGGCGCCAGGGCCAGTGCAGGGTCAAGACAGCTACCGCACGACGCAGAAAGGCGCTGCCATATACGTTCATGTTTTCGACTGGCCGGCGAGCGGTCGGCTGGTTCTGCCGGAGCTGGACGTCACGACAGCAAGCTGGCTGGATGCGGCTGTGGACGCGCCGCTATCGGTAAATTGCGTTGGGGACAGCACCACAATCCTGGGACCGGCGGCAGCGCCCAATGAACACGCGACGGTGATCAAGCTGACGAAGTAGCTAATCTACCCCACCCTCTCCCCGTCGAAACCGGTAGGGGCGACTCGGTGAGTCGCCCGCCAGCGTGCAACGTAATCATGGGCGAGCCAGCGGCTCGCCCGAACGAACAAGCAATTGAGAGCGGACGAGGGCGACACAAGTGTCGCCCCTACGATTTACGATGATTGGGTTTCGCTTAGCCCCGCCAGGACCTTGTCCGGCGTGAAGGGAATATCGCGCAGGCGCAGGCCCACGGCATCGTAGACCGCATTGGCGATTGCGGCCGGCGTTGGATTCTGCGCTGCCTCCCCGGCGCCGAGGAATGGCAGCCCCGGGCGGTTGATGATTAACGTCTCAATTGTCGGCGCGGCGCTGAAGGGCAGTATCGGGTAAGTCTCCCAATCGACGCTTGTGATGCCGCGCCGGTCGAATCGCACAGCTTCGTAAAGCGTCCAACTGGCCGCTTGCACGAAGCCGCCTTCCAGCTGATTGCTCAGCCCGTCGGGATTGACGACTTGCCCGGCGTCGGCGGCGATGACGACATGCCGCAAGTCAATTTCGCCGCTTTCGCGATCGACCGCGAGCTTGACGACGACGGCGCAGTAGCACTGCAGATTCTTGTATTGCGCCAGCGCCAAGCCCCAACCTTCGCTGGCTTGCGTCGCCGCGCGCTTTGACCAGTCGGCGCGTTCGGCAGCGGCCAGCAGCACGGCGCGAGCGCGCTCGTCACGCAAGTGGCGCAGGCGGAATTCGAGCGGATCAGCGGCGGCGGCCAGCGCCAATTCATCCATGAAGGACTCGATGGCGAATACGTTGGCGTAAGCGCCCAGGCTGCGCAGCGCGGAAACGCGAAGCGGGCTGTCGGCGACGGCGTGGCGCGCGACCCGTCTGCGGGGCAGCGCGTAAATTGGATCAGCGTTGCGATGCGCGCCCGAGTGATAGCCGCCCATCGCTCGTGGCTGCTGCGGCGCGAATGGCTCGGCCAGATGCCTGGCCGCCAGCAAACCCGATGTCGCCAAGCCGACCGCCGGGCGCGTCGAATGCGCGTAGCTCCAGACATCGTGATTCCAGTCAATGATTTCGCCCCGATTGGACAGGCTGGCCTGTAGTTTCAGCGCCATCGCCGAGCCGTAAGGCTCCCAGGCGTGCTCGTCCCAGCGCGTCCACTTCAGCGAAATCGGCTTGCCCGGCATTGCCCGCGCCACAAGGGCCGCGTCCAGGGCGACATCATCGGCGCCGCTGTGCCCGTAACAGCCTGCGCCTTCGGCATGAATCACGCGGATCTGCGCCTCGTCCATATCAAGAACCTGCGCCAGCGCGCCCCGCAACACGAAGGCCGCCTGCGTATGCGACCAGACGATGAGCCGCCCGTCCTGCCAAAGCGCCAGCGCCGCCGACGGCCCCAGCGAGGCATGCATCTGAAAAGGACGCGTATAGGTGGCGCCTAGCTTCCTGGCATTCGCCGGCGGATCAATGTCTGGAATCGCATCCTCAACAACGGCGCCATCTCTCACCAGCTGCGACTGCGCTGGCTTGTTCAGCAAGTCAGCGAAGATCTTCTCAGCCGGCGGGAGATCCGCGTCATAGCGCCAGCCGGCGAAGTTGCGGGCCGCGTCGGCCGCCGACAGCGCCTCCTCTTCGCGCTCGGCGACGACCGCGATGAACTGACCGTCCTGCACCAGTTCAACCACGCCCGGCAGACGCAACGCTGCCTCGCGATCGAATTCGACCAGGCGAGCGTGGTAGCCCGGCGGCCGGACGACGCGGGCGTGCAGCATGCCCTCAGGCGCCAGGTCGTGCACATAGCTGTCGCCGCCGCTGACTTTGCTCCGGAGATCAAGCCGCCTTGCCGAGCGGCCAACCAGCGTGTAGTCCTCGGGCGATTTCAACGTTATTTCCGGGCGGACGGGCTTCCCATCGAAATGGCGCCTGCCCGCGAGCAACTCCCAGAAATCGGTACTGCGTCCGCTGCGCTCGTCCGTGATGACGCCGTCGACCACGCGCAATTCCGCGGCGGGCGTCAACGAGTCCAATTCTTCATAAGCTAGCGCAAGCAGATGTTCCCGCGCCGAGGCGGCCGCAGCGCGGATGGCGACCCCGCTGGTTTCCAGGGAGCGGCTGCCGGTTGTGCCGCCTTCGTCCGGCGTGACGCGCGTATCCGCCATGACCACGCGAACACGATCCAGCGCCACATCCAGCTCTTCCGCGGCGATCTGCGCCAGCGCCGTCGCGATGCCTTGCCCCAATTCGACCTTGCCGCTGAAGACGCTGACGCTGCGGTCGTCGTTAAACGCGATCCAGTCGTCGATGAGCGGAAACGCCGCCAGTGACGGGCTTGGCGACGGATTCGCGCCGCCTTCTGCGAGCGGTTCGCCGTCAGAGACGCGCACATTTGACGGCTCGAGGCGGCCGATGCGCAGCTTGATGGCGCGCTTTACGCGGTCGTATACTCCGCAGCGGCAGAGATTTCTGGAAAGCGCGGCGCGTATCTCGTCATCGGAGGGGTAGCGGATGCGGTTCAGCAAGCCCTGCGCCGCGATGATCATGCCGGCCGTGCAAAAGCCGCATTGGGCAGCCTGCTCCTCCAAGAAGGTCTCTTGCAGCGGATGCAACGCGTCACCCTCGGCCAGCCCTTCGACAGTCGTGATCTGCAGGCCAGCGACATGCCCGACCGGCAACTGGCAGCTGGGCGCGTCAACGCCATCGACCAGGACTTTGCAGGCGCCGCAAAGCTCTGTGCCGCAGCCGTATTTTGCGCCTTTCAAACCCAGGTCGTTGCGCAGCGCGTAGAGCAGCGGCGTCTGCGGGCTGATATCGAGCTGGCGCGTTTCTCCGTTGACATTGAGTTCGATCACCTGGCTCTCCCTTGCTGTGCTCTTTCACAGCGTCAAACGCGCTCGCTAATCACGAAGCAAAAAGCCCGCTGGGCGGGCTTCAGTAGCGGAGAAGGTGGGATTCGAACCCACGTACGGTTTCCCGTATCCGCTTTCCAAGCGGACGCACTAGGCCTCTATGCGACTTCTCCATTTGACATTGCTTCGGTTTCACTATAGCAGATATGCGCGCGCTTTCCAAGTGGCGACCGCCACGCAAAGCCTGCCGACCGCGGCTAGCCGCCAGCTTAGCGGCCGAATATCGGCGTCGGCGTCACCATCGCCGGGATGATGTAGCCGGAGTCATGGCGCCCGGGCGCGAGTTGGCTGCTTGGTCGATTCACATTCTCGATAAAGCATAAGACGCCATCGACAATCGCGCGCGCCAGCAAGTCGGGATCTTCAGTCAGCACCGCTTGATCGGCCAGCATATAACCCATCTCCAGGATCATCCCGGGCGTCAGCGGGTGGATTTTGCGCCAGGTGTGGTTGTCGGTCATATCGGCGGTCAAGTTGTAACTGCGCTCGAGAGGCACATAGGCGCCGAAGTTCTCGGCGATGCATTCGCGCAGGAAGGCGTCCGCGCCGAATTCCGGGCGCGCTTCGGAAATGGCGACAATGTAACCCGAAACATGCTCGCCAAAGTCGTAGCAGGTGTTGGCATGGATCGACACCAGCGCGTCGGCGCGATAGTTGTTCAAGCGTGGATCGAATTCATCCAGCATTTCCACGCCGTAATTCATGCCCTCGAGGGCGGCGACAACGCGCTTCGCCACCGCAAAGTTGATGTCGGCTTCTTCAAGGAACGAGTTGCCGTATGCATCCTCACAGACCGCGCCCGGGTCGCGAGCGCCCGATTCGGTCGTGCCGCGATGGCCGGAGACGATGCCGATGCGCCGCAGCCAATGCGGCGTCTGAACCGGCGTCGGGCGCCCGGCGGAGACGCCGGCGATGATCTCGTCGCCTTCCAACTGCAAGCCGCGCACTACGGCCGGGTTCACATATTCCGGATTCACGAAGAACATCAGCAAGGTCGCCACCAGCGCCGTGCTGAGCGCCACCACGAAGATCGTGCCCAGGAAACCGCTCGCCATGCTGGAGGGCGGTGGCCGGCGTAGCAGCCAGCGACGCCGTCGGATACGCTGTACGGTAGGCGCGGTCGTATCGGGCTCTAGACTGATTTTACTATGGTCCGGGTCAGCCGCGTCCAGCCCGGCCTGTCGGGTCTCGTCAAGGCCCGACCGCGATTTGCCCGGCCCGGCGTTTGCGGCCGCCTCCCGCATCATTTCGACGAATATTGCCGATGCCGACTGCTCAGAGTCGTCTTTATTCGCTGGCTCTTTGGCCTTGTCCTCGGGCATGGCGGCGGCTCTCTGAATCAGTTTTGCGCGCCTCCATTATAGAGGGATTCGATTTTACGGGTCGCACTCCAGACGATAAGATTGCCGCTCGGCGCAGGAGAGATCGCGGATGAAGCGATTGTCGCGCGCCCAGCCAATCAGATCGTCGGCGGTCCGCTGGATACGCCAGCGCCGCACGACGTTGTCCTGGCCGGCGGAGACCGCAAAGGACTCGTCCGGGCTGAAGACCACTTCCTGTATCCAGTCCGTGTGGTTTTCAAAGCGGTTGAGTTCTTCGCCGGAGGCGATATCCCACATGCGCACGGTGGTGTCAGACGACGTGGTCAAGAGCGTGCCGCTGTCCGCCGTGATGGCGATGCCGAAGGTATTGCCGGCGTGGCCGACGAATTGCTGGATTTCTTCACCCGTTTCGGTATCCCACATGCGCACCGAGTCATCCCAGGATGTACTGATGATGAATTTCATGTCGGGCGAGAGCTCGGCGTAGTTGACGATATGCGTATGGCCCTCATACGTCATCAGCAATTCGCCGCTCTCGACATCCCAGAGCCGCACCGTGTAGTCATCGCCGCCCCAATCGCCGCTGGCGCTGACCATTCGCGTGCCATCCGCGTTGACGTGCACGCCGTTGACCGAGTCGGTATGCCCGCTGTATTCGCGAACGACCTTGCCGGTCTCGATATCCCAAAGGCGAATCAGCGCGTCGGTTGAGCCGGAAAGGAATTGCGTGCCGTCCGGCATGAGCTCGACCATGTAGACGCGTTCCTCCGGCACGGCATACTGCTGTACCTCGAGGCCCGCGTTCAAGTCCCAGCGCCGGATCGTGCCGTCCCAGCTAGACGACAAGAGCTGCTGCGAATCCGCCAGGAACTTAACCGAGTCGACAGTGTTCTCGTGCCCTTCCAAGACGTGCAGTTGTTCGCCGGTTTCCGCATCCCAAACGCGCACAGTGGCGTCGAGATCGGCAATCGAAGCCGGGAAGCGCAGCGGTCCCGAACCCGAGGCGATCAGCCGGCCATCAGGGCTGATATCCGACGCCCAACTCCAGTCGGTGTGGCCGGTATAGGCGCGCGACTGGGCGCGATTGCGCAAATCCCAGAGAATGGCGGCGGTATCGGCGGGATTATCGCTGCCGTCCGGGAAGTGGTTCTCGCTGCCCAGCGCGACCAGCATATAATCGCCGGAGGGCGTGTATTCGATGTCCTGGATCGCTACGCCGAAGTCGACGTAACTCGCAACCGGCACGGCCAGGTCGATATTCCAAATCTTGATCGAAGCATCGGTCGACGCCGTCGCCAGCGATTTGCCGTCCGGCGAGAATTCGATATTCGGGATATTCTCGCGGTGGGCGTAGATGCGCTGGACCTGCGCGCCGGTTTCAGCGTCGAAGACGCGGACATTGCCGCCCAGCGCCGAGCTCCAGGTCGAAGCGGCCACAGTCCGCCCATCAGGGCTGAATTCAACATCGCGATAGTAGCCCGGTCCTTCCGGCGGAATCGTCAAGACGAGTTCGCCGCTGGCGACATCCCAAATCTGCACGGTGTTGTTCGCTTCCGTGCGGTCGCTGGTGGCGATGCCGATCGCCGACGATGCGCTGGCCAGGCGCGCTCCGTCGGGGCTAAAGCTCAGCTTGATCACGTAGTCAATGTGCGCCCGCAGCGTATGCAGCGCTTCGCCGCTGCTGGCGTCCCACAAGCGCACGGTCGCATCGGCGCTGGAGGAAGCCAGAGTCTTGCCGTCAGGGCTGAACTCGACATCGCTGACGACCAACTCATGGCCGCTGAGGCGATGGATCTCGTCGCCTCCGTCGACTGTCCAGACGCCCACAGTGGCGTCGGCCAGGGCGGCGGCGATCCGCGCGCCATCCGGGCTGAAGGCGACCGCGCTGATTGGGCTGCCGGTTTCGATTGTGCCTAGCGCTTCGCCCGACCCGGTGTCAACCAGATAGATCACGCCCTCGCTGCCGGCATAAGCGCTAACGGCGCCGTCGGCCGAGATGTCTACGCCGAGGATTGAACGCGGCGAACCGGCGAAACGGTAGCGTGGACCGGGCGAAAAGGCCGAGCGGCCCAGGATGCGCAGGACTTCCGCTTCTGGCGGGTCAAAAACGTGGCGCGCCGCAATCGCTATCGGCAGCGCCAGAGCCGGGTCATTCTCGCTCAAGGCCGTGCGTGCGTTGGCCGCCAGCGACAAGCTCAGGTTCTTGCGCTCGTTGATCTCGGCCACGTGCATGGCGTCAACCGCGATCAGGCGCTGCTCGTCGGCGCGCTCGCGCTCGCTCTCGGCAACCATACGCTGCTGGTCGGCGATGACGCGCTGTTCCTCGGCCTGATTGCGCTGGTCGAAGGCGAAAACGCTCAAGATGCCGGCGAGCACCGCGGCGACGGCGAAGATGGCGGCGGCGATACGCATATTCCGCGCCTTCTGCCGCTCGAGCTCGCGCTCGCGCTCTTGCCGCGCCCGCTCAAGGGCTTCGCGTTCGTCACGGGCGGCCAGGCTGACGGACATGTACTCGATCTCCAGCTCATTGAGCCGCAGGGTGGAACTCTCCATCCATTCTTCAAAGGTCAGCAGTCGGTTGCCCTGCATGAGGTAACTGGAATCCCGCCCGGACGCTTGCCAGTCCATGGCCGCGTGCAGCAGCTCGCGCTCCATGCGCACATCCTGGCGGCTCTCGGTCAGCCATTCGCGCAGCCGTTCCCAGCGGCGAATCAAGGCTTCATGCGCCACCTCGACGGTCGAACTGCGGGTCGCTTCGTCGCGGTCAAACGTCAGCAGTCGATAACGCCCGAAGCGATCGATGACGTCCTCGACGACGTTTCGGTCGCCCAAAGTCAGCAGCTCGGACTGCAAGATGCGCCGGCGCGTGTCTTCCTGGCCTTCACCCAGGGTGACCAGACGCAAGAACATCTGGCGCGCCATATTCTGGGAGGGCTCATTAAAGCGGCGGTAGACCTCTTCCGCCCGTTTCGCCAAGGCGCCCAGGGTCCCGCCGATGTCTTGATAGGCGGCGACGGTCAGCAGAGCGCCTTCGCGCCGTTCAAACAGCTCGGTCAAGGCGTATTGCAGCAGAGGCAGCGCGCCGGGCTGTTCCCTGACGTCGTCAATTATCGTCTCGATTAAATTGTCGTCCAAAACAGCGCCAACCCGATCAGCCGGGCCTGCGATTGTCTCGGCCAATTCTTCGTCATTCAGCGGCAGCACAAGCTCGGTGCGCGCGCGGATCAGCTCGCCGAATCCTTGATACAGCAAGGGACGATCGTAGAAGTCGGCGCGCAATGTGGCGATGATGATGACCGGGCTGTTTTCCGCGCTGACGGCGTTGAGTATCAGATCCAGGAATTGTTGGCGGTCGCTTTCATGCTCGACCTGCGTGAAGAGTTCCTCAAACTGATCAATCATCAGAAGCAGCTTGCTATCGCGCGAGGGCAGCGCCTCGTAGACGCCCAAGGCCAAGCCATCGGCATTTTCGCGCAAGGTTTCGACCACGCCGGGCAAGGGCGATGACGAAACGCTGAGCAGCGCGGAGGCCAATTCTTCGAGCGGCACCTCGCCGGGCACCATTTCCGCGTAGAACCAATTCTCCGACCCAGGTACGCCGCCGCTGCGCAGCGCGGGTAAGACGCCGGCTTTGACCAGGCTGGATTTGCCGCTGCCGCTGGGGCCGATCACCGCCAGGAAATTGCTTTCCACGACGGGCTCTTGCAAACGGTCGAGCACGCGCTGAATCATCGCGGTACGCCCGAAGAAATCCGCGGCGTCGGCTTGCTGGAAGGCGCGCAGACCCTTGTAGGGGTTCTTGGTCTCCAGCAATTCGAATTCCGCAAAGTCCATATCAAGCTCGTCCAGATCAAGCTCGATGGCGGCGGCGCCTTGGCGCAAGGCCTGCTGGAATTCCTTGACCAGCGTTATCGCATCGGGATAACGATCTTCCGGGACTTTGGCGGTTGCCTTCTGGATGATCTCATTGAACTGTTGCGGCAAGTTAAGTTCGATGTGGTCGATGTACGGCAAGGGCTCGTTGAGATGCTTGTATACCAGCGTCGCCAGGGTTAATTCGGCAAACGGGCGTTTGCCGGAGAGCATTTCGTAGAGCATGATCCCGAAGGCGTAAACATCGCTCTGCGGGCCGACTTCTCCGCCGCGGATTTGTTCCGGCGCCAGATAGGCCGGCGTACCCTCGATATTGCCGCCGCCGCCGGCGTCAGCCCCAACTTCTTTGGCAATGCCGAAGTCGCTCAGATAGGCGTTGCCGTCTTCGTCCATGAGAATGTTGTCGGCTTTTACATCGTGGTGGACGACGCCGTTTCGGTGGGCGAAGGTCAAGGCCGAGCCGACTTGCTCCAGCACTCTTCCGGCAACATCAGACGAAAGTTTTCCCTGGGCGTCGATGATGTCGCGCAAGCTGCCGCCGCGCAGGTAACGCATGACCAGGTAGGCGCTGTCGGGCTCGCGCCAGTAATCATAGAGGGGCACGATGTGAGGATGCTCCAAACGCGCGACGACTTGGGCTTCGCTTTCAAAGCGGCGGATGAATTCCGGCGAGTTGGCGTACTTGGGCAGGATGACCTTGATCGCCACTTCGCGCTGGACGGCGCTTTGGCGCGCGCGGTAGACAACGCCGTATCCGCCCTGCCCCAAGAGGTTCTCGATATCGTACGACTTTACGGATTTGCCTGTTAACTCAAGTATTTCCATTAGCTTCCCCGCGCGGCTTGTTTGAAAGCTTACTTAATTTCCTGACAGTATATCACACTTGTCACAGCGACTGAATTCCGCGCTTGCGACTGCGAACGCGCCAAATACCCCAGTTTTCAACGCTTGGCGAAAGGGACCGAGAATCGCGCAAGTCTGTGTGTCGTAGCCTACATAATCAGCGCGCCCGGCATGACAGATCCGCTCCGCCTCAAACGGTCCTTCGCGCGAAAGCTGCATAACACAAGGCGGCGCGCAATTCTTATATTAACTGTTGCCATGCAATTTGACTTAGCAATACATGCCTGACTTCAAGATTGATTGGCGCGCAGCACGGGCTGCTCCGCATAAAAGTAAGCGCCGGCGAAGTCTTCCTCGACCTCTTTTTTCTTGGCCGACCAGGAATCGATTCTTATGCGAAACACCGACGTCCGGCGCAATTCCTCAGCTACCGGCGGGCGATAATCCTCGCCAGCGCAAAGATGTGGCGCGTACTTGTCCAGGAGCAACTGCAGGGCCGCCGTCGCCTCATACCCTTCGCCTGCCAAGCGCGCGATTATCCCACAGACGGCGAATAAGGGTATAGCCGTTCAGCGCCAATCGCCGAGCCTGACGGCAGCCGGCCATTCTGATGCCGCGCCAGGTGTAGCGCGCGGAATCCGCCGACGGCTCAGCCGGAACCGAGCGGCACGCCGTAAAACGCCAGCGCGCGCCCTTGCAAACTGGCTACGACCAATGAGCTGTCCGGGTTGAAGCTGACCCAGTGGACGCCGGCGCCCGTTTCGCGCGTGGTTAGCAATTCAAAGCTATCCGCGTCCCAAATCGATAGCACGCCCTCGCGCGCGCCAACTGCCAGCATAGCGCCGCTCTGATCGAAGGCGAGCGACGTCACCGTGGCGGCCGGGGCCTGCAAGCTCCGCGCGACGGTCCGGGTCGCAACGTCGACAACTTGTATGTGTTTAGCGGCGCGTGTCAGTGCGACCGCGATGCGCTTGCCGTCTTTGCTCCAGTCAAGCGCGGCGACGGCCGCTTCCAGATCAAGTGTGGCCAAGCTGGCGCCGCTGTTGGCATCCCAGAGTCTCAGTGTGCTGTCCTCAGCGCCGGTCGCCAGTGTTGCGCCATCCGGGCTGAAGGCGATGGCGCGAATCAAGCCCTGATGTCCCGCGAGCAGGGCTTGCTGCGCGACCGTCGCCATATCCCAGATGATCGCCGCCCATTTTCGCTCGCCCGCCAGGTGAGTGTACGCTTCCTCCCCGGCGCTGACGAAGCGGCCGCCATCGGCGCTGAAGGCAAGGGCCGAGACGGCCCCGGCGTGTGCGTTGAGGTAGAGCTGCTCGACATAGAGCGATTCGGCGCCGGGGTCGAGCTGCCACAGATGCAGCGCGCCGCTTTCGCTGCCGAACAAAATCTGCGGGTGATTGGGGCGGAACAGGAGCGTAGACAAGCCATCGTCAAAGGCCAGCAGTTGCGGCCTCAAGCTCTGATTGCGCAGGTCGTATAGCCAGATGCTGTCTGAGCCGCGCGCGCCGGGCAAAGCGAGATGGACGCCATCGGTGGACCAGGCATGCTGTTGACGGAAGTTCCCCTCGACGCGCGAAAGCTCTTGCAGCCAGCTGGCCAAGCGCGTATTCAGGATCTCGCGGGTGGGCAGGGGAACGGGCGCGCTAGGCCGCAGGAATACGGCGCCGTCGCCGGCTTCGGCGACATAGCCGATTTGCCCGCTGACATTGGCCAGCCACCAGACAAAGCCCTCGACGCAATCGGGCCCGGCGCTGATTTCAAAGGGCAGACCGGCCGGAATCTGCAGCAGTGTCTGCCCGGCAGTGGAGGGTCGCCCGCGCAAGTTTAAGAAGCCCTGGATTACCTCCGCTTCTATGCCGAAGATGACGCTTGATCGCATGTAGGGCCCGTCGGTCGCGCTGTCGCCGCACAAGCGATTCGAGTACGGTGTCTCCGCCGCTGAGGACGCGTCGCCAGTGACCGCGCCGCAGTAGATGACGATCGTCTTGTCCGCGGATACGCGGTAGTCGTACGCAACGCCGTTGTAGGTCAGTTCGAAACGATAGCCGAGCGCTGAGCCGCCGCTGCCGCTCGCGCTTGCGCAACCCAGCGCCGAATCCGCGAATTGCTTCTGTTCCCAGCGCCAGTTCGACAGGTCCCCAAGGCTGATCGACCGGCCCAGGCGGGCGCTCAAATCAAGCAGCGCGGCGTCTATCTGGGTCGGCGCGCCCTGCGCCCGGGCCGGCGCGCCAAGCGACGGGCCCAGCGCCAAGCCGCAAAACAGCATCAACATTCGCATCATAGCCGACTCCCGATACCAGCGCGCCAAACGCACAAATTATAGCGCGGAAGCGACCACGAAGAAGACGGCGTCTAATAGTCCCGACATGACGCTGTTGATAGAAAGAGAAAACAATGTGTCTTACATTGTTGATCAAATCCTTCGCAGGCAATGAGCCGGACACGCTTGCAAGTCCGCGCGCAATTTGACACAATGGAAAATTAAGCCAATCGCAAGCGGGTCCAAAGGCTGCCGGCGTGGCAACTGCCCTCGAGTATCTGGTACTCGGTCACGAACAAGATGAACATGGCGACGCAAGCCGCAAGTTGTTGCGGTTCAATGGCGCGCTGCCGTCGCTCGACCCGGCCTTTTACATCCGCATCATCGACATGGCGCCCATGACCGATGAAACTGGCGCCGGCCAGCCAGCGCTTGCCCTGGTGGAGTATGACGGACCGCAGCTTCTGCTCGTGGCGGCCCAGCCGGCCGATCAAGCCGGAGAATTCACCGACCACTTTGTATTCATTCCCGTGACCGCCGTAGCGGAATCGGCCCTGCAATTCGAGGACTGGCTGACGCTGCTGCCAGAGGCGACCGGCGATGTCAATGTTACGCTGCCGTCGCTGCCGCCGCCCGAATTTGACCCGAACGACAGCCAGACGCGCGCGCGACACCTGCGGCGCTTGCATGAATCATTTCCGGCGGAGGGCTTTGACTCCCTCTTGTCGCTTTTGGGCGCGGTCATCGACCAAAGGCAGCTGCTGATTAGAGGATTCCCGCCCGTTTTTCGCAAACGTCTGGCATTTATCTCCGCGGTTCAGGCGCTGCTGCCCGGCCGGCTGGCGTCTTGCGTCACCTTCGCAAGCCATTCGCCGATCAATTGCCAAAGCAAACCGCATATCACATTCGTAGACGACGCCGACCCGGCCGCCGAATCTGAAGACGCCCTTTGGCTCGATTGGCGGCAACCGCAAACCATAAGCGCAGCCGCCGATCACCCCTTCCTCGATGTTCTGCGTCTGTTGTGGAGCGGCGACACAGCTGCGTTGGCGGCGGATATTCAGCGGATGACCGTCAGCGGATTCAGCGCGGCGCAGCCGGCCGATCTGTCCGGCCAGTTGCGGCTGTTGGCCGAGAGATTCTGGGTCGACCATCACGTGCAAAGCGGGGAGGAAGTCGACACAGAAGTCTTGATCGCCATTCTGGAAAGCGCAGAGGCGCCAAGCAAGAATCTGCGCCGCCTGTATATCGAGCAGCTGCTGCAGAACGCCCTTAACAAACGCGATGCGGCCGCCGGCCGCTGGATATCGGAAACCCTGGACAAGGACCCCGAATTGGAGGCGGCGCTATTCGGTCAATTTGAGGAGCTGTTGGAAGAGCAACCCGACGCCGTATATGTCTTCATACGCAATCGTTTCATTCACTTGGGCGTGGACGAAGCCTGGCTGCCGCAGTTGCAGCGCGCGGCGCAGAAATCGCTGGAGGTTGCCATCCAGGAGGGCGATGTCGGCACGCTGGCGGGTTGGCTTGAATTGATCGCGCATGAGCCGCTTGCCTACCAATTGCAAGAGATTCTGCGCGAGAGCGTACTCGCCGCCGCCGAGCGCGCCTACAGCGATGGCGAATTGGGCATTCAGTTGATACTGATCGCGGCTCGACGGGCGCCGGACATCGTGGACGACCTGTACAACGACGAGGCGCTAATCGCGGCACTGGATGACAATGTCCGCGCCGCCCTGCGAAACGCTTCATCCGAGACGCTAGACGCGCTCATTGACGAAAAGGCGGAATTCTTTTTGCTGGCGCTGTTTCATGGCGTCAATACGTCTGACCAATTGCTGGTTACGGCGGCTTCGACGCGCAGATTGCTGTCCCTCGCCAGCGCGAAGAGGCGCGCCGAGTTGCCGGCCGTTTATCGCGCGCCGGCGCTAATCCGGCATCTGGCGACGCAAGCCAGCCACCAGGTGACGGATGACGCGCTGGATATTCTATTTCGGCATGTCATCAATGGCGACGATCGCAACCTTATGGCGGAAACGGTGCGCCACCTGGCGGAGCAAGAGCGACTCTTTCCGCGACTGGGCGACGCCTTGGAGCAGGATAGCCTGCCCCTGGACAAAGTCCATTCAATTATGAATGCCGCCAGCGGCGCTAGCAAGGCGGCGCCGCGCGACGTCATTGACACTTATTTCGATCTGCTGGATTACTACCAGTGGGAGCCGCAGACACAGCGCCTGATGGAAGCGCTGACGCGGGCGATGGCCAAGAACCAGGACGTACAAGTTTCTTACCGCCATCTGTGGACGCTTTTCGGCGCCTGCCAGGAGCTGCAAATAGAAGGCGCGACGCGCGTCGCCATGATGCAACTGCTGACGCAATTTGCCGCGGATGAAGACCTCGCGCGAGTCGTTGATGGATTGGCCAGAATCTGCCGGCAAATCGTCTTCAGCGAGGGGCTGCAAGACCTTGTGAACAACTGGTGGCGCGAGTATACGCACGATCGCGCCATGCCTCAGTTGCAGCGCCTGCAGCGGGAGCTCGACGGGCAGCGGCACATGGAGGCGCAGAAACACATCCTCATGACCGTGCTGGCGATGCGCCGCTGGCTGCATAGTCGCGGACCGGCCGAGTTAACCGAAGCGATCAACACAACCTTCATCATGTTGGAACATATCACCGAAGCTTTTGATGTCGCCCATCTGGCAGAGACTGACCCGCGGACGATCAGACGCGAAGTCGATGGCGTCAGCCGGGAATTGTCTACGGAGCAGCGGCATATCCTGGCCAACAATCTACGCAATCTGGCGATACGCATCACCCAAATGGCGGAGCGGCGCAGCAAAGCCTCCCTCATCCGCAGCGACGACGCCATTGATCGTCAGCTAATGCACGGAGAATCCAGTCCACAAGGCTCGGTCGACATGCTAAAATGGATCGCGGGCTATTTGGACGGCGCGCACCCACGGCATTTTGACTGAAGGCGGACGCGCGAAGGAGAAGCCCGCGTACATGCACAAGCTATTCACTTACGGCACGCTCCGCGACCCGGCTACCCAGCAGCAGCTGTTGGGGCGGACCTTGGGCGACGGCCAGCCGGACACCCTGCGCGGCTATCGCAAGGCCAAGCTCACCGGTATCCATTTCGTCTACTCGATTTTGCAGCCTCACGCTGGCTCAACCGTCGACGGCATGCTCTATGAAGTCACGCAGGAGGAGCTGGAACAGCTCGACGACTACGAGGGCGAAGCTTATCAGCGCGTCAGCGTCACGCTGGTGAGCAAGACGCGCGCCTGGGTCTACTGCGAAAATCCAAAGTCCAGCTTCCGCATCCACATCGAGCCGCCTGATTAGCTCTGATCCCCGCTCCGCCGCGACGCCGGCGAGTTCAACCGCTGCTCACAGGAGACCGTATGGAGAAACAAACGCTCGGTATCGGCGTTATCGGCATGGGCTGGATGGGCCAGGTACACGCGCGCTCGTACTGCCTGGCGCGCCAGCGCTTTCCTGATGACCGCTTTTCTGCTCGGCTGGCCATCTGCTCCGACAGCGTCGAGGAGCGGGCGCAATCGGCGCGGGAAACGCTCGGCTTCGACCGCGCGACGACCCGCTGGCGGGATGTCATCGAAGATCCCGATGTGCAGATCGTCAACATCGCCACACCCAACAACCTGCATGTAGAGATTGTTGAAGCGGCCGCGGCCGCCGGCAAGCATATCTTCTGCGAGAAACCGGTCGGGCGCTCGCCCGAGGAGACCGCGCGGATCGAAGCGATCGCGAGAAACTCTGGCGTCATGAGCTTCGTCGGCTTCAATTATCGCTGGGCGCCGATGGTTATGCACGCCAAGCACTTGATCGACGCCGGCGAGCTGGGCGAGCTGACGCATTACCGCGGGCGCTTCTTCAGCATGTATGGCAGCGACCCGCTGGGCCTGCTTTCCTGGCGCTTCGAGCGTGATATCGCCGGCTATGGCGCGCTCGGCGATATCATGGCGCATGTGACTGACATGGCGCATTACCTATGCGGCGGCGTCAAACGCCTGGTCAGCAACGCGCATACATTCATCAGCGAACGGCCGATTCCGATCCCGGGCAAAGGCACGCATTATTCGCGCGGCGCGCCGGATGACCCGATGGGCGCGGTCAGCAACGAAGATTACGTGGGCGCGCTGGTCGAATTTGAGAACGACGCTCGCGGTACATTTGAGGTCTCGCGTTCAATTTTCGGGCCGAAGAACCAGATGGCCTTTGAGCTCAACGGGACGCGGGGCGCGCTGAACTGGGATTTCGAGCGCATGAACGAGCTGGCGCTTTACCAGCCCGACGCCGATTGGGGACGCGATGGCTATATCCGGCTGGTCGGCGGCGACCGTTACCCCTTCCACGGCAACTTCAATCCGGGTGACGGCAGCGGCCTTGGCTACGAGGATATGAAGGTCATTGAGGCGCGTCATTTCTTGAAGGCGGTGGCGGAAGGGCGGCCCTGCGCGCCGACATTCAGCGACGCGCTGTCCGTGGCCGAGGTACATGCCGCCATGATCCGCTCCTGGAGCAGCGGCGGCTGGGAAGATGTCACCAGCCTGAGGCAGGATGCGACATGAGCGAATTTGCCCTGCGCGGCGCGATCTACAGCCTCATCGGCGACCCCTTTTTTGAAGCGCCCGCGGACTGCGTCGTTTACGAAGCGGACGGCCTCATCTGGATACGCGACGGCCGCATAGAGGCGGTCGGCGACTACGGCGCGCTCCGCCAGCAAATGCCTGACGAAGTTTCAATCCACCACTATCCTGATTCGATCCTGCTGCCCGGTTTCATTGACGCGCATATTCACTATCCGCAAGTCGAGATTATCGGCGCTTACGGCACGCAGCTGCTGGAGTGGCTGAACAAATATACGTTCCCGGCCGAAGCCCGGTTCAACGATCCGGCGCACGCGCAGCGCATCGCCGAGTTCTTCATCGCCGAGCTGCAGCGCAACGGCACGACCGCGGCATCGGTATTCTGCACCTCCGCGCCGGGCTCGGTTGACGCCATCTTCGAGGCGGCGCAAAAGGACAATATGCTGCTGCTAGCCGGCGTGATGATGATGGACAGTCATGCGCCGGCGAACATCCTCGATACGGCGCAATCGAGCTACGATGCATCGAAGACGCTGATCGAGCGCTGGCACAAGCGCGGGCGCTGTCTCTACACGGTGACGCCGCGCTTCGCCTTGACCAGCAGCCCGCAGCAGCTTGAGCTGGCCGGCGCCTTAATGCGCGAGCACGCCGATGTCCGCCTGCAATCGCATATCTCCGAGAATCGCGCCGAAGTCGCGCGCGCCGCCGAGCTCTACCCGCAGCGCGCGAACTACACGGACATCTATGATCACTACGGCCTGCTGGACGAGCGCGCGATTTACGGACACGCCATCCATCTGTCCGAAGGCGAGCTGCGGCGATTCCATGAGACCGGCGCCAAGATCGCCCACTGCCCGACGTCGAACTTCTTCATCGGCAGCGGACTCTTCGATATAGCCAGGACGCGGCACGCCGCGCGGCCGGTGACGGTCGGCCTGGGCACAGACGTCGGCGGCGGCACCAGTTTTTCCATGCTGCAAACGATGAGCGAAGCCTACAAGATGGCGCAATTGCGCGGCATCTCGGTGACAGCGGCGCAGAGTTACTATCTGGCTACGCTCGGCAGCGCCCAGGCGCTCGGCATCGACGACCGCGTCGGCAAATTGCAGCCGGGCTACGCCGCCGATATCGCGGTCCTGGATCCGCGGGCGACGCCGCTGCTGGCGCTGCGCGCGGATGTGGCCGAGTCGATAGACGAGCTGCTTTTTGCGCTGATGATCTGCGCTGACGACCGCGCAGTCAAAGCGACTTACGTGGCCGGCGAACTGGTCCACGATCGGGACAACTAAGCTCAAATCACTCTATTGCAGCGTGACAGTACCCAGTTCGACATAGGTACTGCCCTCAACAGGAAGACGTGCTGACGGGTCGCTGATGTCGTAAAGTCCGGCGATCAGCGTGTAGTCGCCGGCGGGCAGATCGCGCGGGACCGCCAGCGCATGATTATCGACGATGGTTTCGTCGACCGGCCAGGACGTCGTCTTTGCCGAGCCGCCAGCGGGCTCGCTGTCGCGCTGGGCTGCCAGGCGGCCGTCCTCATCCAGCAACTGCAAGAAGACCTTGTAACGCCGGCCGAGCGCAGCGTTCGCCCGCCAGGTCAGTTGCGCCGGCAAGACATCTCCCGGCGTGACAACGCGCGCGCCGAGAGCGTAACTTTCCAGCGTGATGCCCTCGCCAAACAAAAAACCGGCGCGCTGCTGAATCAATGGAACCGCCCCGCCCTTATATTGCGCGAAACGCATATCGTCGACCCAGCTGTCGCTGATTTCAAAGGCGTTTAGGTTGAGCGTCGATTCGATAATCCGCTCTGGATCTTGCTCCTCGGCGCCATAGAAGATGACGTGCAGGCGATCGTGCGCGGCAATGATTTCAAGGACTTGCGTCCGGGTCTCCGCGCCATCACTGGACGCGGGCAAGCCGTAGACCGGCGCCGCGCCCTGGTAATAGTAGGCGAAAACTTCGCTGAAGCCGGCCGCGCTCACAACGATGGCGTCATCCGCTTTAAGGTCCGATTCGATCCGCGCGACCAAGCCGCGGACATCGTCACGCTGGAATTCGGCGCCATGGTAGAGCGCGCCCAGTCCCTCGATTTGCAGCAGCAGCAACGCGCCGAAAGCCGCCGCTGTAACAATCCTGGAAAGCGCGCGCAGGAAGGTTGACCGGCTGCGGATCTCCAGCGTCCAGAGCATCCAGGCGCCCCGCCCCAGCAACAAGGCGACCGCCAGCTGCGCCGGCAGCAGAAAGCGCAGATAACGCGTGGTCAACTCGAGATATAAGTAGATTCCCACGGAAACAAGCAGCCAAACCGGCGGCAGCAGGCGCGCGCTTCGGAGACGCCGGCTCGGCAACAAGCCGAAAATTAGCAAGAGACCAATCGCGACTGTCGATATGCCGGCGCTCCACTCGTAAGTTACGCCCAGCGCCAGGACGCCCAGTAGCCGAGGCAGAAATTCGGCGGTTGCGATTGATTGGGAGAGGTTGGGCTGCGCCGAGAGCTGCGGCAGCGCGGTTGGCAGCCAGGGCAGGAAGAGCAGCAGGGTGAGCGTGTTGGCCAGCACGCCGTCCGCTAGCAGAGGCAAGCCGAGGCGGATCGTGCCCTCTCCCCGGCTTTCTCGAAGCATACGCCCGCCAAGCGATAACGCCGCCAGCGCGACCTGCGCGGCGATGACCAGCGCGTACGCGACATGGGTATAGAGGCCGAGCGCATTGACCAGTCCGAGCGCGACGGCTGACAAGCGGCGTCCTCGCAACGGTGGCGAGCGCAGCCAACCGGCGAAGAGCCACATGCTCGCCCCCGCGACCGCCGCAAGCATGGCGTACATGCGCGCCTCTTGCGCGTAATAGATGCTGAAGCTGTTGAGCGTCGCCAGCGCCGCCGCCGCCAAGCCCGCCTGCGGATTCGCGAGCCGCCGCCCTAGCGCGTATGTCCAGGCGACGCTGGAGACGCTGAACAGCGCGGACAGCGCGCGCAAGGCGAATTCGGACGAGCCGGTGAAATCCTGCCACCAGCCCAGCACAGTGAAATACGCAGGCACATGCACATTGCGCTGCAGATGCGGGATTAGCTCGGGCAAGGTCCGCAGCGAGTGTGCGTGAGCCACGCCTTCGTCGTACCATAGCGACTGCTCACCGAGGCGATGAACGCGCAGCGCGCTCGCCAGCAACAGCAGCGCCAGCATCAGGGCGGTCGGCGAGCGAACGACACCGCTGAGGACGGTCATCGCGCGCGTTGCGCCAGCGCCAGCAGGATCGTCGCCAGCATCAGAATCCCGCCCGCGGCCGCCAGCGCCAGCCACGCGAGCAGGCGAGTCGCGCTGCGGTCGAAGACGGTGATCTCGTCGACGATTATCGGGCCGGCGCCGAAATCGACTCGCTCCGTCCGCGCCAAGCCGCCGGAGAGCGACCTGCGCGCGACGCGCCAGGCGGACGCTTCATCCTCCGCCGGCCGCCAGCGAATTTCGAGCGCCGTGCCCAACGCCGCAAAGCGCAGCCCAGCGTCAAATTGCTTGGCCCGCCCAAAGCGCGCGCTCGCGTCGGCGATCTCTTGTCCGGCGCTCTTGATCTGCCAGGTCTCGGCCTGATGCGTGCCGCGATAGAGCATGGGCTCGGCGCTTTGAATGTACTCGCGCACGCTTTGGTAGACCGGCAGCGGCGTGAAAGTCGGCTTGTCCGGCTGATAATCCGGCTCGGCCATGCGGAAATAATAGAAGGCTTGGTCAGCTTCAAAGGGGTCCTTGCGCGTGAAGAACCAGTACATGACATTGCCGACCCACTGCCATTCCTGCTGGATCCGCTCGTAGAGCATAGGCATATAGCGCGCCGCCTGCGCCTGCGTGACATTGCCGTAATTGCCGTAAAGCGAGATCTGTTCCGGCGGCAAATCGGCGTCAAGCGTGGCGTTCCAGGCGGCTTCGCTCAGCCAAATCGGCTTGTGGGCGTCGCCGTTGCGCACCATGATGTCGCGATAGTACGTGTGGCGCCCGATATTGACGCTGGTCGCGCGCAGCCGCCGGTCAGCGGGCCCGCTGCGCAAGCCGTAACCCTGGGCCGAAAGCACATCGAAGCAGTCGCCGCCGCCTTGATCGTAAAGCGCCTGCAAGAATACCAGGTCGCTCAGATTGCGGTGGCCATCCAGGGCTATCGTCGGGGCGATGGCGCCGCTAATAACAACGATACTTGGGTCGACGGCTTTGAGCGCGGCGTATGCGCGGCAGAGCATCTCGGCGTAGCCGGCCGGGTCGATCGGATTGTTGCCCCATTCCGGGAAGATATTCGGCTCATTCCAGATCTGATAGTGGCTGATGCGGCCGCGGTAACGGGTAGCCACCGCCCGCGCGTAATTGACGTAATCTTGCAAGTCGTCGGGCGGCGCGTTATCGCCGGCATCGGGATTGGCGCGCGTCCAGGCCGGCGGATTGCTCAAACGGACCATGAGCCGCAGGCCGTAAGCCTCGGTCAACTCTACAATCCGGTCGTATTTCAGCCAGGTATCGGGGACATCCGGCGCGCCGTCGCCGTTGAGATCGCGGGAGTCGCTGTATTGGCCGCGGCCGTCCGCCTCCAGGTCTTCCCAGGGGAATTCCTGCCGCAGCCAGACAAAGCCGGCAGCGCGGATCATCCGCAGCATGGCTTCAATCTTGGGCCCCTCCACTTCTTGTTCGAGGAAAGTATTGATGCCGTAGGGAATACCCGTCTTGTGATCAATCGGCGCCAGCGGGTCCGTCTCAAGCGGCGCGCGAATCAGGTTGCCCGCCACTTCCATCATGCCGCGCAACTGGGCCGGCGCGCCCTCCTCGCCGGTCTGCGACCACATGAATCGCCAGGCCAGGCCGCGGCTGCGCAGGTCAAGCGCGAGCAGCAGCGAGGCAATGATGAAGACTGCGATTACAATCAGGCCGCGCCGCCGGGACGCGCTTGCCGCTTGGTTGATCATGCGGCGCATTATAGCCAAGGCGCGGATGATTGGAATGGCGCGCCGCGCACGCCCGCAAGCGGCGCCGGCGGTAGCACGCAGCAAGTTTTGATTTGCCGGGCGAGATGTGTTTAACTTGACTAAAGGACTACTGGTTGCCGCATGATACTGAAACTCTGCATTGTAGCGCTGACGCTTGCGCTAGCGATGGGCGGCGCGGGCGCGCAGGGCATCGTCGAAAGAGCGGATTGCATCGCGCGCCCGGCGGGCCATTTCGCGCGCTGCGGCTACGTGACCCTGCCGCAAGACTACGAGGACCCAGCCGGGGGCAAGGTTGCGATCTACTACACGCGGATTCAGAGTCGGGGCGCCGCGCCCCAGCCGGATCCGCTCGTCTACCTGGTCGGCGGGCCAGGCAGCAGCGGCTCGCACTTGTTGCAGGTATCCTTCGACAAATACCTGCGCGCCTTCGCCAGCGACCGCGACATCATCGTCATCGACCAACGCGGCACTGGTCTGTCCAATCCGCCGCTCTACTGCCGCGAAGCGCTGATGCGGCTGGACGAGATTCTGCAGAGTCACCACGCCGATTACGCCGAGCTCGTGTTGGAAATCCTCACGGATTGCCACAAGCGGCTCACGGCCCAAGGCGTGAGATTTGACACCTTTCACAGCGCGAACAACGCCCGCGATGTGGTCAACGTCTTGCTCTCGCTGGGATACAAGCAATGGAACTTGGTCGGCGTGTCCTATGGCTCGCGGCTGGCGCTGACGATGATGCGCGATCATCCGCAATACTTGCGCAGCGTGATCCTGGACTCGGTTTATCCGCCGCAAGCCGATATCTACCTGGACGCGTATTACAATGGCGAACGCGCGTTGGACGCGCTATTCGCCGCTTGCGCGACGGATGCCGAATGCCGCGCCCGCTACCCCGACTTTGAACCCCAGTTTTACCAGCTTTACCATCAACTGAATCACGCGCCGCTGCGGGCCAGGCATCAGTTGCGCGGCTACCCGGAGTTGCGCATCGTGATCAGCGGTCATCGCCTCTACGACTGGGTATTCAACTGGCTTTATGCAGTCGAATCCATACGGCTGATTCCGCGCCTTGTCAATGAGCTGGCGCAAGGCCGAACACAGGACCCGGTTCGCATCGGCGTGCTCTACGAGGCGGCGATGACGTCGCTCAGCCTGGGCATGCACTATTCGGTACAGTGTCAGGAAGAATACGGCTCTACGAAGGAGCGCGATTATGCCGGCATGCTCGAGGCGCATCCGCACCTTGCCGACTTTCTGCATTACGCGGTCGAAGGCGTGGCGACCTTGCCCCGGCTCTGTGAGTTGTGGCGGGCCAAGGCGCGGCCGGCGCTGGCGAACGCCCCGGTGACAAGCGATATTCCGGCGCTGCTGCTCTCGGGCAACTTCGACCCGATCACGCCGCCCGCTTATGCCGATCAAGCCCGGGCGACGCTCTCAGCCGCCTACAGTTTCGTGCTGCCGCACGTGGGCCACGGCACGCTGCGCTCGGATCCTTGCGCTGTACGCATAGCCAAGGCCTTCATCACAGATCCTCATTCCGAGCCGGACAGCAGCTGCATCGCCGCGACCAGCCCGATTGACTTCGACTAGCTTGCCCTAAGCATTGTCAGACGCAATTCGCCGGCTGCGCCCAGAACTTTGCAACCTGTCCTGGACGTATAGTCTCACCTGACGCTCCCTTGCTGAGACGCTAGAAGCTGCTCCGCCAGCACACATTAACCGCTCCAGCGCTGCAAGTTCCGCAACCTGCCACGCCGTCGCCTGAGGCTTGCGAAGCCGCATCCGACACTGTGCTCGTTACTTCGGTCAATAGCGGCATCGCGTGCCAATCGCTGGATACCAGCGGTCTACGCTTGCTGGCCGGCTTTCTCGATTCCGTTGCGATTGAAAGCGCTGTCGAACTGGGGGCGCAGGTATGTTTCCGCCAGCGCGGCTCGATCGTGTTCTTTGATTTGACCGCTGCTGCGCCAAGTCCGCCGGCTGGTACAAGGCGCTCTTCGACGGCGAACTGGGCTGGACCAGCGCCGACTACACGATAACCGAAGGCCTCTGTTAACGCGCTGACTTTCCTCAGCGGGCGTGGCGTTCGACGCTGCGCACTTGGCGCCCAACGAGGCGCCAATCGACTCTTTCCTCCCGTTGTCGCAAGTTTTGCCAGCGCGTAGACAACCAGCAGGCTGACCGTAGGTCGTACGTCCAGCTTCTGGAATATAAAACGCTAACATCCACTCGAAGCCAATGTAGAGGAGGATGAACAATGCGAACATACACGAAACTGAGCAGGAGCTGCCTCCCGCTACTGATTCTTTGCGTGTTGCTGTCGGGCGGTTTGACATTGGCGCAAGGTTTGCCAAGCGCGGAGACTGTAATAGATGTGGCGGAGTCGCCGGACCCGCTGCACCAGGTGATCCTTCCGCGCCTTTACGCCGTCATCGGAGCGGATGTGTCGCCCACGCTCGGGGACGCGACGCTGATCAACAGATTCAGGTTTATCGTTTCGCTGGCCATGGTTGACGCGGCCGCGCCCTACCACCCGACGGCGGTCGGCATGTATTCCCGCATCCCGCGGCGGCCCGAGGCGGAATGGACTGACGCCAATATCAACACGGCAATGCTACACGGCGCCTACCAGGCGCTCATGGGCTTGCTGCCGGACCGTCACAATGTCTGGAGCGACATGATGCGCGACATCGGCCTGGATCCAGACGACGCAAGCGCCGACCTGAACACGGCGGTCGGCATCGGCAATATCGCCGGCCAAGCGGCGCATGACTCGCGACTCCATGATGGCATCAACCAGACCGGGAATTACCAGGATACCACCGGGTATATGCCGGCCAATTCGGCATACGAGCTGCGTGACCCCTCCCGCTGGCAGCCGGGATTGCGCCGGCAAGGGGTGGGCGTGTATACGGTGCAACATTTTGTGACGCCGCAATTGGCAAATATGGAGCCGATGGCGCCCTTCAACCCGCGCGAATTGCGCGTGGCGCCGCCAATCGCCAGCCATCCGCATAACCAGGAGGCCTACCAGGCGCAGGCGGACGTCGTGCTGGAAACCTCGGCGAACCTCAGTGATGAAATGAAACTGCAAGCCGAGCTCTTCGACAACAAGATCGCGTCGCTTGGCCTGTCCTATATCCATCTGGCCAAGGAAATGGACTTGTCGCCGGCCGATATCGCGCGCGGCTATTTCCTCAAGGCATCCGCCTGGATGGACGCAGCGATCGTGACCTGGCAGGAGAAGACGCGCTTTGACGCCGTCCGTCCTTTTAGCGCGATCGCCTACATTTACGGCGACCAGCCGGTAGCGGCATGGGGTGGCCCGGGCCAAGGGACGCAGGAAGTCCCGGCCAATGAATGGAGATCCTACTTGCCGGAGCCCGACCACCCGGAATACCCCTCCGGCAGTACTTGCGGCTGTTACGCCCATGCGCGAGCCTTGCAGCAATTCAGCGGCACTGACGAGCTAAACTGGAGCGTGAATTATCCGGCCGGATCGTCGCGGGTCGAACCCGGCCTGACGCCAGCCCGCGACTTGACCCTCACCTTTGACACCTGGACGGACTTTGCCGCTGCCTGCGGGCAGGCGCGGCATTGGAGCGGCGTCCATTTCGTCGCCGCGGTTGAGGCGAGCGCCAGCTATTGCGGCACCTTCGGCGACAGAGCCTTTGAGTATTATCAGTCGCTGATGAACGGCAGCGCGGCGCTGCGGCAACCAGCACAGGCGCTGGCGGCCGATCCCTGGCGACAATCTGAACGGCGGGCGACTACGCCAATCGTCGTACCGGAAAACACCTACCCCACGCCCCAGTCATGTGAATTCGCCGGAGACGCAGTCACGGTCACCGCGGTCAATAGCGGCGCGATGTGCAAGGCCGCGGATACATCTGACTTTTCGGAAGCGGCGGATTTCCTGGACGCCATTGTCGTCACTGGCGAACTGGATCTTGGCGCGCAAGTCTGCTTCGGGCAGCCCGGTTCAATCGTCTTGCTGGAAGAAGGTGGTACAGTCCCGCGCTTCAATGAATTGCGCAGTTACCGGGCGGGTGAATCGACCTGCGCCTGGATCGAGCGCCCCGGCACCGTGATTCTCAAGGCGCTGCCGCAATTTTCCGAATGCGCCGTGACGACGACAGACGTGATTAACTTCCGCCGCGCTCCAGTCAGAGGCGAAGCTATTGGCATCATCCAGAAGGGTGTGGAGCTGCCTGTCGCGGCCAGAACGCCTTACTGGTACAATGTGCGCTTCCGCGGCCGTGACGGCTGGGTCAGCGGCGACTTCGTGCAGCCGAACGACCACTGCTAGGGATCGGCCCAACCTTCGGCGCGCCGCGGCCAGGCCGGTCGCGGCGCGATCAAGGACGGCAAGATGAGAGTCGATACGATTAGTTTGCAGCTTTTTGAGGCGGCCGCGCGAGCGGTCGCTCCCTATGTATTGCGCACGCCGCAGCGGGCGTCTCCGGGCTTGAGCGCGCGCCTGGGCTGCGATGTACAGCTCAAACTTGAGATGCGGCAGCATAGCGGTTCCTTCAAGACGCGCGGCGCCTTTCACCAAATGCTGGCGCTGGGGGACGCGGCGCTGGGCCGGGGGGTGGTCGCTGTCAGCGGCGGCAATTTCGCGCGCGCGGTCGCCTATTGCAGCGGCATCCTCGGCGTCGACGCCATGATTTGTATGCCAGAGAACGCGCCGACTGGCTCAATAGAAGCGACGCGCGGTTACGGCGCTCACGTCGAATTGCTGCCGGACGCGGTCGCCGCCTTCTCCCGAGCCGACGACTGGGTAGAGCGAGGCCGCACCGCCTTGCACCCCTTCGACAATGCGGAACAGATTGCGGGCAACGGCTTGGTCGCGCTTGAGATCATGCAAGATTGCCCGGCCATGACAGATATCATCGTCAGCATCGGCGGCGGCGGGCTCATCGCCGGCGTCATCGCGGCCGTGAAAGCGGTCCTGCCCAATGCGCGCGTCTGGGGAGTCGAGCCGGATACCGCGCCAACCATGCGGCGCGCGCTGGATGCCGGCGAAATTGTCAACATCAAACCGGCGTCGCTGTCGGCGACTTTGAGCGCGCCTTTCGTCGGGCGGGCCGCGCTGGACTTGTGCCGCGAGCACCTGGAAGACCTCGTCCTGGTCAGCGATCTGGAGATGATCGCGGCGCAGCAGTACTTCATTCAGCATGAAGACTTGCGCCCGGAACTGGCCGCGGCCAGCACGCTGGCGGCCGCCGAGCGCATCAAGGAACGCCTGCCCGGCGACGCCCGGCTTGTGCTGCTGATCTGCGGCTGCAACGACTCGGCCGAGGATGCGGCGGGATACGCCGAGCTGCTGCGAGCGTCCGGCGCTCAGCTGTAGAGACGGCGATACAGTTCCGCCTGCCGTTCACGCGCCGCCCGCAGCAATGCCACGCCCCCAGCGTCGGGCGCAATGATACGGCTAAATCTCGGCGGTTGGTCAGCCAAGTCTACCCCGTTCAAGCTCTTGAGCATCATCAAGGCGACGCCCCGCGCCGTGACCTCGGTGTCGGCGAGCAGCTGCAGCGGCGAATCAAAGGCGTCCGCGATCATCTGCGCCCAAGCCGCCGAGGCTTGCAGCGCGCCACCCCCGGCAACCACTGTCGCGCCCGGCGCCTTGAGCAGATCGAAGATCAGCGACAAGCGGATCGCCACCGCTTCCATATGCGCCTGCAAGATGTCGAGTTGGCTAGTGCTGCGGCGGATGCCATGAATCGTGCCGGACGCGTCCGGCTGCCAGCCCGGGCTGCGCTCGCCCGCCAGCAAAGGCAGTACTGTTAGTCCGTGGCAATCGGCCGCGCGCCCGCTGAGTTGACCGTCCAAGCCTCTGTCGTCGCCTCGAAGCGCTTCCATCGCCCACTGATAAACGTTGCCGCCTTCGCTGGCGGCGCCGCCGATCAAGGGCATGCCTGCGCAGACGAGATAACGCCAGAGCCCGCGGGGAACGCGCTCGATGTCTTTGACAACGCGCAGCGCCGAGGTCGTGCCCATAGTCAAGGCGATGCGACTGCTGTCGACGGCGCCGGAACCGACATTTGCCGCCGCGCCATCGCCCAGCGCCAGGAAGAAAGGGACATCCCGCAGCGCCACCCAGCGCGCGGCGTACTCCGACGCGAGCCCAGTGGGCGTTTGGTCATAATCCGCCAGGCGCGGCAGCTTGCTCAGCAGGCGCTCGCCCACCAGCAGCCGGGCATACGCCCAATGCCAGTCGCGCCGAGCCGTGTCCAGCAGGCCCGACCAGCTCGCCATTGAAAAACTGACCGGCGCGTCTATCCCGAACCACTGCCGGTAGAAGTAGCCGCCGATGTCGCTGACACGATCTATCCGCGCCTCGATTTCCGGCTGGGCGCGCAGCAGTCGCGCGTATTGCGCCGGCAAGTAAGCAGGATGCAGCATGCAGCCGACGGCCTGATGGTAGGCGTCGGCGTCGCCGCCCAACTTTTGCAGCAGCGCTGGGATCTCCGAATGGCTGAGGGTATCGGCGTAGGTCAGGACCGGCGTGCAGGGCTGACCATCGGCGTCCAGGCCCAGCCAGTTGCCGGCGAAGCTGGCCATGCCAACCGCGCGAACGGCGCCCGCCGCCGGATGAGTCAGAATCTCGTCGATGCAAGACTCCACCAGGCGCCGCAACTCTGCCGCATCGGCGGTCGCGCGCCCGGCGTTATCGGTGAAGAAATCGTGCTTGCGGCTGCAAATCTCGCCGTCGATCAGGCCCGCGTCATCGTTAAACAGCAGCGCGCGCGCCGACGAACTGCCGAGGTCAATGACGAGCAGCGTCATAACACCCCCACCCTAAATCCCTCCCCCATAAAGAGGGAGGGACTTGACAGACCAATCGTCAGGATGGCGGCGGAACAGACTTGCCTCCATGTGAAGGACTATGCTCAGTCAGCGTTTAGGATCGCGTCGATGCGCGCCAACTCGTCTTCGCTGAACTCCAGGTTGGCCAGCGCGCCGACCGCGTCGTCAATCTGCGCCGCTTTGCTGGCGCCGATCAGCGCTGAAGTCATCTCCGGATGGCGCAGGGTCCAGGCCAGCGCCAGTTGCGCCATCGACTGCCCGCGTTCCTGCGCGATGGCGTTGAGCGCGACTGCCTTATCGATCTTGGCTTGGGGCAGACCGTCGCCCCAGTCCAGCTTCGCCGCGCGCGAATCACTCGGTCGCGCGCCGATGTACTTGTCCGTCAGGATGCCTTGGTCAAGAGGCGAGAAGCAGATGCAGCCGATGCCTTCGTCGCCCAGCGCATCAATCAAGCCGTCTTCGATCCAGCGGTCGAACATATTGTAACGCGGCTGGTGGATCAAACAGGGCGTGCCCATTTCTTTGAGAATCCGCGCGGCTTCACGCGTCATCTCGGGCCGATAGCTGGATATGCCGGCGTAGAGCGCGCGGCCGCTGCGTACGATATGATCGAGCGCGCCCATCGTCTCTTCCAGCGGTGTATCCGGGTCCGGGCGGTGGCTGTAGAAAATGTCGAAATACTTCAGCCCGGTGCGCTTCAGGCTTTGGTCGCAGCTGGCGATCAGGTACTTGCGCGAGCCCCACTCGCCGTAGGGCCCGTCCCACATGCGATAGCCGGCTTTGTTGGAGACGATCAGCTCATCGCGGTAGGGCGCCAGATCCTGGCGGTAGATCTGCGCGAAGGTCTCTTCGGCCGAGCCTGGCGGCGGCCCGTAATTGTTGGCGATGTCGATATGGGTGACGCCCAGATCGAAAGCCCGGCGCAGCATATCGCGCGAATTCTCAAGCGGGTCGACGCCGCCGAAGTTCCACCAAATGCCGACCGAGATCGCCGGCAGCAGCAGTCCGCTGCGGCCTGTGCGCCGATACGTCATCGAATCATAGCGATTGTCCGTTGCCCGATACATTATGTATCGCTCCTCTCTGATTTCCGCCGACTTATTCTCGCGCATACTATAGCGTAAGGCCCGCCTGTTCCCAAGTGCCGCACCGGGCGCGCCATGTCGGCGCAAGGCTCGCGTCATGTTGCGCGCTCTAACTCAATGACAAAAGCGACGCCGGGGCGTCGCTTTCGCTTCGTCGGCTCGCTCCCCGTAGTGTTGTGGCATGTCCGTGATGACCGGCTGCGGCGCGAATGCGATGTGTAGGGAGTCCGCCAAAAAAGGGTGTTGCTGTCTAAAGGCTAGACGCAGCGCAACAGTACGCAATGAAGCCCGGATTAATGCTCGTTGAGCCTGGCTTCCATTCACTGCAAGGCGCAATTGCCCACATGACAACAGCCAACGCCGTGCTACAATAACCAACGTTTAAACCATTGGCTACGGGAAGGCCCATGTCTCTGCGAATGGCGGGGCTGCTCGTCATCATCTTCATCACGCTGATTGGATTGTCCTTGGCGCCGGCCGCCGGCCAGGGCAATTTTCGCGATGTCATCGAAATGTCGGTCGACATCGGATTTGATTCCTTTTTTCGCCCTGACCTCTGGACGCCCGTATCCGTCAGTCTGAGAAACAATGGCGAGTCCGTGGTTGGACGCCTGGTCGTCCGCCCGGAGACTTCCGGCACTGTCGTGGGCAACGCTTTCAGCACGGCGATCGACTTGCCTAGCGGCTCGCAGAAGTCGGCCCTGCTCCATATCCGCGCGCGTTCGTTCCCCGATAAGGCGCGCATCGAACTGATTGACGCCGACGGCCAGGTGCGCGCCTCGAAAGAAGCCGGCTTAATTGACCTCGCGCCGCAAGACCAACTCTACGCGGTCGTCACCGGCCCCAACACGGCGCCGCCCGGTTTAACCGGCGCGCATATCGGCGGGTACAAAGCGGAGCAAGCCAATTTGGGCGTCAACGACATTCCCGATCTCGCCTACTCGCTGGCCGCGCTCGACATGATGATGCTTATCAATATCGACAGCGAAAGCTTGTCCAGCGGCCAGCGCAATGCGATACGCCAATGGGTGGAAGGCGGCGGGCACCTGATCGTCTGCGGCGGACCGACTGCGCTGATCAGCGCGGCCGGGCTAAGCGAGCTGCTGCCGATCGTCCCGCAAGACAGCCGCTCGCTCAACAATCTGAACGCCCTGGCCAGATTCAGCGGTGATTCACGAGCCGGCCTGGATCAGCGGGCGGTTGTTTCCCTGGGCGCTCTGCGCCAGGACGCGCAAGTGTTGGCGGCGCAGGGTGACATTCCCTTGCTGGCGCGGCGTACGCTGGGCGCAGGCCTGGTAGACTTTCTGGCGGCCGACCCAACACTCGAGCCGCTGGCGAGCTGGGACGGGCTCAGCAATTTCTGGCTCACGCTGCTGGCCATGCGCGCGCCGCATCCCGCCTGGCGCGAGGGCTTTACGCTGCCAAGCTGGGGCGCGGAAGCGGTGGCCAACTTGCCCGGCGTCGATCTGCTGCCGCCGCTGCATACGCTATGCCTCTTTCTGGTCTCATACATCGTGCTGATCGGCCCGCTCAATTACCTGGTTCTGTCGCGGTTGCGGCGCAACGGCTGGGGCTGGTTCACCATTCCGCTGGTGATCGTCTGCTTCGCCGTCATCGCCTGGACGGTCGGCTTCAACCTGCGCGGCACGGAGATCATCCTTAGCCGGCTGACGTATGTGGAATCATTCGCCGACCGCGACGAGGCGCGGGTGAATCAATTCGTCGGCTTGCTGTCGCCGCGGCGCGCCACCTATTCGCTTGCCGTGCCGGAGGGCCACTTCCTGGCGGTGGCGGGCGCCACAACGCCGAGCAACATCTTCGCCAGCAATACCATCCAGACCGCCACCGAAATCTCGCAGGGCGGCGGTTTTGGCGCGCAAGCGTTCACCGTGGACGGCGGCATCTTCGCCAATTTCAGCGTCGGCGGGCGCATCCCAAAGCCAGCCATCGACGGCCGTTTCACGCTGGACTACGAGATCGCCGAAAGCGGGCGCATGATCTCCGCCTACCAGGGCGTCATCAGCAACAACAGCGACGTCACGCTGCGTGACGCGGTGCTGCTGGGGCCGAGCCTGTCGTATCGCCTGGAAGAAGACTTTGCGCCCGGCGACATCGTGACGCTGGACCGCGAGTCGCTGCGCGCCGACATCATCGACCGGCCGGCGCAGCCCAACCCTCTCGAAGCGCATATTGCGCGCGCGCTCAGCGGATTGTCGCCGTTTTCCGGCAGCGGGCGCAACATCACGATTAAGCATGTGCAGGGCGATCGCTACTTGCGCACGCGATCATTCCTGAACGCCGAGACCCGCTCCGAGCGCCAGGCCGCCAGAGAGCAAGCCTTTCTGGCCAGTTTCATGGTCGATCAGTTCGGTTCGTCGGCGCGCGGCAGCGGCTTGTACCTGCTGGGCTGGAGCGACGAATGGGCGCGAGACCTTGACATCGGCGGCGCCGGCTGGTCCTCCATCGACACCACGCTTTACCTGATCGAACTCGATGTCGCGATGGAATTGCCCTCGCAACGCATTACCTTGACCACAGACAACTTCAGCTGGATGACCCTGGATCGTCAAGGGGTCACGGACAACGGCACTGATGGCTTCAGCTTGTACGAAGACCAGAGCGTGGAATTCCTGTTCCACCCGCTGCCCGGCCTGGCCATGGACAGCGTCGAGCATATGCTGGTTGATGTCGACCGCGGCGGCGGTTACGGTCAAGCGCTGCACGTTGAACTCTACGACTGGCTACGCGGCGACTACGATGTCTTCACCTACCGCGACGGCAGCGAGCTGGAGTTGAGCGCGCCGCGGCGCTACCTGGGACCGGGCAACGCCGTGAGAATACGCCTGCGCTATAGTGAAGGCATCGGCACGGCGCGAGTGCGCAAAATCCGCATCGAACAGACCGGGCGCTACTCGTGACTGATCGCGCGCGGCGGAGAGATAGGCCGCGGACCGGCGACAGACAGATCAGGGCAAGCCGGGCCGGCAAATTGAGGAAGCAGCGATGGAATGGATAATCAAGACCGATGACTTGCACAAGTCCTTCGGCAATTTTGAAGCGCTGCGCGGCATTTCGCTGGAAGTGCCGGCCGGCTCCATCTACGGTTTCGTCGGGCCCAACGGCGCCGGCAAGACCACAACCATGCGCATCCTGACCACCTTGACGCGCCCATCGCAGGGACAGGCTTGGGTGGCCGGGCATTCGGTGCTGGACGATCGACGCGCGGTGCGGCGCGCCATCGGCTACATGCCCGATGAATTCGGCGTCTATGAAGACCTGCGCGTTTGGGAATACCTGGATTTCTTCGCCGCTTGCTACGATATCCCGGAGGGCGATCGCAAGGCGCTGGTGGCGGACTTGCTGGAATTGGTCGACCTGCGCCACCGCCGTGAAGATATGGTCGACAAGCTCAGCCGCGGCATGAAGCAGCGCCTTTCGCTGGCGCGCACCCTGGCCCACGACCCGCAGGTGCTGATCCTCGATGAACCGGCCTCGGGTTTGGACCCGCGCGCGCGCGTCGAGATTCGCGAGCTGCTGGGCGAGTTGGCGAACATGGGGAAGACCATCTTCTTCTCGTCGCACATCCTGGCGGACGTCGAAGATGTTTGCTCGCATATCGGCATCGTCGAGGCGGGCGAACTGATCATCCAGGGCAGCATCGACGAGCTGAAATTGCAACTGATGGCGCAGCGGGAAATCGTCATTACCGTGATGAATCATGATCATGCTGAAGCCGTGACCAGCCTCGTCAGCGAAATCAGACACGTGGAAGCGGCCGAAATCATCACGCCGAAGAACGGGCGCGCGCGCGTGCGCGTCGACTTCGCCGGCAATGACGAAGAGCTTGGCGCCTTGAGCCGGCGCCTGTTTGAAAGCGAAATCACGCTGCTGGGCTTTAACGAGGAAGAGAAAGACCTCGAGCACATGTTCATGCGCGTCACGCGGGGTCTGGTCACATGACTGTGAGGGAGAGCCAGGATGGCAACGCTGACTGCCGCCAGTCTTCACATCGCGGCGGATGACCCGGGCCGGGCCGGCGCCTTCGCCGCTCTGGACGCCAAGCGCGCCGGCTGGGACACGATGAATTTCGCCGCCATACGTCTGGGGCAAGGCAAGACCTTCGAGATCGCCATTGACGCCTTTGAATACGTCGCCGTTGTGCTGGGCGGGCGCTGCAATATCCACACCAATAAAGGCGATTTCGATGGCGTGGGCCGGCGCGACAGCGTCTTCAGCGGCTTGCCCTACGCCGTCTACCTGCCGCCGGGGACCGAGTTTGAAATCGAATCGCTAAGCGACAACTTCGAATTCGCCTCTTGCTGGACGCCGAGCGCGCGCGAATCCCAACCGCGGATGATCACGCCGAGCGATATCGAAGTCTCGCTCTTGGGCGGCGGCAATTGCTCGCGGCAGATGTGCCGCGTGATCGGCGGCGGCTTCCCGGCCGACCGGCTGCTGGTCTACGAGCTGTACACGCCCGGCGGCAATTGGTCGAGCTACCCGCCGCATAAGCACGACGCGCATCGAACCGATGAGCGCGGGACAGTTCTGGAAGCGCAGTTGAATCGCTTCAGCTTTTACAAGTTTGACCGCCCCACCGGTTATGCGTATCAGCGCGTTTACAGCGCCGACAAAAGCGCGGACGCGCTCATGATGGCGCGGCAGCATGATATCATTCTGATGCCCTCCGGCTATTATACGCTGGTCAGCGCCCCCGGCACGGTGACCTATACCTTGAATTTCCTGGCGGGCTCCACGAGGGAATTCGCCTACAGCGAGGATCCAGACTTCGCCTGGACGCGCGGCACGCTGCCCGGCGTGGATCCGCGCCTGCCCATTGTCGATATGGGCATGGAAGTTGGCCACTAGCAAGCAACGCCATATCAGTAACGACAATCGCCGCGTTCACCTCAGCGTGCTTTCAGCACTCATGCTAGAATGACGCGCGTAGACTTTAACTTCTGGCAGCAAGCTGCAGGTAAGGAGTAGAAATGCGCCGTCTTGCCATTGCGTTACTGACCCTCTTGATTCTGCTGTCGCTAGGGGCGGCAGTTTTCGCGCAGCAAGTCCATACTGTTCTGCGCGGACAAACGCTTTATAGCATCGCGCGTCTATACGGCCGCACTGTGGCGGAAATCGCGCAGGCCAACGGCTTGACTGAGCCGTATACCATACACGCCGGCAACCAACTGACCATCCCGGCCCCGGGCGGCGCGTCAGCCCCCGCGCCATCGCCGGCCCCATCGCCCTCGCCTTCGCTCTCGCCAGCGCAGCCGAGTGGCACGACCACCCATATCGTGCAGCGTGGCGAGAGCCTGGCAATCATCGCCGCGAAATACGGTACGACCTACATTGAACTGGCGCGCATGAATGGCATAGAAGACCCGGACGTTCTGCATGTCGGCCAGGTGCTGCAAGTGCCGGCGCCAGCAGGGACAAGCGCGCCGGCTACCGCCGGAGAGCCCGCGCCCGAACCCCAGCCCGCTACAGCCACATATACTGTTCAGCGGGGCGATTCACTGGCCATCATCGCGGCCAAGTTCGATATCACTTACATCGAATTGGCGCGCATGAACGGCATCCAAGATCCCGATGTCTTGAAGGTCGGCCAGGTCCTGAAAGTCCCCGGCGCGCCACCCCCGCCCGAGCCAGCGCCGGATACTGGCGTAGCGCCAGCGGGACCAGCGCCCCCCAGCACCGCCAACGTCAGCGGCTTTGAACTGGGCGGCCAGGCCTTGAGCTTCGCCCATCCCGGTCACATGAAGCATGCGGGCATGACCTGGGTCAAACGGCAGGTCAAGTGGCATGGCGAAGGCGCAGGCAATTTCCAGCATCTAATTGACAGCGCCAAAGGCAACGGCTTCAAGGTATTGCTGAGCGTCGTCGGCGACAAGAACGCAATCACCGGCAATCCGGGCGCGTTTTATCAGACTTTCGCCAACTTCCTGGCTGAATTGGCGCGCGGCGGCGCCGACGCCATTGAAGTCTGGAACGAGATGAACATCGACCGCGAATGGCCCGCCGGCCAAATAAGCGGCGCCAATTACACCCAGATGTTGAGCGCGGCCTACCACGCCATCAAAGGCGCCAACCCGGCTACGATGGTTGTGAGCGGCGCGCCGGCGCCTACTGGCTTCTTCCAGGGCTGCGGCCCCAACGGCGGCGATGACGCCTGCTACCTGCAACAAATGGCCGCCGCCGGCGCCGCAAATGTGATGGATTGCGTCGGCGTCCACTACAACGCCGGCATCGTGCCGCCTGACGCCACCAGCGGCGCGCCCGTTGGCAGTTCCGGCCACTATTCCTGGTACTTGCCGCGGATGATGACGCTCTACCGCAGCTTCTTCCCCAGCAAACCCCTATGCATTACCGAGCTCGGTTACCTGACGGGCGAAGGTATCGGCGCGCTGCCTGGCGGCTTCGCCTGGGCGTCCGACAATACGCTGGCGGAGCAAGCCGCGTGGCTGGCCGGCGCCGTGCATCGGACGCGCGGTTCGGGTTACGTGCGCATGCTGATCGTCTGGAATGTTGATGCGACGTACTGGGGTTCGGACCCGCAGTCCGGTTACGCCATCGTACGCCCGGACGGCAGTTGCCCGGCCTGCGATACGCTGCGCGTGGCGATGGGCGGCTAATCCCGCTGAATCGGAGAGAGTGCAAAAGGAAGACGAGGCGCGCGGCGCCTCGTCTTTTTTTTGGCGCAGTCTAGCTCGGCGAAGGCAAGCGATTCCCCCGCAGCCTTGGCTCAGAGCTGGTAGTCGCCGGTCACAAGAACGATCTTGTGGCTGTAATTCTCCACGTACTCAAAGAGCTTGTCTTGCAGTTCCGCCCAGTCGGCGCTGGTGATGATCTGGCGCATGGACGCTTCGTCTTCGGCGATCGCGCCCGCCATAATCCGCGGCGTATCCGTGCTGGTATAGACGCTGTACCAAGCCTCAATCGGCGTCAGTCCCAACTTGGTCGTATTGGGAACCCATTCGCGCATGACGAACTCAAAGTACTCTTGATCCAGGCCGGGTTTGATATCCCAATTCATGAGGAGTTTCACGTTGCCGTTTTGCATCAAGCACTTTCCGTGAGGCTTAACGAAGCGATACTCGCATTATAGCGCATAGTCGGCTGGAATTGGCTTGCCAGCGCTTATGCGCCAGGCCGAAGCGGGATAATCTGTGTCTGCTCGTCGAGACCCGACGACGTTACGCGCAACATGTCCTGCACTTCCGCGTCAACGGCGCCCATGCCCGCGAGCAAAACGCCAAGCGCCGTCGCAAAAGCATCGTCGCTGACATCCGCGGGCTGCATTGGCAGCACGTATCCCGGTTCAATCAGGCTGATCAGGTCGGCCAGTTCGTCGCCGCTAAGCCCGGCCCCGCCCACAGGAAGCAGCAGCACATGCACTTCATCGAACTGCTCGATAATCGATTGGTCGGGCTTTTGATGCAGCGTTCCCAAGTGCAAGACATTGAGTTTGTTGGGGTATTCCAAATGATAGGCGATATTCTTGCTCACCTTGCCGGTTTCGCTATCATGCGCATGCAGCGGAATACCGGTGACAAACAGCTCGCCTACTTCATACTCGCCGGCGCCGCTGATGAGGTATGCCTCGCCGCGGATCGCCTCAACTTGTTCGGCCATACCTTCATGGCTGATTGTGACCAAGTCCGCCTTCAGTCCCAGCTTGGCCAGGTTCAGCCGCGGGTGACGCGGATCCGTCACGACCGTTGTATGACCGCGTTCCGCAATGCGAAAACAGCTGAAGCCGTACCAGTGTATATCCAAGATGAGTCTCCGTAGATTTTGATCGTCCGCCGGGCAGCCAACGCTGATTCGCCCCGGGACAATGATACATCCGCCGGGAAGAATTGGCAGCGCAAAGTCTTGGCAAGCGCGCTATTCAGCCAGGCTGCCCCACTCTTCCAGGGCCGCTTCCAGCTCGGCTTCGGTATGCGTGTAGGTCTCGCCCAAGGTTCGCACTTTGCCAGCGTCCCCGGCCAGGCTGGCGTTATCAAGCTGCGCAGTAATCTCGCCCAGGCGCGTTTCCAGCTCGTGGATCATTGCTTCCAGCTCGCCTGCGCGCCTTGCGGTTTCGAAGGGATTTAATCCCGACTTCCTGGCCGCAGGCGCGGCCGCGCCCTTGCCCTGAACGCGCGCCGTCTCTTGCGCCTTGGCGTCGGCCGCGCGCTGCAGTCGCCGATTGCGCGCGCGCAGGAATTCCTGATAGCCGCCGCGGGTGATCGACAGCTCGCCCGGCTTAATGTGCCAGACTTGCGTTGCCAGGGCGTCGATCAGATAGCGATCATGGCTGGCCAGCAAGATCGTACCGTCAAATTGGGACAAGACCGCTTGCAAAACATCCTGGCTGTCGATGTCGAGATGATTTGTCGGCTCGTCGAGCAGCAGGAGGTTTGCGCCCTCCAGCGCCAGTTTTGCCAGCGCCAGCCGCCCGCGCTCGCCGCCGGACAAGGTCGAGACGGCGCGGAAGACATCATCGCCGCTGAAAAGGAAACGCCCGAGCCAGTCGCGCGCCTGCGAAATCAGCAGCGGCTTGACAGCGAGCACCTCGTCCACCAGCGTCTTCGCCTCGTCCAGCGTCTCATGAGCTTGCGCGAAGTAACCCGCTTTCACCTTGGCGCCCAGGCGAACCTCGCCCGCCAGCGCCGGCAAATCGCCGCAGAGCGTCTTGAGCAAGGTGGACTTGCCAACGCCGTTGGGGCCCATCAGCGCAACTGTCTCGCCACGCAGAATCAGGCAATCCGGCACTTCGAGCAGGGGCTCGCCCGCGGCGTAGCCGATGCTCAGATCGCGCGTGACTATCACTTGGTCGCCGCTGCGCTGATAGCTGCCCATCTCGAGCGCCATCTTGCGCCTTTGTCGGGGCCCGCTCTCCAGGATAACGCCGCGCTTCTCCAGCGTAGCCAGCTTCTTGAGCCGCCCTTTGGCTTGGGCGGTGCCGCGGCTGCCCATGTGCCGGCGGATAAATTCGCGCTCCTTGCGGATGAATTCCTGCTGCGCGTCGAACTCGCGCCGCAGCGTTTCTCGCCGCTCGGCACGTTGCGCGCGATAGGCGCTGTAATTGCCGCGGTACGTCTGCAACTGCCTGTACTCAATTTCCCAGACTGTTCTGGCGAAGCGGTCGATGAAATAGCGGTCATGGCTGACGGCCAGGACGGCGCCGGCAAAGGTCTCCAGATAGTTTTCCAGCCATTCGACCGCGCTGATGTCCAGATGGTTGGTGGGCTCGTCGAGGATGAGCAGGTCCGGTTCTTCCAGCAGCAGGCGCCCAAGCAGGGCCCGCGTACGCTGCCCGCCGGAAAGCTGCGGCAGGGGCGTCGCGTAGTCATTGTCAGCGAATCCGAGACCGCCGAGGACCATCTTGACGCGCGTCTCGTAGGTATAGCCGCCACGCCGCTCGAACTCGGCTTGCAGGGGGCCGTAGGCTTCCAGCGCGCCCGCCGCGCGCTTGACGTCCGCCATCCATTGCTCGAGCCGGGCGAGGCGCGATTCCATGGCGCGCAAATCCGCAAATGCCCTCAGCTGTTCATCCCAGAGGCTGTGCTTGCCGGCCAGTTCCGGACGCTGCGGCAGGAAGGAAACCCGCGCATCCCGCGCGACATGCACCGCGCCGCTCGTCGCCAGATCAATGCCCGCCAGGATATTGATCAAGGTCGTCTTGCCGGCGCCGTTGGGCCCGACCAGAGCGATTCGCGCCCCGGCAGGAATGGAGACGGTGATGTCGCTGAGGACTTCGTCAGCGCCGTAGAATTTGCCGAGTCTGTTCGCGGTGAGCAGGGACATGAGACAAGAGAGTGGGTCGCGTTGCCAAACCGCCGCATTGTATCACGGCGTCATTGGCCGGGTAACCGTCTCTTACCCCCGCGCATGGCGAAAACAGCGGTCGCCGAGTACAGTTTGACAACGCCGCAACGCGTTGTCAGAGGCGCATTGATGAACATCCCGCCTGAAGAATTACTCGCCCGGCGAGGCCGGCAGCGAGCCTGCCGGCTGCTGGTCGCCTGGGCAGCGCTACTTGTCATCATCTTCGCCTTCGTATTGCGCGCTTTTCACATTGGGCAGGCGCCTGGCGACATTGCGCCAGAGGCGGCCGGCGCGCCCGCAAGGCCACCCTACCGCGAAGTCGACTTCGCTGTCGGGCGCGGCTATCTTGGCGAGGGCTGGCGGGTCTACTTCAATGAGCCGGACGCCAGCGTCGACCGCGCCGACTACGCCGACGGCATGGATTCCGCCCTGGCCGGCGCAATTGACGCGGCGGCTGACACACTCGACATTGCCGCTTTCGAGCTGAACAGCGACCCGATCCAGGCCGCAATCGCGCGCGCGACCGACCGCGGTGTCAGGGTGAGAATCGTCGCCGATGATGAACACGGGCTGTACGACAGCCGCAACCCGCATCTCCACGTGCTGGCGCAGCTGGGCACTGAGGTACGGGACGACGGCCGCTCCGCGTTGATGCACAACAAGTTCGCCATCATCGACAGCGTGGCGGTCTGGACCGGTTCCTGGAATTTCACCGTCAACGGGACCTATCGCAATAATAACAACATTCTGGTGCTGGAGAGCGCCGCTGCCGTCTACGCCTTCCAGGCCGAATTCGACGAAATGTTTGAACGGGCCGAATTTGGCGGGCGCTCAACTGACGAGGGCATCGTAGAATTCGACCACGCCGGCGGCGAAGTCCGCGTCATTTTCGCGCCCGAGGCGGACGAAATCAGCGCGCTGATTGCGGAGATCGAAAGCGCCGCGCAGTCGATTCGCTTTATGACCTTTGTCTTCTCGCTGGATGAACTGGCGGCGGCCATGCTCAACCAGGCGGCCAGCCGCGAAGTCTCGATACAGGGCGTGTTCGAGCATCGCAATAGCACCGCCAGCTGGAGCCAGTTGCCGGCTTTGCATTGCGCCGGCGCGGCCGTCCGGCAAGACGGCAATCGCTACATCTTGCATCACAAAGTTATCATAATTGACGACCACACAGTCATTACCGGCTCCTTCAATTTCTCTCGCAGCGCGGCGAACAAGAATGACGAGAACATCGTCATAATCCGCCATGCCGCAATCGCGGAACTGTACCTGCAGGAGTGGCGGCGCGTCTGGGACAGCGCCGAGGAGCTGGCGCCGGGCGACGTAGTCTGCGACTGAGCCCGCGCTCAGCGGCGCTTGCGCAAATGCAGCGGAGATTTCTTGGGCTGGCGCTCGATTTCGTCTCGCGCTTCCAGGTCCAGCTGCACCGCCTTGCAATACCAGCGGACGGAGCCGGGCTTGGGGAAGAGCCTGGCCGGCACAGCGTTGGCCTTCAGCCGGGCGCGGACCGCGTCTTCGAGATCGGCGAAGGACATCCAGTCATCAGCGGGCAACGCGACCAGGATGGCTTCGCGTATGATATTGTATTTCTCGGTTTTGAGGTTTTCGCGATGTTCGGGATGATTCACGTTTCGCGCTTGAATGCTGCTCACTGCGGATTCTCCCTTCAATGCGCCTAACTTGGAATGGCGGCCTGGACCGTTGCCGCGTCAGGCAGTCGTCTTTATCGTTTCATAGAGGCGAAAGGCGTCGTCTTTGCGGCAGAGCTGCGTGCCGGGGGTCATCACCGCGGCGCTGCCCGCGGCCACACCCAGCCTTACGGCGTCGGCCAGATCACGCCCCTGCGCCAAGCCCATGACAATGCCGCCGACCATACTGTCGCCCGCGCCGACTTTGCTGGCGATCGGCGTCACTGGCGCATGGATATGCAGGTAGTCCGTGTCGGTGACCAGCGCCGCCCCCGCCGCCCCCATCGATACGACCAGAACTTCCGCCAGCCCTTCCGCAATCAGGCGCTGGCAAGCCACGCGAATATGCGCTTCGCCTCGGATCTTCTCGCCGGCGAACAACTCCAGCTCGCGCAGATTGGGCTTCAGCAGATAGACGCCTTTGCCTACCGTGCGATTCAGCGCGTCCCCGGCCGTGTCCAGGATAACCCGGATGCCGTAATCGCGAGCGTATCGCGTTATCTCGCCGTAGAACTCCAGCGGCACGCCCTGAGGCAGACTGCCGCTGGCGACGATGTAATCGGGGTCGAGTTCAAACAGTGTTTCCAGACAAGCGATCCACTCATCCGCCGCCAGTTCCGGGCCGGGCATGGTGAAGCGGTATTGGAGCGATGTGCTCTCTTCGTAAACCACCAGATTCTCGCGCGTGATGCCAGCGATCGGCACGGGATGATGCGCGATGCCTTCAGCATCCAACAGCTGTGACAGCATCACCCCGATGTGACCGCCGGCGGCATAGACCGCGCTGGACTCGCCGCCCAGAAAGCGGATGGCGCGCGACACGTTGATGCCGCCCCCACCCGGGTGGAATCGCGGCGACGCGCAGCGCAGCTTGATCTCCGGCGCGACCGAATGGATGTCTGTGCCGACGTCAAGCGCCGGATTCATCGTCAGCGTGACCACTTTCCGCATCGGCGTCGCTCTCCGTTCCATGTGGCTGCCGCGCCCAGTGTAGCGAGCGCAGATTCTGTCGGCTAGCCCGCGAGTATGGAGACTTACCGGCGGGCGTTTCGGCGCCGCGCGTAGACACAGCGGTTCAAACGCCCGTACAGCTCGACCGTTTATGAGAATCCTTCACTTCTTAGGGGCGCGCCCACAAGTCGCGGACGGCGATTTTCCGCGCGAGCCTTGGGTTACTTTCCGCCAAGTTTGACCTATAATTGGAAGTTGTCGAAACTCAGATCCCGGCAGAGGCCTCATTCATGCACGTTTATTTGATCCGCCACGCGCAATCCGAAAACAATGCCTTGAGTCCCGAGAACATCCACCAGCGCAAGGTTGATCCCGGTTTGACCGAACTGGGCTATCGCCAGCGAGAGGCTTTGGGGGACTTTCTAGCCAGTGAAGCGCAGTCCTTTGCCATAGACCATCTGTACACCAGCGCGATGTACCGCTCGCTGCTGACCACTGAGCCTGTCTGCGCAGCGCTGAATCTGCGGCCGCGGGTCTGGTTGGATTTGCATGAAAAGGGCGGCATGTTCCTGCGGCAGAACGGGCGCGTGGACGGTTTTGGCGGACTGTCGCGCTCGGTGATCACAAGCCAGTTCCCCGACTATCTGCTGCCGGACGCGATAACCGACGCCGGCTGGTACGATGCCGCGCTGGGTTACGAGCCCGAGGCGCACAGCGCGTTTCGCGCGATCAAGGTCGCCAATGAACTTATCAAGCGCAGCCGCTCCGAAGAGGTCATTGCGATGGTTTCGCACGCCGGCTTCCTCGACACGCTGCTGAAAGCAATTTTCGGCCAATTGCCGTCTCAAGCTTACTCCATGCGCTATTATCACAACAATACTGCCATTACGCGGGTCGACTTCGACGGCAGGCGACCGATTCTGCATTACCTGAATCGCGTTGACCACCTGCCGCCCGCCATGCGCAGTTACTAGCGCGTAGAACCGAAGGAAGCGCCTGATGTCAACGCTGAGCGGCAAGGTCGCGGTCGTAACGGGCGGGGGCGGCGGCATCGGCCGCGCCATCTGCCAACGGCTGGCGAGCGCCGGCGCGCAGCTGGTCGTCACCTACAATAGCGATCAAGATAAAGCCCGCGCGACCGCCAATAGTCTGGCCGGCGGCAACCACCTGGTCCTGCGCTGCCCGGTCGATGACAGCGAAGCGCAACTCGCGTTGGCCAATGCCGTCAGCGAGAAGTATGGCCGTTTGGACATCCTGGTGAACAACGCCGGCATCAGCAAGGGCGTCGCCCATGACGACCTGGACGGGCTGGACGACGATCTGATCGACCGGATTTTCCGCGTCAACTGGCGCGGCGCGTTTGCGTCCATTCGCGCGCTGGCGCCGCTGATGCGGGCTGAAGGCGGCGTCATCATCAATATCTCGTCCATCGCCGGGCGGACCGGCGTCGGCAGCAATGTCGCGTATTGCGCCAGCAAAGCGGCCATGGACAGCATGACACGGTCGCTGGCGCGGTCGCTGGCGCCGCGGATACGCGTGCTGTCGGTTTCGCCGGGCTGGGTCAATGGCGACTATGCCCAGAGCATGCCGCGCGCGCTCATCGCCGAGCAAGAAGCGAAGACGCCGCTTGGGCGCATCGCCGAAGCCGACGATGTAGCCGAAGCCGTCTATGCCGCGGTCGCGCAGTTGCGCTTCAGCACCGGCGACATCATCCCGGTCGATGGCGGCCGCCCCCTGGGCTAGCTCAGCTTCCTCACTTTCCCGCCCGCGCGCATCTTTCGTATTATTGCGACTGTATGTATAATAATTAGTAGCTGGTGGTTCATATGGCTGTCGGCTGAATGCTGCGACTGCAGGAGAATCAAAATGAGATACGTGGTCCTGTGTTTGCTGCTTTTGGCCAGCGCGCTGCCAGTCCTGGCGCATGGGGACGAAGAGCACGATGAAGACGACGCGACGGCCGTCGAGCTTGGCCATGTCGCGGCGCCGGAGAACCCCACTTATCACGCGCATGTTCGGCCTATCATCGAAGCCAGCTGCAACGCTTGCCACAGCGAGGGGCAGATCGCCGGCTACGCGCCCTTTGAGAATCCCGAAGATGTTGCCTGGGTGGCGGAAGATATTCGCTTCCACGTGGTGAACCGCATCATGCCGCCCTGGATGCCGTCAAGCGAGAACGTGCCGCTCAAGCGCGACCGCAGCCTCTCCGATATCGAAATCGCTACAATCGCCGCCTGGGCGAATGCGGGCGCGCCTCTGGGCGATCCAAATGATTATGCGCCCGCGCCGACTGCGGGATTCGACTTCATTAAGATTCGCGAGGACTTGAGCTTGCAGCTGGAAGAAGCGTACACGCCGGCCGCGGATCTGCTGGACGATTATCGCTGCTTCGCCTTTCCGCTGCCGATCGACGCGCCGCAGTTCATCACTGGCTATGAGTTCATTCCCGAAGTCAGGGAGATGGCGCATCACGGCATTCTGTATCTGGTCGGAAGCGAGCTCGCCGCCGAGATTCAGGCGCGCGACGGCAGCGACGGCCGGCCGGGCTGGCCTTGCTACGGCACAACCGGGCTGTCGAGAGGCGGGAGCATGGTCGCCACCTGGACACCGGGGACATTCGGCATCGCTTACCCGGAGGGCGCCGGCTACCGCATAGAGCCGGGACAGATCATCATCTTGCAGATGCACTACAACCTGTGGACGACGCGGCAGTCGGACAATCCGCGCGTCATTCTTCAGTTAGAAGGCGCTGACGCCGGCCTGCGCGAACTCTGGACGATTCCCTTGAACGCGCCGGTGGAAATCCCCTGCCCCAGCGGCGCCGAGGGCCCGCAGTGCGAACGGGACGCTGCCATCCGCCGCATCGCCGAGCTATACGGCGACGCCTTGAGCCAATTGCCCGACCGTCGTCTGGAACGCTGCCGGCAGTCGCTTGATGATTATGCCGACAACACCGGCGAGAATGCCCGCGCATTCTGCGATTATCCGTCGCCATTCTTCGAGCCTCTGACTGTCTACGGCGTGCTCGGCCACATGCACGAATTGGGGCGCAGCTTCCGCATGGAGTTGAATCCTGATGACGACGATTCGCTGCTGCTGCTGGATATCCCGCGTTGGGATTTCCACTGGCAGGATCATTACCAGTTCGTCGAGCCGGTGACGATCAGCTTCGGCGATGTGCTGCGGATGTCCTGCGTCTGGGACAATACGCAGTCGGACAATCCGCGTTATGTTGTCTGGGGCGAGGGAACTTCCGATGAAATGTGCTTCGGCACGGTGATGGCGCTGAAGCAGTAGCGCTTCAATTCCCGAATAGGTTCATCATGTAATCAGTCGAGATGCCCTGCGATTCGAGGTGCGTCTTGAGCTTGCGGCGGGCGTCGTGGATGAGCTTGTAGAGCGCGTTGCGGTTCGTGCCCATGCGGTCGGCCAGCACATCCATCGGGATGCCTTTCAGCGCCACCGCTACCAGCGCCTGATACTGCCGCTCGGTCAGCGCCTCTTGCAGCGCCGCTTCGATGCGCTCCAGCACATCGTCGCGCTCGGCGACCTTCTCCGGCGTTGGCGAGGCCGGCCCCGCCAGCCGGGCCGACGCGGGCAGCAGGTCGCCATCAGCGGTCAATTCATCCAGACTGAAGTCGCGATAGCGGGCGCGCCGCAAGTCGCTGATGGTCAGGCGTATGGCGATCTTGTTCGCCCATGTGGTGAAGCGGCTCTCGCCGCGGAAGTTGGCCAGATTGGCCATGACGCGCAGCGTGGCGTCTTGCGCCAGGTCTTCGGCCATCTGCGCCAATTCCTGGGCCGCCAACCCGCGCAGGTCGCTGCGATCCTGGCTGAGATAGAAATAGATGCTTCGCCGCAATCGCCGGCGCAGGTCCTCCAGCGCCTGGGCTTGCGCCGGCTGGCCTTCTGCTTCTAATGCGGCTATCCACGCTTCGTTGCTGCGGTCGGCCATTGGCGCGTCAATTGTCCTTTAGCGGGATGATCCAAGTCCGCCTCTAATGATACAGGATGCTGCGCGAATAATCAGCGACCAGCTGTCCTGGATTCGGGCAATCGAGTAGAATCGCCGGGCCCTAGCGCCGCAGCCGCAAGGTCGAGCAATCGCCCCGACATCTGCGGCAATTTATCACCTCTTGTCGGCGCCGGCGCTCTTTAATAATGAGGCGGGATACCAATTGCTGGCGTCACGCAGTCTAACAAGCGAGTGGAGTTCGTTTCATGAACAATCGACCGGATCCCCCGCGGCACGTTACCGAGGGCGGTAAGGAAGGCAAGAAAAACAGCGACGGCGGCAAGTCGCCATTTGGCAGCCCCAGCGCCCAGCGCATTTGGGTTGTGCTTGGCATCCTCGTATTGGCACTGGCCGTGCTGGTGCTCAATGGACGAGCGGCCACACAAATTGACAGTAGCTGGCCCATGAATCGTCTGCTGGATGATGTCCGCCAAGGGCGCGTTGAGCGTATTGTCGAGCGCGGCGGCGGGCGCGAGCTCATCGTCACCTACACCGACAACACGAACGAGACGGTTTACAAGAATCCGTCCGCAGACTTTTACTCGCAGTTGGATGCGCTGGGCGTAACCGGCGTCGACTACTACTTTGAGCCGGCCGACGATACGCCGCAAGTCATTTTCCAGATTCTCATCGGGGTTGTGCCGATACTTATTATCGTCTGGTTCTTGTGGCGTATGATGCGCTCGATGCGCGCCGGCCAGGACCAAGCGATGAGCTTCGGCCGCAGCAAGCCGCGCGTTTCCCGCGATATGGAGCGGCCGCAGGTGACCTTCAAAGATGTCGCCGGCGCCGAAGAAGCCAAAGAAGACCTCGAAGAGATCGTCGAGTTTCTTAAGGAGCCGGAGAAGTTTGTCCGGCTGGGCGCGCGCGTGCCCAAAGGCGTGCTGATGGTGGGCCCGCCGGGCACCGGCAAGACGCTGATGGCGCGCGCGGTGGCGGGCGAAGCCGGCGTGCCCTTCTTCAGCATCTCCGGCTCGGAATTCGTGGAGATGTTCGTCGGCGTCGGCGCCAGCCGCGTCCGCGACTTGTTCGAGCGGGCCAAGGCGGAAGCGCCGGCCATCGTCTTCGTTGACGAAATCGACGCGGTCGGCCGGCATCGCGGTGCCGGACTCGGCGGCGGCCATGACGAGCGCGAGCAGACTCTCAATCAGATCCTGGTGGAGATGGACGGCTTCGACAACGACACCAATATCATCATCGTCGCCGCGACCAATCGCCCAGATATTCTCGATCCGGCGCTGCTGCGCCCGGGGCGCTTCGACCGCAAGGTGGTGATGGACAATCCCGATGTCAAGGGACGTCAGGAAATCCTCAAGGTGCATTCGCGCGGCAAGCCGCTTGCGGGCGATGTCGATGTGGAAGCCCTGGCGAAAATCACCGCCGGCTTCAGCGGCGCCGACCTGGAGAACCTGGTCAACGAGGCGGCAATACTGGCCGCGCGCCGCAACAAGAAGTCCATCGGCATGAGCGAAATGCAAGAGGCGATGGAGCGCGTCGTCATGGGGCCGGAACGCCGCAGCCGCGTCATCACGCCGGAGGAGAAGGAGAAGGTCGCCTATCACGAAGCGGGCCACGCCCTGCTCTTCCACATGCTTGACAATACCAGCCCGGTGCACAAGATCACCATCGTGTCGCGCGGACGCGCCGGCGGCTACGTCATGCCGCTGCCCGATGGCGATGATATGCTGATCACGCGCGAAAAGTTCGAAGACGATATCGTGGCGGCCATGGGCGGGCGCGCGGCCGAAGAAATCATCTACAAGCAATTTACTACCGGCGCCAGCAACGACCTCCAGCAAGCGACGCGCATGGCGCGGGCTATGGTCACGCAATTCGGCATGAGTGACCTGCTCGGTCCGCGTTCTTACGGCAATGGCGGCGGCGCGGTCTTCCTGGGGCGGGAAATCGCCGAGCAGCGCGACTACAGCGAGCACTACGCCCAGCAGATCGACGACGAGGTCAAGCGGATTTTGCAAGCCGCTTACGAACGCGCCAAAGGCTTGCTGCTTGAGCGGCGTGACAAGATGGAAGAACTGGTCGCGATTTTGATCGAGCGCGAAACGCTCAACGCCGAGGAGTTTGTCGAGATCGTGGATGGCCCGGCTGCGGCGCCGGCGGCGTGACCAGCGGCAAACGGAGGCGCGTTTAAGGGGCGGGCCGGTGGCTCGCCCTTTCCCATTTTTGACGTCACACTTCCACTTGAAAAGTCAAATTGCTACTATCTGCACCTGGTTTACATTTCGCTTTGCAGGTCACAGTTCGCTAAAACGAATGGGTGGGAGAACGAGTTGGCGCAGCGCTTCATTAAGAAAGGCGAATTCGCATTTGATGTCTTCCTATCACATGCATCGGAAGACAAAGATGACGTAGCGAGGCCGCTGGCATTAGCGCTTCAAGAGCACGGCCTGAGTGTCTGGTATGACGAGTTTGAACTAAAGATCGGCGACAATCTGGTTGCTAAGTTGAACGCAGGAATCAATGGGAGTCGCTTCGGGATAATCGTCTTATCCAAAGCGTTTTTTGCCAAGCAGTGGACGATTCATGAACTCAACATGCTTGAACACCTTTGGGTCATGAAAAACCACATCATTTTCCCCGTCTGGCACAATATCACCCTAGAGGAAATCAGAGCTTTCCGCGCCTGGCTAGCGAACATAATTGGGCTCAATACGGATACTTACACTGTCATGGAAATCGCAGCCGAGATTCATGAAGCGATTCAAGAGCTGTTGATGCAATAAGGGAGGAGTTGGAGAGAGCAAGCCTTTATCATCTTGGTACGCTTCCCGTTGACCTGACTAAACTAGAAGTGTGCTATAATTCTTGGTAGGTGTTGAGCAGACAGGATTTCGCCAATGCAGTTCATTAAGCATGACTTAGGACAAATGAGTGGTGGCGAGATCGTCGAGGTCAGCCTAACCAGCGCTGCATACGTCCGACTGATGGACAGCGCCAACTTCCGCTTTTATCGTTCCGGTCGACGTCACAAGTCTCACGGCGGTCATTATAAGACTTCACCGGTACAGTTGGAGATCCCATATCCCGGGCACTGGCTTGTAGCTGTAGATCTCGCCGGCTATGCCGGGGAAGTCGGTTCGTCTGCGCGTGTAATTTCTGGGGAAGCTGTATCCGGTTAAAATAACTCAGCCACATCCACACAGACGTTAGCTACACGCTGGTTGAAAATCCTACATCAATAACCGCGCCTGGCCCTTGCTTCCACAACAGCTTGAATTAGCTCATCGCGATCAAAATGTCGAATTCGACGAGCTTTTTCAGTCATCTTCCAAACGGTTCTGCGCGGACTATACAGATACGCAGCGATCTTTAGATGAGACCGAGCCCAGATCAAGCGGGATAGCACCTTCGACTCTCTGTCCCTCGGCGGATTATACGTAACCGCCAATTGCTCTTCTGTAATATCTAGCAAATCAACAACTTCATCAGCGATTGCATCGTTGTCGCTTTCACTACCGTGTTTGCGTATTGCCAACATCACTGGAACATATAAGTCTCTAACGCCAGGAAGGGTGACACTTGACATCAGAAGCCTCTCACCATTCTCGCTTGTACGTTACTCGATGATAACCCACGAAATGATCCCGGCGTGCGGCGATCAACGGTAGCCCAAGCTTGCCGCCTCGCCCCAACTAGTACCGCAGCAGATTCCCCAGCGAGCGGCCGCGCCCGTTTGAATGCAGCATATCTCCCCTAAACGCGATCAGCCCCTTGCAGCTGCCATGTGACAGAACCGCTTCCAGTGCGCGCTCCCAATCCCGCGCGGAAAAGGGCCCGTCCTCATCGACAAAGGCGTCAACCTGCACAAAGGGAATCAGTGGCCTATCCGACTGCGCCGCCATGTCATCAAGTCGTTCCGACATCCATTCGGTCGAGAAACCCAGCGCATGATGATACAGCATCGGCGAGAAACAGTCAGCGTATGCTGATAGGTCACGCAGCCGTTGACCAAGCAGGCGCTCTCGCTGCGGAGGTCTGGCCGGCACGATATCCAGTCCCAAGGGCTTTCCTGGCAAATGTGTATCGACGATGGCTTTCGCCCGCGCGACAAAGTCGGTGATAATCGCGCATTTGAAGTCTATCCACTCGGCCTTGCGCTCGCTCAATATCCAGTCGGCCTTCTGGCTCGTCGTGCCGGTGGGGATATCAACAGCCGCGTATTCCACAAAGCGACTGAGCGTGTGTTCGTCGAAGCTCGCTTCCAAGGGCGTCGGCGTATCAGCGCGCAATTCACGTTCCCAGTGCAGCGGCCAGCGAATGAAATCCAGCCAGACGCCGTCCAGCTGGTATGACCGCGCCATTTCCGTTAGCGTGTTGAGTCGTGCCTGAGCATACGCTTGGCATGTCGGCGTGATGCCAACATACCAGTTCATTTTCGGGCGTCGCCTTCCATCGCGGCCGACGGGATGCAGGTTGGGATTCTGCGCAAGCGCATCGCTGTTGTTGAAGCAGGCCATTCCGCCGTAAAAGCGTAAGCCGTGATTCTGGGCTATCGCAATGATATCGCGCCGGTAATGATCCGCTTCCGCAAAGATCGCGTTTATGCCATAGCCCTTGTACCGGGCAAGCTCAATCTCCGCCTCAGCCGGAGTCCAACTTCGCCATATCTGTGAAGGCAAGTATGCGCCGATGGTAGTCATCGCGCGTCCATTATGACCGCAACGATGAGCGAGGTTTCGCGAACTAAACTACCCGATGGCAGCTCACGTAGTGATCCGGCCGCACCTCGATCAGCGGCGGATCGGGCTCCTGATAGCACAAGTCGAAGACAACCGGACAGCGCGTATTGAAATTGCAGCCGGTCGGCGGGTTGGCCGGGTTGGGCAAATCGCCGGAGATGATGATGCGCTGGCGATTGTCCTCCACGACCGGGTCGGGCACCGGCACCGCCGAGAGCAGCGCCTGCGTATAAGGATGCTGCGGGTTATCGTAGACTTCGTCAACCGGCCCCAGCTCGACAATCTTGCCCAGGTACATCACCGCGACGCGGTCGCAGATATGGCGCACCATGCTGAGGTCGTGCGCGATGAAGAGGTAAGTCAAGCCCAGCTCGTCTTGCAGCTCTTCCATCAAGTTCACCACCTGCGCCTGAATTGACACATCAAGCGCCGAGATCGGCTCGTCGGCGACGATGAAGCTGGGCTGCAACGCCAGCGCGCGGGCGATGCCGATGCGCTGCCGCTGCCCGCCCGAGAATTCGTGCGGATAGCGATTGATGAAGTAAGGATTCAGCCCCACGCGCTCCATCAATTGCTCGACGTATTGCTGCCGCTCTTGCTTGTTGGCGTACATCTTGTGGATTTGCAGCGGCTCGCTGACGATGCTGCCGACGGTCATGCGCGGATTCAGCGACGCGAACGGGTCCTGAAAAATGATTTGCATGCGCCGGCGCATCTGTCGCAAGTCGTTGCCGGCCATAGTCGATAATTCCTGGCCCTCGAATTTGACGCTGCCTTCCGTAGGCCGATATAGCTGCAGAATCGTGCGCCCGGTCGTGCTCTTGCCACAACCGGATTCGCCGACCAGGCCGAGAGTTTCGCCGCGGATCACATTGAAGCTGATGCCATCCACCGCGCGAACTGCCCCAACTTGGCGCTGGAAAACGATGCCGGACGAAATCGGGAAGTGCTTTTTGAGATTGCTGACTTCGAGGATGTAATCGTCCCCATCGCGTGTTTTGCGCTCGTCGGCGACCATGGCTGGACTAGACATTTTCTGCTACCCCCTCGCGGATATCGGCCCAACAGGACATGATGTGCGCTTCCGCGCCACTGGCATCGGGAACCGTCTCAAGCGGCGGCCGCTCGTCCCAGCATTTCTCCAGTTGCAATTGCTCGCGTACGTCGCAGCGTGGCGCAAAGGGACATCCTTCCGGCTCGTTGCGCATATCCGGCGGCGACCCCTCGATTTGCGTCAGCTTTTCTTCGCCGCTGGAATCCAGCCGCGGCAGTGACCCCAGCAAGCCCACAGTGTAGGGATGGCGACTGTCGCGGAAGACCTCGTGCGACGACCCCGACTCCATGATGCGGCCGCCGTACATCACCTGGATACGGTCGGCGATGCCAGCCACCACGCCCAAATCATGCGTGATCCAAATCATCGCCATATTGAATTCGTCCTTGAGCTGCTTGACCAGCTCAATGATCTGCGCCTGAATCGTGACGTCAAGCGCGGTCGTTGGCTCATCGGCGATCAGCAGTTTGGGATTACAGGATAAGCCCATCGCGATCATCACGCGCTGGCGCATGCCACCGGAAAATTGGTGCGGATAGTCGTCCAGCCGCCTATAAGCGTCGGGAATGCCGACCAGGTCCAGCAGATCGGCCGCCCGTTTGCGCGACTGCGTCGTATTCATGCCCTCATGCAACTTCAGCGACTCAGTGATTTGCGTGCCGATTGTAAGCACGGGATTCAAAGATGTCATCGGATCTTGAAAGATCATTGCGATTTCTTTGCCGCGGATGAGCCGCATCTGGTCCGGCTTGAGCGTCAGCAGGTCGCGACCTTCAAACACGACTGTGCCCGACTCCACCTTGCCGGGCGGGCTGGGAATCAAGCCCATCAGCGCGAGGCAGCTCACGCTTTTGCCGCTGCCGCTTTCGCCCACTATGCCAAGCGTCTCGCCTTCCTCGAGATCAAAGGACACGCCGTTTACTGCATAGACGGTGCCTTCTTGTGTATAGAACCTGACGACAAGGTCGTTGACCTCAAGTAATGTGCTCAAGGCGCTACCCTCCTTAGCAATCAAACCCGCTTTTGGAACAGTGCGCGGAACAGCGGGTCTTCAGAACGAAAGCGAGCATGAAAGCATCGCCTACCTATATTAGGCTCCGCATCTGCCAGCCTGGCTTGCCATTCGAGCGCGGGTACGCACGCTGGCAACTGGCCAATCTGGCACACGAAACAGCGCTGGCACAATCTTACCAGCAAACTTGCCACAATACCAATTTTGGGGAAACTGCATGCAAAATGCGCTGCGCGACGCCTTGCCACGCCGTGACTCAAAGGCGACGCCAGCGCAGCGAAGCGACCGCACTCTACAGTTCACGCTCTTTCAGGCTTGCGCGGCGCCGGGCGGCTCTGGCCGTCCCTCGGCGCGGTACCAACGGATCGTCTCCCGTAAGCCGGCGCGGAAGTCAGTCTGCGAAATGAAGCCGAATTCTCGCTGCGCGCGGGTGACATCCAGCTTGCGCCGGGGCTGCCCGTTGGGCTTGCTGGTGTCCCAGCGCAAATCGCCCGAGAATCCCACTTCGTCGGCGATGATTGCTACCAGATCGCGAATGCTTATTTCGAAGGCGCTGCCCAGGTTGACCGGCTCGGCGCCGTCATAGCGCTCAGCAGCCAGCACGATGCCCTCGGCGGCGTCGCGCACGAAGAGAAATTCACGTGTAGGCGATCCATCGCCGAAGAGCGTCACGTAGCTGGCGCCGCGCTCTTGCGCGTCCACCATTTTGCGGATGACCGCCGGGATAACGTGCGACGACTTCAAGTCGAACTTGTCGTGCGGGCCATACAAATTAACCGGCAGCAAGTGGATGGCGTTGTAGCCGTACTCCTGGCGGTAAGCCTGGCTCTGCACCAGCAGCATCTTCTTCGCCAGGCCGTAGGGCGCGTTGGTCTCTTCGGGATAACCCGACCAAAGGTCATTCTCGCGGAAGGGAACCGGCGCGAACTTTGGGTAGCTGCAGACGGTGCCGATGCCCACGAATTTCGCCACACCGGCCCGCCGCGCGTACTCCAGCATCAGCGTGCCCATCATGAGGTTCTCGTAGAAGAAGAGCCCCGGATGCTCGCGGTTGATGCCGATGCCGCCGACATTGGCCGCCAGATGAATGACCATTGTCGCATCGGGATGATCGGCATAGAGGCGCGCGACGCCTTCCTGTTCGCGCAGGTCGTATTTCGCACGGCGCGGCGCGATGATGCGCCCTGCCCCTTCAGCGCAAAGTCTGTCTACCACGTGTCGACCGAGGAAGCCCGCGCCGCCGGTGACAATGACCGACTGATTTTGCCAGAAAGCCGCGCTCATACTCGCCCCTCTCCTTTTGCTGCCAGTATCATAGCAGACTTCGCGCTGCCCTTGATGGCTTTACACCATCAAGACGAATCTGTCTCAAAGCGCGGCGGCTGCGCATACAAATCTTCGACGCGCAGCGGTATGATAGGCGCCGACTGACATGAGCGACAAACTGAGAAAGGCAATCTCTTGGAACGGACACTGATCATCATTAAGCCCGATGCGGTTCAGCGCGGGTTGACCGGCGAAATCATCAAGCGCTTTGAGCAGCGCGGCCTAAAGATCATCGGCATGAAGCTTCTGCGGGTGAGCCGCGACCTGGCGGAGAAGCACTACGACGTGCACCGCGAGCGTCCCTTCTTTGCCGGGCTGGTCGCGTACATCATCTCGGCACCGGTTGTTGTGATGGCGCTCGAGGGCAGCGATGCCGTCGTAGCAGCGCGGACGACCATCGGCGCGACCAAGCCCTCGGAGGCGGCGGCGGGCACCATCCGCGGCGACTACGGCCTGGAGATCGGGCGTAATCTGGTGCACGGCTCCGACAGCGTCGAGAACGGCGAGATCGAGATTGCCAACTTTTTCGCCGAGAGTGAGCTGTGCGGCGGCTGGGCGCGGGCTGTGGATGGCTGGGTGTTTGAGTAGGTGTGCGTTTGACAGGCGCGGAACTGCCCTATAAAGTCTAGGTAAAAGTGGACCTTGTGCAACCTCTATGGCAATCGAACGGATGCCCATCACTCCAGAGGTCATAACTTGGGCGCGGGAGCGGCTGGGCTACACCTTGGACGCGCTTATCGCCAAGCGCAGTGATTTCAAAAGAGTCGCAGAGTGGGAAAGCGGCGAGTCACGACCGACCTATCGCCAGTTAGAAAAGCTCGCAAAGGAACTGTGGCTGCCCGTCGCTGTATTTTTTTTCCCTGAGCCGCCGGAATCCCCCAAGATTGAAGAGACATTCCATACACTAAGTTCGGCGCAATTTGCTGAAATCCCGCCCCGAATCCGCACTCTACTGCATAAGGCGCGTGCCTTTCAAAGCGGACTCGCCGAATTGAATGATGGGCGAAACCCTGCGCGCAGAATCATAACTAGAGACCTTAGGATCAGCAGTGGCGACTCTCTTACACTGACTGCGAGGCAAATACGCGAGTATTTGGGAGTGAGCAGTGCCGAGCAATGCAGCTGGCCAAATGTAGGCGCCGCGTTTGAAGCATGGCGGAAGGCATTTTATGACGTTGGTGTCACAGTTTTCAAAGACGCCTTTGGTGTCGATGATTTCTGCGGCTTTAGTCTGTATGACGTTGAGTTTCCGGTTATTTATGCTAACAACTCCAATGCGAAGACTCGCCAGATATTTACGCTGTTTCACGAACTGGCGCATCTTCTCTATCGTACAAGTGGCATAGACCGTCAGGGTTCCTTTGAAAACAAGTTGCCTTCCGAACACGAGCATATAGAACAGCAATGCAATGCTTTGGCAAATGCCGTGTTGGTGCCGGAAGAGGAGTTCAATCTTGCCCGGACACCAGGGCGATTCGACAGAAGCGAGGCAGACAGCTTGGCCAAGCGATTTAGCGTAAGTCGAGAAGTCATCTATCGGCGATTTCTAGATAGGAATTGGATCGAAACAGGGGAATATGAGGCGGCGGCGGCGGAATGGGCGAGACAATTCAAATTGTCACAGAAAGGGAAGACAGGCGGCGATCACTATAGGACACGGCTCGTGTATTTGGGTGAAGAGTATGTTGCTTTGGCATTCAGACGGTACTATGAAGAGCGAATAGACGATGAAGAGCTTGCGGATTATCTAGGCATCAAACCCAAGCACATAGACTTGCTTGAAGAAACTTGGCTTGGGGAACGCTAGTGCTCTTCAAAGAGACTCTGTATATATTGGATACCAACACACTGTCCCAGCTATTCCGGTTCTATTATCGCGACAACTTTCCGAGCCTCTGGACAAAGTTCAATCAGCTGGTCATGAATGGCCGGATATTGTCTACAAGAGAAGTAATGCGAGAATTGGGAGACGGCAGGCAAGCCGAACTAGCATACCGCTGGGCAGCAGAAAACGAACATCTCTTTCCGGACCCTGGGACTGAAGACGTACTGTTCGTGTCCCGCATATTTGGAGTAAGGCATTTCCAGCAGAATCTTCAAAGCAAGAAAGGCAAACCCCGTCGCCGCGGCGCCGACCCATTCGTCATTGCACAGGCCAAGCGTACTGTAGGTACAGTCGTGACAGAGGAAGCCAAACCGCCTAACGGCACTCGCATTCCAAACATCTGTGAGCACTTTGATATTCCCTGTATCAACCTGCAGCAGCTTATGGATCGCGAAGGCTGGGTATTCTGACGGTTTCCCCATGTCTCTAACCGCAGAAACCAAGCGCTCGACGCCCTCCCCCACACTGCTCATCCTTCTCATCCTGCCGCTGTTCGGCATCTTCGTCGCCCTGCTGATGCTCGCGCTGGACACGCGCGCGCCGCAGCCAACCGCGCCCACATTCGTCCCGGCGCCGCCGCGCAGCCTGGTCAACTTCGCCGCGCCCGACTTTGAGCTGCCGCTGCTTGATGGCGTCTCGCTCGTCTCGCCCTCGGATTATGCCGGGCGGCCGCTCTTCATCAACTTCTGGGCGACCTGGTGCGCCCCTTGCGTGCGCGAACTGCCGGCTTTCGCGGAGTTCGTCGCGCAACACGCCGGCGACGACAATGGACCGGCCCTGCTCACGGTCAATCTGGGCGAGCCCGCCGCGGTCATCAGCAGCTTTCTTGACGAAATCAGCATTGCCAACCTGCCGGTCGCGATGGATATCAACCAGGTGGTCAAGCGCGACTATGGCGTTCAAAATCTGCCGACCACCTTTATAATCGATGGCGCGGGGCAGATTCGTTATATGAAGTTGGGCGAAATGACGAGCGAAGACATGGAAGCCTATCTGGACGCGCTGGCGCAGGCCGATCGCCAGGACCAAGGAGCCTAGGCATGCAGGTTGATCTTAGGGACAAAGTCGCCTTGGTGACTGGGTCGGCGCGCCGCGTCGGCAAGGTCATCGCGCTGGAGCTAGCCAGGCAGGGCGTCAACATCCTAGTGCACTATTACCGCGCCGAACCATCGGAAGCGCGTGAAACTTTGCAAGAGGTCAAATCCCTCGGCGTCGACGCCGTTGGAGCAGCCGCGGACCTAAGTCGGGACGACGGCGTGGAAGCGCTGTTTGCCGTGCTTGAAGAACGCTTTGGACGCCTCGACATTGTCGTGAACAACGCGTCGGTGTTTCAGCGTGGCGACCTGCTTGACGTGTCTCTTGAAGATTGGGATCTGACGATGGCGGTGAACTTGCGCGCGCCCTTCGTGATCACGCAGCGGGCGGCGCGCCTCATGGCGAAGAATCCAGTTCCAGGCGGAGTCATCGTGAATATATGCGACCAAGGCGTCGACGGCCCCTGGAAAGCGCGCCCTCACCACGGCATCAGCAAGGCCGCGCTATGGTCGTTGACGCAGGTCAGCGCCCTGTCGCTGGGTCCGGCAATACGCGTCAACGCGATTGTGCCGGGTCCGATAATGAAGCCCGCCGGGCGCGAGACTTCCGACGAAGCGTGGGCCATGAAAGGCGCCCGCAGCGCCCTCCACCGCACGGGCCAGGCAGAGGATGTCGCCCGCGCCGTGGCCTTCCTCTGCCGCGAAGATTACATCACTGGCGAGTTGCTGCACGTCAACGCGGGCGAGCACCTGCCCTAGCTCACATCCGCATCCTCTTCACTCGGCGGAAGCCCGCGCCGTAAGCCGCGTGGCCCATGCCAATCACAACAAAGGCACTTGGGTCGACCTGCGAGACTTCGTCTTTGAGATCCCTCACTTGTGACCGGGCGACGGTCACGTAGAGCATCGTCCGTTCGATGCCCGTGTACTCGCCTTTGATCGTCCAACTGGTGGCGCCGCGCTGAAGATTGTCCAGGATGCGCTGCGAAATCTCGTCTGGCTTGTCGGTGATGATCATTGCCGTGCGGATGACGCTGGGTCCCTCCAGCACGTAGTCGGTCGCCAGCCCGGCGGTGAACAGCGCCACCGCCGCGTAGAGCGCGCCTTCCCAGCCGTATACCAGGCCGGCAGCGATGATTATGAGCGTATCGGTGCAGAGAAAGGTCGTGCTCATAGGGAAGCCAAAGCGCCGCTGCAAAATCAGCGCCAGCGTGGAAGTACCGCCAAACGTTGCGCCGGCGCGATAAACGAGACCGACGCCGATACCGCCGGTGATGCCGCCGAACAACGCGTTGAGCATGCGCTCATCGCTGATGCCGCCGGCCGGAACCAGAGGGCCCAGATTGTCGATAACTACGGAGAATATCAGAATGATCACGACGCTGCGCAGAATGACGCGAGCGCCGTTGGGCAGCATCGCATACCCCAGCAGCTGTATGGGTACATTGAGTACAAATATCATCAGCCCGATGGGCGTGCCCAAGACTTCGTTCAGAAGCGTTGACGCCCCGGCCACGCCCGCCGGCGCGATATCCAGCGGTTGCAGAAAAACGGTCAGCGACAGCGCGCCGATGACAATACCGAGGGCAATCAGAATGTAACGCAGGATCGAGTCGCGGAATTGCTCCAACATCTGCCATCTCCCAGTTGAACCGGCGGTTAGCCAACACGCGTCGCTAGAATCATTATAGGCGAGGCGACCGCCGCCGCGCGCCAGGGCAACAAGCATTGCCCGCCCGCTGTAGAATGATATACTCGTGTGCCTGTATCGAACGAATTCATCCACACGCAACGGAGCCACGGGCTATGCCATTAGTTGCCCATACGCCCTTGCCGAGCTTTGACCGCTTGCGGCAGCGCGGCCAGGAAGTGCTGACGCTTTCGCGCGCCCTTTCGCAGGACATTCGCGAATTGCATATCGGCTTGCTCAACATGATGCCGGATTCGGCGCTGGAAATCACTGAGCGGCAATTCATGCGGCTGGTCGGCAACAGCAATCAGATCGCTCAATTCTACGTACACGTCTTCTCGGTGCCCGGCTTGCAGCGCAGCGCCGATACGCAGGCTTATATCGACCAGTACTATACGACCTTCGACCAGGTCAAAGCCGACGGCTTGGACGCGCTCATCATCACCGGCGCCAACGTCGCCAATCCCAGCCTGGATCAAGAAGACTTCTGGCAGCCTTTGAGCGAAGTCATCGAATGGGCGCGCCAGCATGTCACCTCGACCATTTGCTCTTGCCTTTCAACACACGCGCTAATGAAGTACTTCTATCAGATCAACCGTGTAAAGCGCGAAACGAAGAAATGGGGCGTCTTCGAACACCGCGTGACGCAGCCGAATCATCCCCTGCTGCGCGAAATCAATACCCGCTTTGATGTGCCGCACTCGCGCTGGAATTCGATCACGCGCGAGCAGATTGAAAACGCCGGCCTGACCGTGCTCATCCAGAGTTTTGACGGCGAGGTGCACATGGCCGTCAGCCCGGACCAACTGCGCATGGTTTACTTTCAGGGACACCCGGAGTACGACATCAACAGCCTGCTCAAAGAATACAAGCGCGACTTGCTGGGATATTTTCACGGATTGAACGCCCAACCGCCCTACCCTGAAAATTACTTCCCGATTGACGCGCGGGAAATCGCCGAGCGCTTCATCCGCCGGGCGCAATCCGCGCTCGAAAACGGCCGCGAGCTGCCCGAATTTCCCGAAGACGCATTCCTGCCCTGGCTGGACAATACCTGGGGCGACACCGCCAAAGCTATCTTCAACAACTGGCTAGGCTCGGTCTACCAGGTGACCAGCGTCATCCGCCACATTCCCTTTGACGACAGCGTCGATCCCGATAATCCCCTCGGGATTCTCTAACAATCAGTCGCCCACGACGACGCCGAGCGCAAACACATCGGCACCGTTTGCGGTTCGCAGCCGGTCGCCGGTCCGCCACTGATAGATGACGCCCTCGACACGCGCGGCTTGGCCATGCGGCAATGTCGATACCGGAATCTCGTCGATGCTGTAGATGAAATCCCCGGTGGGCATCTCTCTATCGGCCTGATGCACGAGATTGCCCGCGGCGTCCCAGACACGCAGGCTGAAACTGTAGGTATCGGCAGGCAGTGGCGATGACCAAACTGAAAAGAAGACATGCCCTTGGTCGCTTATTTCATGGACGAAGTCCAAAAGCTCTAACCCATCTTCAAACACGACAAGCGGTTTCGCGGATGGCGCGCACAAGGCCGTAATTTGGGCATATTGGTCGATAGCCGCCCACTCGTCGTCCCAGAGCGAGCCGCAATAGATATATCGTTCGGACAGCGCTCGCTGGTAACCCGCCATGAATTCGCTCGGCCCCATGGTTCGATCGCTTACAAAGTAGACTCTTCCCGCGCCACCGAGGAAATCGCCGAATAGTCTGCGCTTCTCCGCTGGCTCTTCATCGTTTCCAAGCAAGTCAGTCAGCACATAGCGCGCATCAGAACCATCCATGTAGTAGTCAATGACGCCGCGCAGCGCCCAACTATGGTGCGGAAACTCAAAGGCAACGGCATCACTCTTGCCGGCGGATCGCCGTACGACTTCGCTAATCTGTTTGAAGGGATAATCGAGATGAAATACACGGTATTCACTCTCCATATAATGCGTTATCCCGAAACTTGATGACTGGAGAAATCCAGAAATGCACCAAACAACCAGCGACCCATAGAGTACGCCTTTGTACCTGACCCAGGACGAACATGTGATCCCGCCCAGAACCGCAAAAAGTGGCAGCAAGGGCGCAAAATAGCGGACCTGACTCAGGGAATGAGTTATCTGGTTAAGACCAAGCATGACAGTTAGGTAACAGATCGCCAGCACCCACAGCATGCGGAATAGTCTGTCTTTTCTCGCGGCTCTGATAGAGTACACAGGAAGGAGCAAGAATACCCATAAGCCGTTGCTTAACGCGCTGAATAGTGAGATTATCAAGTTCACATTAGTCCGAAAGAATGCAGGGTCGTGAGGAATACTTCGGCCAACGACATGGGCGAATATAAACACAGCCCAAGGAATATACAGAAGTCCACTTACAAGTGTGAGATATATTACTCGCTTCCAAGCGTCTGTCTTAGGAAAAGCGATGCAGTGATACAGGCCAAACGCCAATACAATTGGAGCCATGAACGCATGCGAATGTAGCATGGCGACAGTGACGCAAACGAAACCGCCTTGCAGCAACCTGGACTTTCTGCCTCTTAGAATTCGCAGATACAGTGCGAGTACTATCAGAAGCTCTAACACGAGCAGGCTATAGCCTCGTATCTCGTGCAGGTAATATATGAAGAATGCCGACCCGGCAAGTAGCAACGCGGCATAGAAACCGGCGCGGGAAGAATGTAGATCCGCCCCAAGACGGTAGGTCCAAGCCACCGCTAACAAGCCAAATGACAGCGACAGCACACGTGCGGTGAATACAGACCAACCCGCTATGTTTCCCCAAACGGAAAGCACAATATAGTAGAATGGAACCTGACCCTTTGAACGATGCAATACACGATCAATCGTACCCGGGATTGTGCTGGGACCATCGTTAAGCGCTCCGGAATAGTAAAATGATAGGTACTCGTCATACCATATCGAGTCCGCGTTGGTCCCGACGGCGGCAATCCAGACCAGTGCCAGGAAAAGCGGAATCAGCAGGAACAAATGCGCTCGAGAACCAATCATCAATTGAGAACGATCCAGCTTGCGTGATTTCGAATTGCGCGAGGAACAGTATTTCGAACTATCAATTTGCGCACTCAAAGAATTCTTAATTCTACCTGTATAACCTCGCATACGCAAAGGAAAATCTCATGCCTAAATTGTCAGCAGAAGACTATCTTGGATTCCCCCGGGTTGAGCCGGATATCCGCTATAGATATGGAGATGATCCGCTGCAATTCGGCGAGTTGACCCTGCCGCGATCCGCGCCGCCGCACCCGGTCGTCGTCTTGGTCCACGGCGGCGGCTACCAGGAAAAGTACGACTTGAATCCGCTGGGCAGCCTGGTGGCGTCGCTGGCCGACGACGGACTCGCCGTTTGGAATATCGAATACCGCCGGCATGGCAACGGCGGAGACTTCCCGCAGATGTTCCTCGATGTGGGGGCAGCGGCCGACCACCTGCGGCAGATTGCGGACGCGCAGAACCTAGACCTGGATAAGGTCATCAGCATGGGTCACTCGGCCGGCGGGCATCTGGCGCTCTGGCTGGCCGCGCGCCACCGCATCGACCGTTCAAGCCCGCTTTTCGTCGAGACGCCGGTCGCCGTACGTGCCGTTCTGGCGCTGGCTCCGGTCGGTGATATCGCCCTCCTGGCTTCAACCGTCGGCGACGACAACGCCCTGCTGACCGTCATGGGAGGCCGACCGGCGGACGCGCCTGACAACTACCGCAATGGCTCGCCCTCCGAGTTGCTGCCCGCGGGCAAGCCGCAGACAATCATCGTCGGCAGCGAAGACCGGGACATCCTCTCCAACTCGCGCGCATACGTTGAAGCGGCCAAGGAGGCGGGCGACTCGCCCAGGCTGACCGTGTTGCCGGATGCGGGCCACTTTGAAGTCGTGCATGTGCAGTCGCCCGCCTGGATTGACGTAAAGCGCGCCGTATCGCAGTTGCGCGAGCAAGTTGCGACATAGTCCCGAATGGGATACGATAATAGGTGTTAATACTCTGTTAGCTGCAACCAGAAAGTTAGATTTGGTGTTCAAACGGCTTGCGCATGTCTGTATCGGGGCGGTTGATCTGGACGCAGCGGAGAACTTTTACGTCGATATCCTCGGTATGGAATTGGCGTTTGAATTCTACCGCGCCGGCCAGCGCATCGGCTTCTACGTCAAGGCGGGAGAAACGACCTTCCTGGAAGTCTTCACGACGAGTGAGGCCGCTCGGAACGGCAACGCGCTCATCAAACACTTCTGCCTGGAAGTGGAGGACCTGGACGCCGTCATCAGCAGACTGAGCGGCCGCGGCGTCGAAGCGTCCGCCAAGAAACTGGGCGCTGATAACGCCTGGCAAGCCTGGGTTACTGACCCGAGTGGCATTCGCATTGAATTAATGCAATACGGCGATTCGAGCGCGCAATTTACCGGTCGCGCCGTGATTCTTGACTAGCCGCGGCGACGCGGCAAAGTCAAGGGCCGCGCCCTTCACCGCGTTCATTTGCACTAATATAGAAGATTTGTATGTACAAGCACTTAGCATGAACTTAAGTATTTCGCAAACAGTCGAATTAGAGTCTCTGGCCGCGCCCGAAGAATACTATGCGCGGACGGTCGTCGTGCCGATGAGCCGGCCGGATACCGCCGCCGAAATGCTGCGCATCGCCGGCCAAATGGTGCATCCCGTACACGGGCTGGTAATCGCCCTGGTCATCTCGCTTGGCGATGCCGAGCAGACCAATAGAGTCAGCGATCAAGTCAACCAAGTCGTTGAAGACTTCCGCAATGCCGATTCCGGGCACCGCGTTGAATTGGTGACCGAGATGGCGGTCAGCGTATCGCGCGGCATCCTGGATGTGGCGCGCGAGCGCAACGCGAATGTCATCTTGCTTGGCGTGCAGCGGCCAACACAGGGCCGGGTGAAGTTGGGCACGGTCGTGGAAAATGTGATCGCGACTGCGCCCTGCGGCGTTCTGATATATCGCAGCGCGGTATCGCCCCGCTATGATCGCGTTGTTGTGCCGATTGACGGCAGTTTGCCCTCTGTCATCGCCATGAAACTCGGCGCAAGCATCGCCTCGCAGCACGCGATTCCCCTGCGCCAAATGAGCGTCCAGTTCGATTATCACTATGACCCCGAGCACGAGACGCTCATCAAGCGTTATGAAGAATTCCTGCCGCGCAACAAAGATCTGAAGCCCAGAGCCATAATTGGACGAAATCCGGCGCCGGAAATTGTGCGGGGCATGACCGCGGACGATCTGCTCGTCACGGGATTCTCGCAGAAAACTGACTTCGAGCGGAATATCATTAACGACCTGAGCAATCAACTCCTCAATACCGCGCCGGGCCCGGTGATCATGATCTCCCAACTCGAGTGGCATCGCGGCCTGCGCGGCGCGATCGAGCACGGCATCGCCCGGCTAAACCCGCAACTGACGCTGGTGGAGCAGAACGAGCTCATCTGGAGCGCGCAGAAAAACGCCAGCAGCAACCTGGATTACAGCGTCATGATCGTGCTGTCGGCAGCGTTGGCGACGCTTGGCCTGCTGACCAACAGCGCCGCGGTTATCATCGGGGCCATGCTGGTCGCGCCGCTGATGGCGCCGCTATCAAGTTTCTCAACCGGCATGGCGACCGGCATTCTGCATCTCACTCGCCGCGCCAGTGTGACGCTCTTCGCCGGCGTGACCCTGGCGCTGCTGATTTCGATTGTGATGGGCGTCATCTTGCCCATCGACACGCCGACCGATGAAATGCTTGCGCGCGGCAGTCCCAACCTGCTTGACGCCGCCATCGCGCTGGTATCGGGCGGGGTCGCCGCTTATGCCACAGCGCGCAAGGGCATCCCGGCCGCCTTGGCTGGCGTGGCCATCGCCGCCGCGCTGATGCCGCCGCTCTGCACCATCGGCCTGGGCATCGCGCTGCGCGACATTGACCTGGCTATCGGCGCGAACCTGCTCTTCCTGGCCAACATCGCCTTTATCATCGCGGCGGAATACATCACTTTCTTGTGGATGGGCATGCACCCCACGGAAGATCGGGAAGGCGCGTCTCTAAATCAATCGCGCGCCTGGTGGATCGTGCTCTTCGTCATTACGATCATCGTTCTGTTGGTCTTTGCCAGGTTGACTTCGCAAGCAGTTGACGAAGCGCAAATCCGCGAGCGGCTGCAAGCGGAGGCCTTTCAGGGCGCCGCCGTGGTTGAATACCAGGTCATCACCTCCGTGCCGCTGGAAGTACATCTGCTCGTTCAGTCCGACCACCCGATCACACCGGAAGAAGTGACCGCCGCCCAGCAGTTGATCGACGAGCTTTACAAGCAGAATGTCGACCTGACCGTCGTTGAGCGTCAGATCGTGCTCCCGCTCGACCCTGTCGCGGAAGCGGCAAGCGCGGCCTTGAAAGCGGCGCTGCCGCGCGCAATCGTCAGCGATGTAGCGGTCATTCAGGGCGAGCGCGTCTTGGTGCGGGCCAATATCCGCTCGTCTCAGGCGCCGTCCAGCGCGGAATTGGAAGCGGCGCAAGCGCAGATCAGCGCAGCCGTCGGAGCCGGGATTGACCTGGATATCGCGTTTCTGCAGACGATTCAGATCAACGGATCGGCCGCCGGCGCCGAGGCGGAGTTGTGAGGCCCCCGGCTGGCCGCATTGTGTCACGCATCCGCAGCGAGCGCTTGTCTCAGAATGTCGTCGATCCGCTCGTCGCCGGTGGGCAGCCACTCGGCGCGAACTTCGGAACCCGCTTCAACGAGCAACTGAAAGCTCGCCGGGAAGTCGCCATCGTCGCGCCAGCTATGCTGCCGGCCGTACAGGGCTGTAGTTAAGGGCGTGCCGCCATAGCCGTTGAGCCAGGTCAGCGGCGCTTCATCGGCGTCCAGCAGTATGCGAATCACATCGGCGAATCCGTGAAAGGCGGCCGCGTGCAGCGGCGTCATCTTGTCGTCATCGTAGATATGCAAGTTGAATCCAAGCGCCGCCATCAACTTGACTGCCTCGACCCGGTTCGTCCAGGCGGCATAAATCACCTGTCGGCCGTCGGCATTGAAGATTCGCGTCACGATGCCGGGATGCCCCGCCACAATTCGCCGCGCAGAGTCTTCATCGGCAGCCGCGCAATGCGCTAGCAGCCGCACATCAGGCGGGCTCTCCGCCACCAGATAGTCAAAAATCTCAGCCTGCTCCAAATCAAAGGCGACCTGATGTGGCGACAATCCGGCCGCGTTAAAGGTATAGACGTATTGATGCGAGCCGTCGGCTTTCGGCGCCAAAGCATAACCGACGCTGTTCACCCGCGCGCGAATCGCCCCCGGATTCGCTTGCAGCGCTGCCTTGACCAGGTCCAGTTCGCCCAGGATTACGGCAGCGAATATATCGACTTCAGCGCCTCGCTTGACCAGTTCACGCGCGGCGTCCAGGTTATTCTCGCCCAGCATCCATTGCAGCGGCGTCGAAGCGTGGTCGAGGTCGCGCGCTTCCAGGTTCGCGCCCCGCTTCAGCAGCCAGTCCATGATCCGCTGGTCCCGGGCGTAGTGCAGCGGCGTCTTGCCGTCGCCCCCGCGCTGGTTGATGATCGTCTTTTCGCGCGCGTAGGCTGTTTCCAGCCAGTCCAGCCAGCCCTGCTCCGCCGCCGCGTGCGCCGTTATCCGCGCGCCGCGCTCGATGAGTTGCTGCGCAGCCACCGGCGACGTGCCCTCCAAAATGTGAAAGTCGCCCGCCCACCATTGAGAATTGGCGTTGATGTCCGCGCCATGCTTGAGCAGGACGTCGACAGCATCAACATGCTCTTTGACGATGATCAGCGCGGTGGAGCCGAACCAGAAGTGCGGATCATCGAGTGTATCGCGCAGCTTGGGATGGGCGGTCAGCAGTTCGTCAAGTTTCTCCGCGTCTTTGGCGTAGACAAGCTGCTTGAATCGCTCCAGCTCGTCGCCGAATTGCAGTTGTCGCAGCTTCGCCCCCAACCGCAGCTCGCCCCAGCTCTGCTTCCCCTGCTCGCGGGCGATGACGGTCTGGGCATCGCGCAGCGTCAGGGGAAAGGCCGCCGCCTCGTCGTGCGCGCCGTACTTCACTTGCGGCAAATGCTGATAGACGCGGTCGATTGCGGCGTCCTGGCCGCGCGAGAAGTCCTGCAACAGATTTCCTGCGGCAAGACTGTGATCTTCGATTGTCGGCAAATCAGTCATCGCTAGCGCCCTCAATCCCTCTTTCAAAAACAGCCCGCTGCAGCACCGTCAGGTCGACATTGCCGCCACTGACCAAAGCGACAGTCGCGCGGCCGTCGGCGGGGACGACACCGTGCAGCAACGCCGCCACCGCGACCGCGCCGCCGCCTTCGACCACCCAGCCGGCAACTTCCAGCATATAGCGCATCGCCGCCGCGATCTCGTCCTCAGTGACAAGTACGATGTCGTCCACGTAGTGGCGGCTTATGGGAATGGTGATCGAGCCGGCTTCGATATCGCCTGACAGCGCGTCCGCCAGCGTATCCCAGACCTGCGGATGCGCGGCCTCGTAAAAGACGTTGAACATGGCCGGCGCCGATTTGGCGTTGACGCCGATGACTTCGACAGCGGGGTTGACCTGCTTGACCGCCGCAGCGATGCCGGCGATCAAGCCGCCGCCGCTCACCGGCACGACGACGCGTTCCACTTCAGGCAGTTGCTCAGCGATTTCCAGCCCAATCGTGCCCGCGCCGGCGACGACATTCTTGTCGTTGTATGGCGAAACCCAGACGCCTCCCGCTGCCGCGCGCCGCAGCGCCTCGGTTTCGGCTTCGTCATAGTTGTCGCCGAACAAGACGGCCTCCGCGCCATAACGCTGCACGTTCTTGACCTTCTTTCGCGGCGTCGTCTTGGGCATCAGGATGCGCGCGCGGGCGCCGGTGAGCTGCGCGGCATAGGCCACGGCCGCCGCGTGATTGCCCGAGGACGCGGCGATAATGCCACGCGCTCGCGCTTCGTCGGTAAGCGAAAGGATGGCGTTCAGCGCGCCACGCACTTTGAAGGAGCGCGTCTGATTGCAGTTTTCCAGCTTCAGCCAGAGATTGCGACCCAGGTCCGGCGCGGGCTCGAGCGCGGTCGGCTGCAAATGCGGTCGCAGGCGGTGCTGCGCGCGAACGATGTCGCCCAGCGGCAAGTTCATCAGCGCCGCTTACAAGCCGATGCTGCGCAGATAGTCGCGGTTGCGCTGCGCGGATTCGCGCGGGCTGCCCATGCCGGGCAATACATCCTGCTCCACCACGATCCAGCTATCGTAGCCGATTTTCTCGAGTTCGCGCAGCACGGCCGGAAAGTCGACATCGCCTTGGCCCAGCTCGGGGAAGATGCCTTTGCCTACCGAAGTTGGCCCGTCCCAGCCGTGAATCCGCGACTGCTCGTGAACGTCGGGGTCGCGATCCTTGAAGTGCGCGTACCAAATCCGATCGGCGAATTGCTGAATGCCGGAGACCGGATCGCCACCGCCAAAGGCCCAGTGGCCGGTATCAAAGACCAAACCCACAGTCTCGTCATCGGTCATGTCCATCAGCCGTTCGGTCTCGGCCGGGGTTTCGATCCAGGTGCCGGTGTGATGGTGCAAGACCGAGCGCAAGCCGGTTTCGTCCATGACGCGGCGCGCGGCCATATCAGTCCCTTGGGCGAAGAGGCGCCAGCCGTCGTCGTCAAGCGCCATCTCGGGCGTGATCCGGCCCGAATTCAAGCTGCGCATAGGATTGGTGTAGGGGTCGGGCCCCAGTACCACCAGGGCTTCGCTGCCGCCGACCGCCGCCAGCAGCCTGGCCGTGCGGACGCATTCATCCGCGCTTTCCTGGTGGCGGTCCGCGTCCTGGAAATTGACATTGACCCAGGAGCCCAGCAGTTTCAGATTTCGCTGGTTCAGCTCCGCGCGCAGTTCGTCCGGGTCGGTCGGCATAAAGCCCCAATCGCCCAGCTCGGTGCCGGCATAGCCGCTGGCGGCCATCTCGTCGAGGACGCGCGCGTAGTCATAGCGTTCGCCTTCGATGTTTTCGATAATGCCCCAGGAACAAGGCGCGTTCGCCACTTGCAACATATTGCCTCCGCTATAACACCGGTCAAATCTTGCGCCAGAGTATAGCAGTTTTCGTTGGCGCGGCAAGCATCCGCGGCACGACGCGATCGCGATTTCGCCCTTTGCGCGACATTCGCGCCGCACTACAATTCGCCCGAATGCACAGTCGAGATTCCGCGTTAGGAGTAGGATCTGAGCACGATGCCACAATTCGATCACGAGAGACTTTTTCTACCCGGTCCCGTTGAAGTCCGCCGCGAGATCCTCGAAGCGCAGACCCAGTGGATGATCGGCCACCGCACGAGCGAATTCGCCGACTTGTTCGCGCGTTTGCAGGACAAACTGAAGCGCGCCTTCTTCACCGACAGCCGCGTCTACGTCAGCGGCTCTTCGGGCAGCGGTTTGTGGGAAGGCGCGGTACGCTGCGGCGTTCGCGACGGCGCGCGCGCGCTGCACCTGACCGGCGGCGCCTTCAGCGAGCGCTGGGCGGAGATCAGCCGCGCCAACGGCAAAGTAGTCGATTGTATTCAAGTCGACTGGGGCCGGGCGCATACACCCGGCATGGTCGCCGACGCCCTCGCCAAACAGCGCTACGACGCCGTCTGCGCCGTACATAACGAAACCAGCACCGGCGTCACCAACCCGATACAAGCGATTGGCGAGGTCGTCGCTCAGCATGAGGATACGCTCTTCTTCGTCGACACCGTCAGCGGTTTCCTGGGCACAGAGCTGCGCGTCGACGACTGGGGCATCGACATCGCCCTGACCTCGAGCCAGAAAGCCTTCGCGCTGCCGCCCGGCGTCGCCTTCGCCGCTGTCAGTGACCGCCTGCTCGAGCGCGCGGCGAGCATCCCCAACCGCGGCTACTACTTCGACTTCTTGACGCTGGAGAAGTCGCTGCTCAAGAACAATACGCCATCGACGCCGCCAATCGCCCTGATGTACGCCGCCGACATGCAGATGGACGCGATCCTGGCGGAGGGACTGGAGGCGCGTTGGGCGCGTCACCGCGCAATGCGCGACGCGACGCACGAGTGGGCGCTGGCGCGCGGCTTCGGCCTGTACGCGCAGGCGGGCTATCGCAGCGACACGGTGACCACGGTGGCCAATTCGCGCGGCATTGACGTAAACGCGATGAGCGCTTTCATGGCGCGCGAGGCCGGCTTCGCCATGGACAAAGGTTATGGCGCCATCAAGGGCGAGACCTTCCGCCTGCCGCACATGGGCGACGTCACGATGGATATGCTGCGCGAAGTCCTCGGCGGCATCGACGCCTTCCTGGCGCGACAGTAATGAGCGGACGAAGCCAATGACATTTCACGTTCTCGTACCCGACAATGTCCATCAAAAGGCGATCGGCATATTGGAGTCGAGCGCCGGCATCCGCGTAACGGCGCCCGGCAAACTGGAACGCGCCGCCCTGCTGAAGTCGGTCGCTGATGCCGACGCGTTGATTATCCGCAGCGGCGTGACAGCTGACGCCGAGCTCATCGAGAAGGCGCCGCAGCTCAAGGCCATCGCCCGCGCGGGCGTCGGTGTTGACAATGTCGACCTGGATGCGGCGACCGCTCGCGCTGTGGTCGTAATGAATACGCCGGGCGGCAACACTATCTCGACCGCCGAGCACAGCATCGGGCTGATGCTGGCGCTCTCGCGCCACATCCCGCAAGGCCATCAGTCGCTGGCGGAAGGGCGCTGGGATCGCAAAGCCTTCACCGGCGTCGAGCTGAAGGGCAAGACCCTGGGCATCGTCGGGTTGGGGCGCATCGGGCAGGCCATTGCTTCGCGCGCCCAAGCCTTTGAAATGAGCGTTATCGCCCACGACCCCTACCTGCCGCCGGCAATCGCGGCCGCGCTGGACGTGCCCTTGCTCGCGCTGGACGAAGTTTACGCGCGCTCGGATTATCTCTCGCTGCACGCCCTGGTCACCATTGAGACGCGCGGCATGATCAACGCCGATTCGATCGCCCGCATGAAGCGCGGCGCGCGTATCATCAATGCGGCGCGCGGCGCGCTAATCAACTCGGCGGATTTGGCGGCTGCGCTGGGTAGCGGGCAGGTCGCCGGCGCGGCGCTGGATGTCTACGAGCAAGAACCGCCGCCGACCGACCATCCACTGATCGGCTTGCCGAATGTGGTACATACACCGCATCTGGCGGCCAGCACGTCTGACGCCCAAGTCACCGTCGCGGTCGAAGCGGCGCAGTTGGTCGTCGACTATTTGCTTGAAGGAGTGGCGGCCAACGTCTGCAATCCGGCGGTTCTGGAAAGCTAGCTAGCGCGCTTCGAATTCGATGCCGCGATAGATTTCAGCCAGCGGAAGTTCACAATCCAGCATTGCCAGCGGGATGATTTCTTCAGTCTCTGTGAATACCTGACGTTTCCAGCCGCTGGCGCCGCGCTCATATAGTTCGGCGTTGTGTCGGTGCTGGTCAACGATGAGGCAGGCTTCGATAGAGGGCACGTCGTAGTAGTATTCGAGTTTTTCCTGTCGGTCACGATTGATGCTGGTGGGCGATGTCACTTCAAGCACGACATAGGGATTGATCAGGTTATAATTGCTGGCGTCAGCAAAGCTGGGGCGACCGTAAACAATGGTGAGATCCGGGTAGACATAGCGACTCGGGCTGACTTGCACCCGTAATTCGGCCGTGCGGAGATAAAAGCGCAAACGGTCGAGACAGCCAATAAAGAGATAGATAATATTCACGGTAATGGCGTCGTGCTTGTTGCTGACTCCGGGCATCTCGATGACTACTCCGTCGATGTATTCGTGCTTGCGCTCTTGAAGCTGTTCCCATTCAAAGTACTCGTCCACCGACATGGCAGTTCTTGTTCGGATTGCCATTTTCAACCTCAGCCCGATTCCTGTGTCAACATCATACCTCGAAGCTGTCAAACTGTCATCAAAAGCGGAACCAGCCAGCGTCACGGCCGATACGGGCTACCATCGGGCCGGCCCGCATGCGTCTACGGCTTGAAGAAGTCTTGAGGCAGATACTCTGCCCTCAGCGCTTCTCCGACTACCTGCTGCGCGGCAGGGCGACGTATGTTTGCAATCCGGCGGTCCTGGCAGGCTAGCGCGCTTCGAATTCGATGCCGCGATAGATTTCAGCCAGCGGAAGTTCACAATCCAGCATTGCCAGCGGGATGATTTCTTCAGTCTCTGTGAATACCTGACGTTTCCAGCCGCTGGCGCCGCGCTCATATAGTTCGGCGTTGTGTCGGTGCTGGTCAACGATGAGGCAGGCTTCGATAGAGGGCACGTCGTAGTAGTATTCGAGTTTTTCCTGTCGGTCACGATTGATGCTGGTGGGCGATGTCACTTCAAGCACGACATAGGGATTGATCAGGTTATAATTGCTGGCGTCAGCAAAGCTGGGGCGACCGTAAACAATGGTGAGATCCGGGTAGACATAGCGACTCGGGCTGACTTGCACCCGTAATTCGGCCGTGCGGAGATAAAAGCGCAAACGGTCGAGACAGCCAATAAAGAGATAGATAATATTCACGGTAATGGCGTCGTGCTTGTTGCTGACTCCAGGCATCTCGATGACTACTCCGTCGATGTATTCGTGTTTGCGCTCTTGGAGCAGTTCCCATGCGAAATAGTCTTCGACTGTCATGACTGGAGACCGGTTGATAGCCATGTCCACGCTCCTCGCTTTCTGCCTGCCACTATAACCCGCGCCGGGCGAAAAGTCATCACAGTTGGCTAGGGCCGCGCCGGGCTGCCGTCGGGCAGGCGCGCCTGCGTCCAGTCTTCGACAATGTCCTGGCAGGGATATTTCGCCGCCAGCTGCTCGTCAATGTCGATGCCCAGCCCCGGCTGGTCATTGGCATACAAATAGCCATCCTCCACAACGGGCAAGCCGGGGAAGATCTCGTAGTCCAACGCCGACGGGCGATACCATTCCTGAACGCCGAAGTTGGGATGCCAGAGATCCAACTGCAAGTTGGCGGCGTGGCCGACGGGCGAAGTATCGCTGGGCCCGTGCCAGGCCGTGCGCAGGCCATACATGTCGGCGAATATCGCGACATTGCGCGCCGGCGTTATCCCGCCCATCTGGCTGATGTGCATGCGAATGAAGTCGATGAGACGCTCCTGAATCAGCAGCTGCCACTCGTGCGGGTTGTTGAAGAGCTCGCCCATCGCCAGCGGCGTCGCGCATTGCGCGCGGATCGTACGAAACCAGTGGATATCTTCCGGCGCCAGCGCGTCCTCCAGGAAAAAGAGCTTGAATTGCTCGACATCTTTGGCGAATTCGACGGCGTGGATCGGCGCGAGGCGCTCGTGAATGTCGTGCAGCAATTCGATCTCGTCGCCAAGCTGTTCGCGCAGATACGCGATCATGTCCAGCATCCGCCGGCAATAATCGCGCGGGTCGTAGTAAGCGCCGGGCGGGGCGTTCTTCGGCTTGACGAGCGGGCTGCCGGACCCGCCATAGCCGCCCATCTGCACGCGCACGAAGCGATAGCCCTGCTCCATAAAGGCGCGCGCGCGGTCGGCGACTTCCTGCTTGTCGCGCCCGTCAGCGTGCACGTAAACGTTGGCCGCCTCGCGCGACTTGCCGCCCAGCAGATCGCAGACACTCATGCCGGCGCGCTTGCCTTTGATATCCCAGAGCGCCTGGTCGACGCCGGATATGGCGTTGTTGAGCACGGGCCCGTTGCGCCAATAACCGTGCATCATCGACATATTCCAGATCTCTTCGATGCGGTCGACATCACGACCGAGCAAGAAAGGCTTCAGGTGGCGTTCAATCGCGGTGGCAACGGCGAAAATGCGCTGCGTAAAGGTGGCACAGCCCAAGCCGTGGAGTCCCGGCTCGGAAGTAATGACCTTCACGATGCAGAGCCGGGACTTGCCCGGCTGCGTGAGAATCACGCGAACGTCTCTGATGGTGACTGGTTTAGGCATGATTGGACTTAACTGCTACACACCCAGTTGAACATCCGCCCTACTCGCGGTTGGAGACTGTACTGATTTCACTTATGAGTATCGCTCCGTAACTGTCGGCAACATTGTAGCCTATAGCCGGAGGGCGGCTCACAGAGTCGCCTCTACGATTTCTCTGTGCCCTCTGTGGCTCTGTGGTTAAACCAAAACCCGGCAAGGATTGGTCAATTTGCCGATGCCTTCGATCTCAACGCTGACGACGCTGCCCTCGCCCAGGAATTCCGGCGGGTTCATGGCTTTGCCCACCCCACTGGGCGTGCCGGTCAGGATCACATCGCCCGGGCGCAGCGTGAACGCCCGCGACAAATGCGCGATCAAGTAGCTGACTGAGAATATCATGTCGGCGGTCGAACCATTCTGCTTTTCGACGCCATCAACCGTCGTAACAATACGCAGCTTCTGCGGATCGGGGATTTCATCGGCGGTGACTACTACCGGCCCCAGTGGGCAAAATGTGTCGAGCCCCTTGGCGCGCGTCCACTGCTTGTCCCGCGTCTGCAAGTCCCGCGCCGAGACGTCATTGGCGATGGTGTAGCCGAAGACGTAATTGAGCGCATCCGCTTGCGAAACGCGCCGAGCGGTCGCCCCGATGATGACTGCCAGCTCGCCTTCCCAATCCACCTGCGCGGTCAGCTCGCGCTCCCACTCGATGACATCGCCGTCGCCGATGACCGCGCTGGGCATGACCGCGAAGACCAGCGGCTCGGCCGGCACTTCGTTGTTGAGCTCGCGCGCGTGCTCGGCATAGTTGCGGCCGATGGCCAGGATTTTGCCCGGGATCAGCGGGGGCAATATGCGGGCGCCAGCAATAGAATCTGCCTCGCCCGTCTCGACAAACTGGGCCGCCACTGGCATTAGTTCCACCATATCGTCGCAAGCGAGCAAATGAATCTCGCCGCCGCGCAAGACGCCAATGCCTTCCGCGCCGTCTATCTCGTAACGAACCAGTTTCATAGCTTGTCCATTTCTCTGTTCTTGACCGCCCAAGACATCAAGCGAGCCACGAAAACGCTGAGCGTCTACTGTGTGTCTGTGCGAAATCGCTGATAGAATAGCATAGAAAATGCGCGATTCATCGAGGGGAATCAATTTGAGGATGCTGCGCCCCTTTGCAATCATGATAGTTGTTTTACCGCTGCTCCTGGCTTGCAGCGACACGGGCAACTCCCCGAACGATGCGGCGTCGGCCCAGCGCCTGCTGCCGAACTTGGCCGGCTACTCGGCCTCGGACGTCGACACGACGATCGACGGCGCTTTCGCGGCATTCGGCGGCGCGTCTTTGCTGAGCGGGCAGGTGGCCGTCACGGCCGTCCTCGCCAAAGCCGAGCAATTCTTGCAGTGTTTCCAGGATCGGGGCGCCCTGGCGGCCAAGTTCTACCGTCATCTCGATTCGATCGTGACCGCGCCCAAGATTGGCGGGGCGCTGGTCCTCAATCAATCGCGCGTCAATCAAGAAATGATCAACTGCTTGCTGGGCGGGCAAGAGGGTAACGCCAGCGCCCAGGCAATTGAAATCGAACCTTGCGCCAGCGCCGGATCGCTTGTTTATGAGGGTGACAATATCAGCTATGTCTACGTCGGCTCGCATCCCGATGTTTGTGAAGTATTCCAATTGCATTTTGACAATCTGGCGGGCACCCCCACCCCAACCCCGTAAAGCGCGTGGAACAAAAGAATGAGGAGAGGCCTTCCATGAACGGATTCAACGGCTTGGGTTTGCATCTGGGCAATCTGTCGCGGCTGTCCGCGGCCAAGTCGCGTTCGTTGAGCGCGGAGAACTTCGACGGCGCCAAGGGGCGCGGCGGTATGGCCGCAGAAGGCACGGGCAGCCGCGCCGCCCGCGACCTCGGCCACGGCTGGAAGGTCTCGCCCTCGGTGCGCATCGGCGCGGGCGAAACCTTCACCATGGCCGATATCAGCGGGCCCGGCGCCATCCAGCAGATTTGGCTGACGCCCACCGGCAATTGGCGCTTTTGCATCCTGCGGGTTTATTGGGACGGCAGCGATCAGCCCTCGGTGGAATGCCCCATCGGCGATTTCTTCGCGGTCGGCTGGGGCGAATACGCCCAGGTCACGTCGCTGCCGGTCTGCGTCAACCCGGGCAGCGCCTTCAACTGCTACTGGGAGATGCCCTTCCGCAAACATTGCCGCATGACGATCAGCAATATCGCCGAAGAAGAAATGACGCTCTATTATCAGGTGAATTATACGTTGACCGACGTGCCCGAAGACGCCGCCTATTTCCACGCGCAATTCCGCCGCGTCAATCCCCTGCCCTACAAAGATGTCTACACCATCGTCGACGGCATCAGCGGGCGCGGGCATTACGTGGGCACGTACATGGCCTGGGGCGCGAACAACAACGGCTGGTGGGGCGAGGGCGAAATCAAGTTCTACATGGACGGCGACGAGTATCCCACAATCTGCGGCACGGGCACCGAAGATTATTTCTGCGGCTCGTACAACTTTGACCCCAGCCCGCGGCATAATGAAGGTTACGTCACCTTCACCACGCCCTACGCCGGATTCCACCAGGTGATCCGCCCCGACGGCGCTTACCGGTCACAGCACCGCATGGGCATGTACCGCTGGCATATCATGGACCCGGTTCGCTTCGAATCCGATCTGCGCGTCACGATGCAGGCGCTGGGCTGGGGCTACAATCGCCGCTACCTGCCGCTGCAAGACGATATCGCTTCGGTCGCCTATTGGTATCAGACCCTGCCGCAGGCGCCCTTCCCGGCGCTGCCCGCGCGCGATCAGCTGCAAGTCATTTAGCCTGGCAGATTTCGTCGTAGAGCCGTTCATAGCTGGAAGCGGTCCGCGCCCAGCTATATTGCGATTCGATCAGCGCCCGTCCGCCGCGCGAGAGGCGCTCGCGCAGCCCTTGATCGCCCAGCAAGTCGATCGTCGCCGCGGCGATGTCGTCGGCCTCGGCGACCAGCGCCGATTCCCCAGGACGCGCATTAATGCCGTCCAGGCTCAGCGGGGTCGCAACAACCGGGATGCCCATCGCCAGCGCTTCCAGAACTTTGTTCTTCAAGCCGGCGCCAACCCGCAGCGGGCAGACGAAGACCGTGGCGCGCGCCAGGTAGGGCGCTACATCCGGCACACGCCCGCTGACTTCAATCGCGTCGCTTTCCAGGGCGCGCAGCCAAGCCGGCGGATTGGCGCCGACCAATTGCAGCCGCGCCTCGGGCCGGGCCTGGCGAACATGCGGCAGGACCTGCTCGGCCAAGACGCGCGCGGCGTCTTGATTGGGCGCGTACTCGTAATTGCCGACAAAGAGCAACGTGCACGGATCGCGCGCGAGTTCCTGTGGGCGAAAACGCGAAAGCTCGATGCCATTTGGTATTACTTCGATGTTCAACGCCGGCTGCAAGCCGAGCAGCAGGTCGCGATCGGCCGCCGATATAACTACGGTCCGGTCAAAAGGCGCGAACATGAAGCGCTCGAAGCGCCTTACCAGCGGCAGGCGCAAGCGGGCGCGCCAGTCGCCTTGCGCGGCGGCGGACTGCAAATAGAGCGCGTGAGATTCGTAGGGCGTGATAACGTTGGGGCGGCCGGCGAAGAGCGGAAAGTATTCGTAGACGCTGACCGAGCCGAAACAGTGAACCAGGTCGTACTCGTAGCCGTCCAGGCGATCGGCGATGGCGCGCCACAAGTCCGGGCAGAAGCTGCGCTCGGCTGACGCGGCGAAGCGGGCCGAGCGGTCGATCAGGCGGCGCAGGTAAGCAAGCGAATCGCGAGCCGGCTCCTGAAAAAGCTCAATGTGCCGGAAGAATGCCCGGTAGCTGTCGACCTGCTCCAGATCCTCGTCGCGATTATAAAGCGCCAGCAAGTCAATGACATAACCGCGCTGCGAAAGCTCCCGCGACAGATGCCAGATGATCAGCCGGTCGCCAAGATGAAGCGGATAGGGCGGGCACCGCGATACAAGGAGGATGGTCTTCATTAGAAAGCCGTCCGCTGCGTACTAAACACTCTAGAGACGGCGCTGCGCGCGCGCAGTTAGCTTGTGCTAATACTACAGCCAAACGCAAAATACTCGCCGGCTGGACGAGTATTTCTTGTGCCGAGACCCAGACTTGAACTGGGGACACCCGCATTTTCAGTGCGATGCTCTACCAACTGAGCTATCTCGGCCTGAGGCAACTTCTTAGGAACAAAGAGTTTAGAGCGCGCGCAAAGAGATGTCAAGGCAAATGTCGCGTGGCCAGCCATTCCGCAATGACACGCGCGGTCTCCTGCGGCGCCGCCTGCGGGAAGAGATGCCCCTGCCCTCTCAGCTCGTGAAACGCCGCGCCCGGCAAGAGCGAGCGCGCCCGGGCAAAAGACGCTGCGGGTAAGGTATCGCTGTGTTCGGCGCGTATAATCAGCGTCGGCGCCAGCGCATTCAACTTGGGCAAATCATGCCAGATATCGTGGTACACCGTCGCAAAATAATGCGCTTCCCATTCCGGGCTCCAGCACAGCTCGAAGCCGGCGTTATATTCGCGGGGGCGCAGGCCGTGCTCGACATACAGGCTCAGCGCCTCTGCCGACCAATCCGCGAAGATCGGCTTCTGGCGGAAGCGGCTGTAGGCATCATCGCGGCTGTCGAAGACCTGTCGCCGGCGCCGCGCGCCCTGCACCAGGGGCATCGCGTCGATCCGGCCCGCCTCCCGCGCCTTGGCAAGCTGGTCGAGCGTCTCCTGTGGCAGCAGCACCGGGTCGAGCATGATCAGCGCCCGGAAGCGCGCCGGCTGCTTAAGCAGGGCCAGCATCGAAATCACGCCGCCCAGCGAATGCCCGACCGCGACGATGTCGCGCAAGTCGTAGCGCTCAAGCCCCTGCAGCAGGTCATCAGCGGCATCGCGCCAACTGCGATAAGCGCTCGGCGGGCTCTGGTCGCCCCAGAGCGCGCGTGGCGGCAAGCTAAGCGCGCGGAAGCCCGCCAGGCCGCGAAGCATCGGCAAGTAGGTCTGTGGCGGGAAGCCGTTGGCGGGCATGAGATTGAGAATCGGCGCCTTCGGCTCTCCCGTAAGTTCGATCAGGGTCTGCGGCATCACGAAACCCGATTCATGCTAAGCTAAGCGTCGACTTGAAACAGTTCTTCCGGCCCAATCGCGGGAGGCGCGACATGATTGACCGCTCGATCGTCTTTACAGTCAGCGCCGCTGTGGTCGCGCTGTTGGTGGTTTTGGAATTGGTGCGGCGGCGGCGGCTAAGCGAGGAATACTCCTTGCTGTGGCTGGGCACGGCGGTCCTAATGCTGGTACTGGGATTGTGGCGCGAGCTTCTCCACAATTTGGCAGCGATGGTCGGCATCTACGACCCCTCGAACTTGCTGTTTCTGCTGGCGATGTTGTTTGTGCTCTTCATCCAGCTCTATTTTTCCACGGTCATCACGCGGCTCACGCACGAGAGCAAAGAGTCTGCCCAACAAATCGCCCTGCTCCGATTTGAGCTGGAGCGGCTACGCGGCGAGCAGGTTGATGGTCAGTACAATCAAGCCTATCAACGCGCCGATGTAGATGACTAAGCCGGGCAGGCGCAAACGCAGCGGATTGCGATCGAGCGCGGCGAGTTCGCGCAGGCTGCGGATTGGCGCGCTCGGCCGGGCCAGCCGCGGCCCGATACGCCAGGCGAGCAGCGCGCCACCGAGCATGCCGCCGATATGCCCCCAATTGTCGATGCGCGAGCCGGGCATAAAGCCGATCAGCAGATTGATGCCAATCAGAATGGCCATGTGGCGCAGCTGCCCGCGCGCGTTGACATAGGCGCCGCGATGCTGATAAAGGTGAATGCCGTGCGCCGCGAAGATCGCGAAGACCGCCCCCGACGCGCCCACCGCCGCGCCGCTTAAGCCGCCCAAAGCCAGGCTGGTCGCCGAGCCGGTCAAGCCGCCGAGCAAGTAAATCAGCAAGAAGCGCGCGCGCCCGAAAATCGGCTCGACCATTTGGCCCACAATGAAAATCGCGTAAGTGTTGAAGAGCACATGCGGCAAACTGCCGTGCAGAAACATCGCCGTGAACAGCCGATAGACCTCGCCGTGGAAGACCACCAACTGCGGCAGCAAAGCCCCGCGCAAGAACAACTCCTGCTCGAGCTGCGGAATCAGGTAGCCGGCCAGGAATATCAGCGCGTTGATCGCCGCCAGGCTGTATGTCAGCAGCGGCCGGTCCAGCAGCGGTATTTTCCGGCGCTTGGCGGACGGACGCGGCGCCGCCGGTCGACTGGCGCCAACTTGATTGAGCGGGTGATCCGACTGGTCGCGTTTTTCCATCTTACGCTCTCGCTGCCTGGCATCGCCCGCATGATAATCGACTATTGTCGAAATTGCATTGGCGGTCGGCCCGGGCGCCGGCGCCGGATGATTGTGACGAATGTAACAAATGCGGCGCAATTCATGATATGCTTATTCTAATGTCACGCCAATGTGCATATAATTGGGAAAATCTACGTGCGAAGAGCAGGGAACAGCTACTGATGTCCAATCATTCAATTGCCGATATTGTGATCGTCCCGGAAGAGATTCTTTGCGAAAGGCACGAAGAGGGCGATGCCTGTGACGTGCTCGTGCGGATGGAAGACGGGACGGTATATACAGCCCTGTTCGCCACGCTGTCCTATATCCACCGTCAGCTGTCGTTGACCTGGTTGGTGACGGACTCCATACCCCATACGCCACCCGTTCGCTACGCCGTTTTGGATACGCCGCATATCATCGTTGAAGAACTGCGATTGGAGATCATTGAAGATACGATCGACAATCTGGTCGCGCAGGACGTCTTCGAAAGTCTTTTCACCCGCGTGACAGAATACGAGCGAACTGACCCGCGCGATGCCCCGCCGCAGAGCAAGCTGGCCACCCAGGCCATCGCGCAAGCGGTCATCGAAGAAGTGCTTGTATTGATTGACGACTGAGGCGCGAGCTCATTCAGTCCTGCCCGGCCCTCAGCAAGCGGTCAGCGGCTGCCCCTACTGTTTGCGCGCTTCTCCGCTATAATCTCCGCCGTCCGCCGCCAGACGCGACTGCCCATCCCGGCAAACGATGAGACTTGACCCAAGGACATAAGATGGCCGAAGTTCCGTACGAAGACAGTCAGCTGTACAAGATTCGGCATTCCGCCGCCCACGTAATGGCGGAGGCGGTGCTGGAGCGTTTCCCCGCTGCAAAGATCGCCATCGGCCCGCCGATAGAAGACGGCTTCTATTACGACTTCGACCTGCCGGCTGCCATCACCGACGATGACATCAAATGGGTCGAGAAGCGCATGAAGAAAATCTTGTCGCAGCGCCACGCCTTCGCTATGCGCGAGGTCAGCCCGGCCGAGGCCAGAGCGATTTTTCACGATCAACCCTACAAGCTGGAACTCATTGATGACCTGGTTAATGGCCGCGTCGACGACAACGGCGCGGCCATTAGCGAGCCGGCGGCAAGCCTGACCGTTTATACGCAGAATAACTTCACCGACCTTTGCCGCGGGCCCCATGTCGAAAGCACGCGGGACATCAACCCCAAAGCGGTCAGCATTTCGCTGCGTCCGCCGGCGGGCGCGTACTGGCGCGGCGACGAAAAACGCCAGCAACTGACGCGGATTTACGGCACAGCCTGGCGCAATCCCGCGGAGCTCGCCGAACATCGCAGGCGTCTGGAAGAGGCGATCAAGCGCGACCATCGCGTTCTGGGGGAGAAGCTCGATCTCTTCATCATCGACTCGATGGTGGGCAAGGGTCTGCCGCTATGGCTGCCGGATGGGGCGACCCTGCGCGATACGCTGGAACGCTGGTTGCGCGACATCCAGATCGAGCGCGGCTATCTGCCAGTCGTCACGCCGCATCTGGGCAACATCGAGCTTTACAAGACGTCGGGCCACTACCCCTACTACGCCGACAGCCAATACTCGCCGATAGACGTCGATGGCGATGAGTTCTTGCTGCGGCCCATGAATTGCCCGCATCACTGCCGCATCTACACCAGCCAGCCGCGTTCCTATCGCGATCTGCCGCTGCGCTACGCTGAATTCGGCACGGTCTACCGGTATGAGCAGTCGGGCGAATTGCGCGGCTTGACGCGCGTGCGCGGCTTCACCGTCGACGACGCCCATCTCTTCGTCCGTCCCGACCAATTGCTGGACGAATTCAAGGGCGTCGTCCGGCTGATTCAGCACGTTTTCAGCGCGCTGGGCATGAGCGATTTTCGCGCCCGCCTGGGCACGCGCGATCCCGACAGCGACAAGTACGTTGGCGACAGCAGCTTGTGGGAGACCGCCACCGCCGCCATCATCGACGCCTGCGAGGAACTGGGGATGGACTACCAGCTGGAACCGGGCGAAGCGGCCTTCTATGGGCCCAAGCTCGATTTCATCGTGCGCGATGTCCTTAAGCGCGAATGGCAACTGGGCACGGTGCAAGTCGACTACAATCTGCCGCAGCGCTTCGACCTGGAATATGTCGACCGCGACAACGAGCGCAAGCGCCCGGTCATGATTCACCGCGCGCCCTTCGGCAGCCTGGAGCGCTTCATCGGCATCCTGATCGAGCACTTCGCCGGCGCTTTTCCGCCCTGGCTGGCGCCAACACAAGCCGTCATCATTCCCATTCGCGAGAGCCACAACGAATACGCCCGCGAGATCGAGAGCATGCTAAAGTCGCGTGGCATGCGCGTCAAAGCCGACCTGCAAGACCGCAATATGCGCTCCAAGATCAAGCAGCACCGGCGCATGAATATCCCCTGGCTGCTGATCGTCGGCGACCGGGATGTCGATGCGCGTACGGTCAGCCTGCGGCTGCGCAGCGACGAGGACCTGGGCGCGATGCCGCTTGAGGCCTTCGCCGATGGGGCGGCGGCGAACATCACAAATCAAGGGCAGAGCGCATGCCTAAATCGGACACAATCCTGAATGGCGTCTATTCAAAATGAACTTGCGTCTTAACCAGGATACAAACATAATGCACTCGTGCTAGGTGACCGCTTGAGGATTACCAAGTGTGGCTAGGACTTCTGCCTTTGCCGTTTCAAACTCATCGGCAATCGCATCGCGCTTTTCGCACTGATGTAGTTTCCGCTGCCAAAACAGTTGAATAATGTCCACTTTTTCCGGGCAGAATTCGTCAGTCGTTGCACTTTGGTCAGTCCAAATGGTACCCCAAGACAATAGCCCATACGAGTCTGACACGAACGCCAAAAACTGTTCAAGCTGCCGCTGCCCCCAATTCAAGCCAGCAACATTTACCTCGAATACACCATGCACTTCATCACCTGTAACATGCAGGGGTTGAACGACCCTAATTTCAAATCCGCTTCTATCAGTCATTGCTACGTCTCCCGGAACGACGCAATTCCTCCATTTTCGTTTCAACAACCGAAATACGATTGCCGTGACCGTCGCGGACTTCCTTGATTTCGAAGCCCAGTCTTGAGTCGATCGACCTGAACTCGTTGCGAACCTCCTTGATGTCACCCTTGAGATCGCGCCTGATTGACTCTAGGTATGCAAGTATCGCGAATACCGCAATTACTACGGCCGCTATTGTACCAATCTCCAAAACCATCTCACCTCATGACTTTCAATCCATACACTTCAGGTTGGCGATGCCCTGACGCGCATCAGTTTGACTACTCTCTACACAAAATAAATTCTGCTTGCATTGCCCGAAGTTGCGCCGGGCCCACGAAGTGTCCGAGAGTAGTTCGACTTAATGACGGAGCCCACCTTGAGCTTCAGGGAAACTCATCAGTCGGGTTACCCAATTGATTCACGTGCTATTCTACCATATATCGTCACACCACCATTTGCGCCTGTTGCAGTTAGCACAGGTTTACGGATCCCTATTGCCACGACTTGCCTTCAATCTCGCCAACGCTCCAGGCAGGATTCGAACCTGCGACACTTGGTTTAGGAAACCAATGCTCTATCCCCTGAGCTACTGGAGCTTCATCCGCTTGCCGTCATTATATCAGACCGGCGGCGCCGCTCAAGCCCGCGCCAACGCAGGCGCTGTCCGCGCCGGGATCAGCGCGGAAATCGCTACTTAACAAGCGCGGAAATGCGGGCTACAATCGCGCAAACACTATAGCGCCGACATTCAAATTAGGCTACCATAGCGCTAGTTGAGCCCAGATGGTTGTGTTTCGCTGGCGAGAACCGACAGCCGCCGCGCGGAATTTGCAAGGAGACAGGAAATGACCCATATCATCACGAGCCTTTGCCTGCGGGATGGCGCCTGCGTCGAAGTTTGCCCGGTGGAATGCATTATCGCCGGCAAGCCAGAGAACGAATGGCCCTGGTATTTTATCGATCCCGATACCTGTATCGATTGCGGCGCTTGCATCCCCGAGTGCCCCTTCGAAGCCATCTTCATTGAAGAAGAGGTCTCGTCCGAATACGAGATGATGGAAGGTCAAGAACGCGTGCCCTTTGACACCAAGGTGATTATCGAGCACGAGGAAGGCGATATCGTAGATCTCACGCCTGATATCCCGCCGAACTACGACTTCTTCACTCAAGGACCGGGTTACGACGCGCTCAATATGTAGCGCGACCCGATGCGAATATCGGCTGACAGGTTGCGCAGTCAGCTTTGACTAATCCCTCCACGGGCCTTGTTCGGCGTCGCGCTGGCGTGATCTAAGCCGCCCGGGAGGGATTTTGCATTGCCCGCGACCGCTTCGGCGAGATTAGCCCGGTCACAAGGCCAACGCTCAGCAGTACAACCAGCAGGCCGATCACGATGCCCGGGCTGATGCTTTCCTGAAGCAAAACCGCGCCAAAAACAACGCCGAATACCGGTATCAGCAGCGTCACGGTTAGCGCCTGGGTGGGGCCTGCGCTGATGATGAGATAGTAATAGAGTTGGTAGGCGAGCGCGGTGCAGATGACGACCAGGCCCAGGGTCGCCCAAATTGCCTCCGTGGGCGGCGCCTCATGGGGCAAGTCCGCCAGCGAAAGCGGCGCCAAAATGAAGGAGGCGGCGATCAACTGGCCGCTCGACATCGACAGTTGGTCCAAACCTGTGAAGGCGCGCTTGGCGAAGACGCCGCCCAGGGCGTAGCTCAATGTCGCGCCTAGCAACGCCAGCGTCGCCGCGACGACCTCGACGCTCAAGATCATTTCGCCGCCGCCGACGGTAATCGCGACGCCGAAGATGCCCAGCGCGGCCCCAAACAGCTTGGCGAGCGTCAGCTTCTCGCCCAGGCCGACCGCCGCCACCAGCGTCGTGAATAGCGGCGTGGTCGACATCAAGATGGCCGCCATCGACGCCGTGACCGTCAGCTCCGCCCAGGCGATCAAGGAAAATGGCAGCGCCGAGCCCAGTAAGCCCAGCAACAGAAATTTGCGCCAGTGTCCGCGGAGATTCAGGCGCTGGCCGCGCCAGCGCGCATACACCAGCAAGATTAGCCCGCTCAAGGCGACGCGCGCGAACATCAGGAAGATGGGTCCCATGGGCTCCACGGCGATGCGGATGAAGATATACGACACGCCCCACATCGCGCCGAGAGCGACCAGCGCGGCCAATTGAAGAAGTGACAAGTGGTTTGCTCCTGAATCATTAAGCGCCGCTATTGTAGCAGAGCGCCTGGCGCGCCCGCGCTCCGATTCTTGCGCGCCTGCCCGATTGGCCAGGACAATACCTGCCCAAAGGTTTAATGTCCGCGCGCGCGATCTCGGTGCAGAATAGAACCAACGCAAACCAACAAGAGGAGAAGACTGTGGCAATCATGCTGCAACAACTGTCAAACGAGATGGCGGACCTGATCGATGGCGCAGCGGCGAGCGTCCTGCGCGTCGACGCGCGCCGACGCATCGCGGCCACGGGCATCGCCTGGTCGCAAGACCTGGTCGTGACCGCGCACCACGTCGTAGAGCGCGACGACGACATCAGCGTCGGCTTGCCCGATGGCAGCCGCGCCGACGCCGCGCTGATTGGGCGCGACCCGCGTCATGATCTGGCGCTTCTGCGCGTCGACGCGGCGCTTCAAGCGGCGCAACTGGCGGAAGCGGAAAGCCTGCGCGTGGGCAACCTCGCTCTTGTCCTGGGGCGGCCGCGACAAGCGGTCAAGGCAAGCTTGGGCCTGGTCAGCGGGCTTTCGACACCCGGGCGCGCGTGCGGACGGCGCCGGCGCGGACAACCCGGATTCGGCAGGCGCGGCGGCCGCCAGCGCGAATGGAAGAAGCGCGCCTGGATGAAGCAGGCGGCCTGGAAGGAAGGCGGCTGGGCGCGGCTGCTTGCCGGCAGCATCATTCAGACGGACCTTGTCATGTACCCCGGATTTTCGGGTGGGCCGCTGCTGGCGGCCGATGGCAGTGTGCATGGCATGAACACCTCGGGTTTCGCCGGCGGGGTAAGCGTGGCGTTACCCAACGCAATTATTCGCGAGTCGGTGGCGGCGCTGCTGACCGACGGCAGAATCCGCTCCGGCTATCTTGGCGTCAGCGCGCAAGCCGCGCTGCTGCCGGAGGCGATCGCCGAATCGCTCGGCCAGGAAGCGGGTCTGTTGATCGTTTCGGTCGAGCCGGACAGTCCAGCGGCCGCCGCGGGCATGCTGGTTGGGGACATCGTGACCGCGCTCCAAGGCGATCCCCTGGAAGACGTCGACGAATTGCTGGCCTTGCTTGCGCGTCTCGAAGTCGGCGGGGAGATTTCATCCAGCTATGTTCGCGGCGGCGAACTGCGGCAGGGCAGCGTCGTCATCGGCGCGCGCTAAGCCGTCCAAGCACTCGAAAATGTAGGGGCGAGCCTTGGCTGGCCCGCAAACGCTTTAAAAAAACACCCTGACAAAAAATAATGTGGCGCGCTAGATATACACCCAAAACCAGCCCGCAGAGCGCCAGCACAACCCGCGCGCGA
>VXLV01000149.1 GCA_009841405.1 Chloroflexota bacterium | reverse complement strand
GGTTTGGGGTGGGGGCCCAATTCCCCATCCGTGTGCCATTGCCGCAGGACTTTTTTGTCCATTTTGCCGACGCCGGTCTTGGGGATATCGGCGACGCTGATGTAGCGGTCGGGCAGCCAGAACTTGGGAAAACGTTCCAGCAGCCAGGCATTAAGCGCGGCCGCGTCAACCTCGCCGTCCAGCGGGACCAGCACCGCCAGCGGGCGCTCGCCCCAGGTCTCGTCAGGTATGGCGATGACAGCTGCCTCCCGCACGTCCGCATGGGACATCAGCCGGTTTTCCAGATCAACCGATGAGATCCATTCGCCGCCGCTTTTGACCAGGTCTTTGGTGCGGTCAGTGATGGTCATATAGCCGTCGGCGTCGATGGTGACGACATCGCCGGTGCGGAACCAGCCGTCGACAGTGAAGTGCTCGCTGTCGTCTTCCCGCTTGAAGTATTGCCCGGCCACCCAGTATCCGCGCACATGCAGCTCGCCCATGGTGGCGCCGTCCCAGGGCAGTTCCCGCCCGTCTTCGCCGACGATGCGCGCGTCCACGCCGGGCACGAAATAGCCCTGCTTGGCTTTTATATCCCAGCGCCCGGCCGCGTCCAGCTCAGCGTGCCCGGTCTGCAATTTGGCGACGCTGCCGATTGGCGACAGCTCGGTCATGCCCCAGGCGTGCACGACATTGACATCGAAATCGCGCTCGTAAGCTTCGATGAGGCCGCGCGGCATGGCCGAGCCGCCGACCACCAATTGTGTGATCGAAGAAATATCGCGCGGATTCTGGCGCAGTTCGTGGTACAAGCCGTTCCAGATCGTGGGCACGCCGGCGGCGATGGTGACGCGCTCGCGCTCGATCATCTCCGCAAGCGGCTCGGGCTGAAGGTGCGGGCCGGGCATAACGATGCTGGCGCCGACCCAGGCGCAGGCATAGGGCAATCCCCAGGCCATGGCGTGGAATTGCGGCACGACCGGCAGCACGACATCAGCTTCGGTGGGGCCGAGCGCCGCCGCCTGCAAGACGCCGAAAGTATGCAGCAACATGGAGCGATGGCTGTACAGAACGCCCTTGGGCATGCCGGTGGTGCCGCTGGTGTAGCACAGGCCCAGCGCCATGTTCTCGTCGTCGCAGCGCCAGTTGTAGTTATCGCTGGCGGCCGCCATCAGGTCTTCGTAGCGCGACAGGTTCGGCAAGTTGACTTCCTGATTGACGTCGTGGTTGAAGACCACAAAATGCTCCACGGTCTTCAGCTCGTGGGCGATAGGCTCAATCAGCGGCAACAGCGAGCCGTCGACGAAGATGACCTTGTCCTCGGCGTGGTCGATGATGAACTTGAGCTGCTCATGCGAGAGGCGGATGTTCAGCGTGTGGATGACCGCGCCGGCGCCGGGGATGCCAAAGTAGAACTCCAAGTGCTGATAATTGTTCCAGGCGAAGGTGGCGACGCGGTCGCCACGCTCGACGCCCAGGCGCTCCAGTACATTGCCCAAGCGCTTGACCCGCCGGTAGAAATCGGTGTAGCTGTACTCGTGCCAGCTGCCGTCGGGCAACTTGGTCTTGATCGTCTTGCGCGGCGTCATGCGATTGGCGTGCTCGACGATCGTGTTGAGCGTCAGCGGGTAATCCATCATCAGACCGTTGAGCATCGGCGCGCTCCTATACTGAATCCGTAACGTGTGCGGCAGGATAGCTGCCTGCAATTATACGAGATGGCTGACAACTTGTCAGCAAATGGAATCACCGGGGAGTGGCATATGTCAAAGGCAATAATGGAAGCAAAAGGGGCGAGCCACCGGCTCGCCCGTACGCACGAAGCGCTTTCGTGATTTCGCGGACGGCGCCGTGTCACCCCTCGCATGGAGAGAGGCGCTCACGATCGCTGTGCCTCATTCGGGCGTGACGTAAGCGGCAGTGATGCCGCCGTCGACCAGGAAAGTACTACCAGTCACAAATGAGGACTCGTCCGACGCCAGGTAGAGCGCGGCTTTGGCGATTTCGTCGGCCTCGCCAAAGCGCCCCATCGGGATATGTACCAGGCGGCGTTGACGCTTCTCCTCCGTGTCGAGGTATTTCATCAGCAATTCGGTCCGCAGGGGGCCGGGGCAGAGGGCGTTGACGCGAATATTCTCGCGCGCGTGGACCGCGGCCAACTCGCGCGACATCGCCAGCACCGCGCCCTTGCTGGCGGTGTATGCCAGTTGCGGCGTGGCGGCGCCCAGCACAGCCACAAATGAAGCCGTGTTGATGACGCTGCCGCCGCCGGCGCGCTGCAAGGCGGGAATGCCATACTTGCAGCCGAGGAAGACGCTCTTGACGTTGACCGACATGGTCAGGTCCCAGACGGCTTCGCTGGTGTTGACGGCGTCGTCGTCCTCGGCGTGGCTGATGCCGGCGTTGTTGAAGAGGATATCGAGCTTGCCGAAATTGGCTTCGGCCGCGGCGATCATGTTGTAGCAATCGACCGCGCGGGAGACATCGGCGCGGACGTACAGAGCCGAACCGCCGCTGTCGTTTATTTCCGCAACGCAGGCCATACCGGTGTTGTCGTTGATGTCGACAGCGACCACTGACGCGCCTTCCCTCGCGAAGAGCTGGGCGGTCTGCCAGCCGATGCCGCTGCCGGCGCCGGTGATTAACGCTGTTTTGTCTTTGAGTCTCATAAAGTGGAATTTCCGCTTGGAATCGGACGAGCAGAAGAGCGACTAGAATTGGACCCAGTTGATTGCAGCGCCATGCGCAGACAGGTTAGGACCAACATGTGATGTGGAATCAGGTGTCGAACAGCTCTTTGGGCAAGCCGGATTTTCGAATAATTGAACCCAAGGTTCCACGATCTATTTCCCTGTGATTGGGCACAATCGTGGTAAATGTTGTGTGTTTCCCAGATGAGAGTAACTGCCTCTTTCGAAAGACGATATGGCTGCCCTTCTGTCGCACTTCATCAAATCCATTAAGGATCAAGATCTTCCGAACGTCGGCAGCTGAAAGCACTCTCCGCTTAGGCACTATGTAGGCTCAACTGCTGAATGCGACCTTGCTCTTCCAAACACCGTTCGATTTCGTCGGGAGACGCGTATTCCAGAAAGAGGGACACCGCCTCCTTGATATTTTCAATTGCTTCCTGTCTGGTTTCGCCTTGACTCGCGATATCGTAATCAAGGCAGTGGGAAACAAACCAGTTGCCATTCTTCGTAAGCCGTACGGTGATCGTATCCATCGCCGCCCTCCGCTTGCCGCTCAAAGGTCATATTGCTACTTTTTCCTAGGCCCTTAGTCGCAAAGCGCAACACAAACAGTATTGCCCGCGAGAACGTGATTGTCAAGTCTAGCCTTGACTTCCGCGCGCTAGATCCGCTCGAAGTAGCGCGCCCGCTCCCAGTCAGTGACGGCGCTGTTGAAGCTCTCGATTTCGCTTCGGAAGAAGTGCGCGTAATGCCCGACGACATCGGCGCCGAAGGCAGCGCGCGCGAAGTCGCTGCGTTCGAAGGCGTCCGTCGCTTCCGCCAGCGTATAGGGCACGCGCGGCAGGTCCCGCGCGGCGTAGATATCGCCCTCGAAAATGTCGGGCGGCTCGATCTCTTTGCGGATGCCGTCCAGCCCGGAAGCCAGCGCGGCGGCGTAGGCCAGGTAGGGGTTGCAATCGGCGCCGGGCGCGCGGCACTCGATGCGCAAGCTGCCGCCGTGCCCGACGACGCGGAAGGCGGCAGTGCGATTGTCGTAGCTCCAGGCGATCCGCGTCGGCGCCCAGGAGCCGTCTTCATAGCGCTTGTACGAATTGACCGTGGGCGCGTAGAAGACCATCAGCTCCGGCAGATGCGCCATCCAGCCGCCGAGGAAGTACCGAAATGCATCCGAGCCCATTACCGGACCCAGCGCGCTGTCGCCGGCGAAGGCGTTGTCCCGGCCGCTGAACAAGCTCAGGTGAATGTGGCAGCTAGAGCCCGCCTGGCCGGCATGAGGCTTGGCCATGAAAGTGACGCTGCAGCCCTGGGCGTCGGCGATTTCTTTGAGGCAGTGTTTCATCAGCGCGTGACGGTCGGCCATGCTGAGCGCGTCAGCGTAGCGGATGTTCAGCTCGTGCTGGCCCAAGCCCCACTCGCCTTTGCTGCTTTCGACCGGGATGCCCGAGCGTTTGAGGTGATGGCGGGCAGCGGCGGTGAAGCCCTCTTCGCGCGTTCCCTGCAGCAGATGATAATCTTCCAGATACCAGCCCATCGGCTCAAGCTTGGCGTAGCCTCGCTGATGGGCATCGTGGTAAGAATCGCGATAGATATAGTATTCGAGTTCAGAAGCGGCGTTGACGCTATAGCCCAGGTCGGCCGCCGCGCGCAACTGTCGGCGCAGGATGGAGCGCGGCGCTACCGAGACCGGCTGATGCAGCGCTTCGTTCTCGACATCGCAGAGGACGATGGCGGTCGATTGCAGCCAGGTCGCGTGCCGCAGCGTTTCCATGTCGGGCGCGAGGTGAAAGTCGCCGTAGCCCAGCTCCCAATTGGCGAACTCGTAACCGGGCACGGGCTCCATTTCCATATCGGTGGTCAGCAGATAGTCGCAGGCGTGTGTGCCGGCTCGCGCCGCCTCGGCCAGGAAGTACTCGGCGTCGAGGCGCTTGCCCAGCAGGCGCCCGTAGTGATCGCAGAAGGCGATGATAACCGTGTCGATGTCGCCCGCTTCAACCAGACTCGCCAGTTCGTCAAGCGACAACATGCCCCGCTCTGCATTCATGCCGACTCCTTTACCCCCGCAAGCCGAAAATGCCGGCCGTGCGGGTCTTGCTGCCCGCCCAGACTTCCAGGTCGGCGATGCCATCGATGCCCTTTTGATAAACCGGGCTCGACTCGTCCAGCGGCAAGCTGACGACGCGGCCGGTGACGGCCGAAGCGTAAGCGCCGAGCACGATCTCCAACGCCCTCGCGCCGGCCGCGGCCGGGGCGATCGGCGCCCGATCCTCGCGGATGGCGTCGCGAAAATCCGCCCAAAGCTCCGTGAAGGAGCGCGCGGTGTTGTCCTCATGCCGCTCAAGGTTGGCGATAGCGTGGTCGGTACGCTGCCACTGGCTGTCGACGCTGTATAACTCGATGGGCTGGTTGAAGCCGCCCGATTGGTATTGCTTGTAGCGCATGCGGATTTGCCCGTCGGCGCCGCTGATGTCGAGGCCGCCGACGCCCTCGCCCCAAGCCATGTGGATGACGGCGTAAGCGCTGGGGAAGGCGATCTGCAGCAGCGCCAGGTCCTCGATGACCGGCTCGCGATGGGCGTATTCGGGCGCGTCCACGAAAGCCATGACTTGCTGTGCCGCTGCGCCCGCCAGCCACTCGGCCAGGTACACGGCGTGGATCATGTCCATCAGCACGCCGCCACCGGCCGCCATCGTATGCCGCCAGTCGGCTTGGTATTCGGCCGCGCCGGGATAGTCGATGACGCCCAGGAAATGCAGCGTGGCCACGCGGATATCGCCGATGAGTCCGTCGCTCAGCATCTGCTTCATGTGCCGGAATTCGGGCAGGAAATGGTAGTTGTGCACCATCGCCATTTTCAGGCCGGCGGCGTCCGCGGCGCGCGCCAACTCGGCAGCGACGGCGGGCACATTGCTGATCGGCTTCTCGCTGAGCACGTGCAAGCCGGCTGCGAAAGCGTCAAGCACAATTTGCGGCCGGTGCTTCTGCGGCACAGCGACGACGACCGCGTCGAGCCGATCGAGGGCGAGCAGGTCGCGGTAATCGGCGTAGAGTTGATCGTCGCGCAGGCCGAACCATTCTTGACCGATGGCGCGGCGCTCGGACGTGATATCGGCGAGCGCGACCAATTCGACATCGGGCAGGGTCATCAGCGCGGGCCGATGCCCGTACTGGACGACATTGCCACAGCCGATGAGACCGACTTTGAGAATCTCGCTCATTTTGCTCTCACTTGCAGGCTGGCGAACACATGACAGATTGATTTAACCACAGAGAACACCGAGAGCACAGAGAAAAGCAATTAAGTGATTGTATGCCAACGAAGAATATTGTTTATTGGATGGTCGCCTAAGCTACGCCAGTATCGAAACTTTGCCAGACTCTCTGTGCCGTCGGTCAGTGTCTACGCGACCCTCTGTGTATCCTCATTTTCCTCTGTGGTAAAAGAAGAGTTTCTTGAGACCAGATTTGCATGACTTGATTTGTTCTACTGCGCGTCACCAATCTTTCAAACCCAGCAGCCTCTCGCCCAGCGGCGTCAGTTTAGCAGTGACGCCATGCTCGATTTCCCAGCGCCGCGGATCGCCCGGAAAGGCGGGACCTGTTCGCGGCCGGCGCTCGCGCCAGGAAGTGACGCGTTCCTGCCGCAGGGCTTCGTCGTCCGGCGCCGGGAACATCGAAATGTACTGCGCCAGCCGCGGCTTGTCGGAAGTGTTGCGCGATGTGCCGTGCGGCAGCATGCTGTTCCAGATGGCCAGATCCCCCGCCCGCATCTCCACGCCGACCAGCTCAAAGCCGGAAATGTCGGGTTTCCAGGGGTCGCGGTCGGCCGGCTGCATCTTGACCCAGTCGTCGAATGCGCGATGGAAGCCGGGCACAACCTGCAAGCCGCCCTCGCCCGCTCGTACGTCGACGAGAGCCAGCACCCCTTGCACGCCGACCGGCAGTGGGCGCAGCGAGGTGTCGATATCCCAATGGACGAAGCCCTGGAAGTCCCAATCAGGCCGCGCTGGCGGATTGAGATTGACGCGATCAATCGTCACCCAGAGCTTTTCCGTCTGCCAAATATCAACGAAGGCGCCGTAAACGCGCGGGTGCTGCCGGTTATCCCAGAGCGCCTGATGCTGATAAAGCTCGACCATGCCCGAGCGGCTCAACTCGACCATGCCAAATTCGCCTTGCGGCGCGCTGTACCAACTGTCGCGGTCGTCGCGATCCATGTCCATGAAATCCCAGATGACATCAACCAGCGCGTCCACGTTGGCTCGCGGCACTGCGTTTGGCACGATGACATAGCCGTTTTCGCGCCAGAAGGCCAGGTCGTTTTCAGTCAGGACATGTGGCATTGCCGGGCCCCCCAGGTAAATCGCGGGCGACTAACCCCACCCCCGGCCCCTCCCCGACGAGTCAGGGAGGGGAGCAAGACACTGCGTGAAGCAAGAGATGTTGCGAGGGCGGTGGCTATGCCGCGCGTATGTCTACAAACTCTCGGATGGATAATAGCTTTCCTTTTCTTTGTATGCTTCGTAGGCGGCGCGGGCTTCACGGACAGACTCGCTGTCGGAGACTTCGGCCACGGGAACATCCCACCAGGATTCGTAGCCGGGCACGCGCTGGCGCCGGTCGACCTCGGTGACGATGCAGACGGGGCCGCCCGTGTGCGCCTTCGCCTCTGCCATTGCGCGGGAGAAAGCTTCGCGGTCAGCGGCGCGGATGACGCGCGCGCCCAGGCTCGCGCAATTCGCCGCGAAGTCAATCGGCAGGGTCTCGCCGTCCAAATGGCCGGAGTCGGTGCGGTAGCGGTACTTGGTGCCGAAGCCGTCGCTGCCGACGCTCTTGGACAAGCCGCCGATGCTCGCGTGGCCGTGATTATCCAGCACGATGATATTGACCTTGATGCCCTCTTGAACCATGGTGACGATCTCGGTGTGCATCATCAGGAAAGAGCCATCGCCGACCATGACCCAGACTTCGCGCTCGGGGTCGGCCATCTTCACGCCCATGCCGCCGGCGATCTCGTAGCCCATGGTCGAGTAGCCGTATTCGAGGTGGTAGCCCTTGCGGTCGCGCGTACGCCAGAGCTTGTGCAAGTCGCCGGGCAGGCTGCCGGCGGCGCAGAGCACGGTATCGCCCGGCGCTGACAGGCTGTTGACCAGGCCGATCACCTCGCCCTGGCTCAGCAGCGGCTCGTGCTCAAGGTTGTAGATGCGGTGGACCTCGGCGTCCCAAGCCTGATTGTAGGCTGCGACCCGCGCGCGATAGTCGTCGGCGACCGCGTAGCCGCTCAGCTCCAGCGCCAGCTCTTCCAGTGTGACGCGGGCATCGCCCACCAGAGGCAGAGCGCTGTGCTTGTAGGCGTCGAACTCGGCCACGTTGATGTTGATGAAGCGCACACCCGCGCGGGTGAAGGCGGTCTTGGAGGCGCTGGTGAAGTCGCTGTAGCGCGTGCCGATGCCGATGACCAGGTCGGTCTCGCGCGCCAGCAGATTGGCGCCTTCCGTGCCGGTCACGCCAATCGCGCCCAGATTGACGGGATTGTCGTAAGCCAGCGCGCCCTTGCCCGCCTGTGTCTCGCAGACGGGGATGCCCGTGCGCTCGGCGAAGCGCTCCAGCATGTCATGCGCGTCGCTGTAATGCACGCCCCCGCCGGCGATAATCAGCGGCTGCCGGCTCGCGCGTATCCACTCAGCCGCGCGCTTGATGGCGCTGACATCAGCGCGATTGCGCGGGATCTCCCAGACGCGCTTCTCGAAGAGAAAGTCGGGATAGTCGAAGGCTTCGGCTTGCGTGTCTTGCGGCAGCGCCAGCGTGACCGCGCCCGTATCCGCCGGCGAGGTCAGCACGCGCATGGCTTCCGGCAGCGCGGTGATCAGCTGCTCGGGGCGGTAGATGCGATCCCAATAACGCGAGACCGGCTTGAAGCAGTCATTGACGCTGATGTCTTGCGTATGCTCATTTTCCAGCTGCTGCAGCACGGGCGCCTGGATCCGCTCGGCAAAGATATCGCCGGCCAGCAGCAGCACGGGAATGCGATTGATGGTGGCGACGGCGGCGCCGGTGATCATGTTGGTGGCGCCGGGCCCAATGGACGAGGCGCAGGCGAAAGTAGCCAGGCGGTTGCGGTGCTTGGCGTAGGCGACCGAGGCCAGGACTTGCGCTTGCTCGTTGCGGCTCTGGTAGTAGCGCAGCTGGGGCGCGTATTGTTCGAGGGCCTGGCCGAGGCCGGCGACGTTGCCGTGGCCGAAGATGCCCCAGGCGCCGGCGAAGAAGCGGTTCTCGCAGCCATCGCGGCTGACGTGCTGCGCGGCCAGGTAGCGGACGAGGGCTTGGGCCATGGTGAGGCGGGTGGTGGGCGGTGGCATGCGGCGGTGTCCTTTCAAATCTCGGGTTTAAGAATTTTATATGGAGTATTTGTCGATTCCCAACTTTGAATACAATTGAACAGCGACGTTTCTTTGAAGTATGCCGAATCGTAAGCTGAGCGCAAACCAATAGATAGCGCCCGGCCATTCAAGGCGACTGTCACGTTCTGCGGCAGTGCATCGCCAAACTCCGCTCGGAAGCGCAAGGGAAGCAGATACGCCAGTATCGCGACGACATCTTTGCCGCGACAAATTTGCGGGTTCTCCGGCGGATAAGATTTCCGCAGTGCGTCAACCTGCCGCAACAAGTCTTCGCATGACACGGCTGCCGTCGTTTGCGCCAGCCGCTTGGCAGTCCGCGCACGGTCAAGCCGCAGAGCGTCGGGGTCAATGACTTCCGAAACGTCAAAGTCTCGGAATCGGATGCCGTAATCCTCTAAATGATTCAGCAAGCGAAAATAGCCAAATTCAGCCGCGAGCCGCTGCGCGTTGCAAGCTAGCCTGTCAGCAAATGCGTGAATCTCATCCACATTGTAGTTGTAGAGATGGTTGCGTAATACCTTTTTCAGGGCCGGCGAACATAGCAGCAGCGACTCCAAATCCGGGCAGTGGGCGTCATAGAGCAGGTTCTCCGTGCCGAGTTCGTCGGCGTCCGTGATGAGCCAGTAGTCCGCGTCGACGATGCCGGCAACGCCTTCGATACCACGCATAACGGGAGTATTCATTGCATCAACAATGTCAGTTTTTCCGTCCGCGTATACAAGGTAAGCGAACTGGTCTGGGATAAATTCGGTCCAAAGAGCGCGGTCAGTCCTGCCTTCAACCATCACGAACGATTTGCCCTTGATGCTCGCCCGAGCCAATCTATATTCATTGACCATTTCATTCCAAAGAATTCTCACCATAGTCAGTCGTCCATTTTTTCACCAAGCGGCACCATCCAGTCCCACTTGTCGTGGATGATCATGGGCGAGTGCGTGGCGATGATCACGTCAAACTTACATAACTCGATTATCTTTTCGATATCTTTCAAGAAGTTGCGCTGCCAGACGACGTTCATGGAGAGTTCGGGCTCGTCGATCATGACGAGGGTGTCGGGTTGTGTTTCGAAGAGAAGCTGGTAATAGAGGACGAGGAGTTGCTGTTCCCCGGATGACAATGCGGCCAACGGTATTTCATTGCCGCAATCTGCTACAAACATTAACTTGCGGTTTCTTATCTGCAAAGACTTAAATAGAAACCGTTCATTGATTACTTCCTGGAGAAGTTTGAACTTCTTCTTAATCTGGTTCAATAGAGGTAGACCTTTGAGATCTTCCACCTGGTCGAGAGCAAAATCCATTCGCTCATGGAATGATTCAGCGAATTCCACTATCGCCGGACGTGGGTGCAACACCCAATAGACACCTTCGAGACCTTTGTTTGAGTCGCTATTAAACATCGGGCCATCGTCCGCTTCACCCAATAGTCGGTCGACTTGTATAAGTGACGTACCAGCAGTCTGACTAATCTCGGCAACCCAACGCGGTCTTTGATCGAAATTGCTAGGCAATTTTATCTCATCGGCACTCCAATGGTCCCGAAAGTCTGAATGTCGGATTTGGTCATAGAACCAATCGAAGAAACCTGACCGGCCGACAAACAGTTCATCAACTACGTCCCCCCAAATATCGACCAATTTACCATCTAGTTCTTTTGCTTTACCCTTAAACATCCAAAAGACTTCCTTGCCTTTCTGTATGCGTTCAAGAATTGGACAGGTCTCCTCCACAAATCTGATGAAACTGTCCTTGTCAAGAATGACTGGTTCAAAAGGCCTGAACTGCGTCCCAGTACAGTCATCGTATTGAAATAGGAATCTATTAGTATCAATATGCTTTTCTACAACAAGTGTCTCCCCCCGATCGAATTCAATCCGAATTTGGTCAAATGGTATCGTGCTCAGGACTTCATAATTGCGAAGAAGCAAGTCATCTACCATCTCCATTATGACCGTCTTCCCCACCCCGTTCGGGCCATGCACAATCGTAATCCGCTCATCCTGATTCAGCGGAATCTCGTGGTCGAACATACCGAACAAGCCTTTCACGGAGATTTTGGTAATCCGCACTTCCTGGCCCTTTCCGTTAGCGTTTAAGTCCCTCTCCCCTTGTGGGGTCGCGTAGACACCGACCCGCCGGAGAGGGGTTTGGGGCGAGGGGTCACTCCTCCATCCCGTGATGCACAATCGGCAGGCGTGGATCCTTGAATGTCCACGTCCCCTGCACCCACGCGTACGCCGGATCATCGCTGTTCGCCAGCGACTGCGCGCTGCCCGCCAGAAAGTTCAGATAGTAGGTCGTATAGCCGTGCGCGCTGACCACCGGATGATAGCCCTCCGGCACCAGCACGCTGTCGTGGTTCTGCGCCATCATCACGCCGTCGATGCTGCGGTCGTCATTGTAGACGCGCTGGTAGGCATAGCCGCCGGGGTGGTCGATCTTGTAGAAGTAGATCTCTTCCAGGTCGGCTTCGAGCACGTTCCCGGCGTCGTCCTCGACATGCACATCGTGCTTATGCGGCGGATAGCTCGACCAGTTGCCCGAGGGCGTGTAGACCTCGACCGCGACGATGCGGTGGCAGTTGAAGCCGGGCGGCAAGATGCCGTTGATCTGCCGCGAAGCGTTGCCGCCGCCGCGCAGCTCGACCTCGCTGTCGGCGGGCGTGACCAGCTGGGTGGGATAGTCCTGGTCGGTCGGGACCCAGCAGCTGGCGAACTCGAGCGTGTCGCTGGTCGCCTTGATCTCGAATTGCTTGCGCCGCGAGATATAGAGCGCGTAAGGCATACCGCTGAAGACATCGGGGCGGCGTCCGACATTCTTGTACTCGCCGTCTGACGTTGTGATATCGCAAGTGCCGCCCAGGATGACGGTGGCGTTTTCGTGCTCGCGCGTTTCGACGCTGAAGCTCTCGCCGCGGCGCAGGCGCATAGCGGCCATGTTGAGGTAATCCCAGCCGGCTTGCCCGGCGCTGACCTCGGCGAAGATGCCCGACCCGCCGCTGTCCTTCGCTTTCACCAGCATGGTTTCGGCTGTGTATTGCATGTTGTGTGCCTCCCGTCGTGTTCAAGATTTATCTAACCACAGAGACCACAGAGAGCACAGAGAAAAGACCTTTATTCTATCAACCCTCTGTGATCTCTGTGGTCTCTGTGGTTCAAAAGATCATATCCCAAGCCGCTCGATATAAGCGCGCAGATCGTCTACATGGTCGGCGTAGTGGGCGAAGGTATTGCCGACGATGAAGTTCAGCAGCGGCATGCCGCGGATGTCGCAGACCTCGGCGTCGTTGATTTCGTCGTCGGTCAGCCGGTTGAGCAGGGCTTCCAGCGGCGGGAAGCTCGCCTTGAAAGCCGCCAGCACAGTGTCCAGCGGCATATCGCGATTATCGGCGAAGACGCGGGCGTTGATCTCGTCGGGCGTTTCCGTGCGCGCCAGCATCTCGCCGGTCAGCGCGCGCGAGACCCAGTTGGTCATCGACTGTTCCCACCAGGTGATATGGGCGATGACATCTTTGACCGACCAGTCGGGTTGCGGGCCCGGGCGGCGGGTCATCTCGTCGTTGTCCAGCGCCAGCCACAGCGCTTCCAATTCGGAGCGTTCCTGCCGGGCGCGCTCCAGCAGGTCGTCCGCGCTCATGTAAGTGATCAAGGCTTCCGGCGCTTCGTTGCCCGTGTTTTGGTTGGTGTCCATAGTCGTCCTGTCTATTCGCGTGGGCGACTCACAGAGTCGCCCCTACAACCACCCGATTTTGGGCGACCAAGTTGGTCGCCCCTACAACCAGCCGCGCTGAAGCCCCTCCCTCATCTTGGGGGAGGGGTCTGGGGTGTGGTCTTATACCAAACGGACGCTGCCGACGATCTTAATC
>VXLV01000072.1 GCA_009841405.1 Chloroflexota bacterium | reverse complement strand
CCCCCAAACCCCCTCCCCCAAAATGAGGGAGGGGGCTTTATTCGTGAGTTTGGAGCGCACGGCATAGCAGCGTAATGAACCAGGCTTTGGGACATTCCGGATATGCGCAGGCCGGCTCAGTCGACTGGCGCGGGCGATTCTACCGCTTTTACAACAGCCAGGCCTTCGTCGCCTTTCTCTTCTTGCTTGTGCCTGTGCTGCTGCTGGCGGCGCTGAAGATCTGGCCCGTCTTTTATAACCTCTACCTCAGCTTCACTCGCTACGAACTCTTCGAGCCGCCGCGCTTCGTCGGCCTGAAAAACTACAAATACGTGTTCAACAACAAAGTCGCCTTCCAATCCATCATCAATACCCTGCTCTTCACCATTGAAGCGGTGCCCCTTGGCACGGCCCTGGCGCTGATCATCGCCAAATTGCTCGACCAGTCGATTCGCGGACGCGTCTTCTTGCGCACGCTCTATTACCTGCCGGTGGTCAGCTCAGTCGTCGTCTCGGCGATGATCTGGCGCTGGATCTACAGCCCTCAGCACGGCTTGCTGAATTACTTTCTGGGCATCGTCGGCATCCCGCCGCAGCACTGGCTGAACGACCCCAATCTCGCCTTGATCAGCCTGGTTGTCGTGACCATCTGGGGCAGCATCGGCAGCAATATGGTGATCTTCCTGGCCGGCCTGCAAGACATCCCGCGCGATGTGATTGAAGCGGCGCGCGTCGACGGCGCCAGCCCGGTGCAAAGCTTCTTGCGCATCACCGTGCCGCTGATGCGCCCGGTTATCCTCTTCGTGGTGGTCACCTTCACAATCAGCATCTTCCGCAATTTCGGCTTGATCTTCATGCTGACCCAAGGCGGTCCTTTCAACCGCACCAACACTATGGTCTGGGAGGTCTACCAAAATGTCTTCGGCTACCTGCGGCTCGGGCGCGGCGCCGCGATCTCGGTCGTCATGCTGGTGATCGTGCTCATCCTGACGCTGATCAGCTTCCGCGTCTTGCGGGAAAGGCAGGGCGCCTGACCATGGCCACGATGAAAGCGGCGCCCCAGGGAACGTTCAGCAAGCGGGAAGCGAGCCTGCCGCTGATCTTGACCTACGTCTTCCTGATTATCGGCGCAGTCGTGATGATCATGCCCTTCGTCTGGATGGTGTCCACATCCGTCAAGCCCGACCGCGAAATCTTCGGCGACGCCATCCGCTGGATTCCCACCGAGCTGGATCTTCAGAATTACAGCGACGCCTTCGAGCAGACCAATATGCCGCGGCTCTTCATCAATACCGTGGCGGTCACAGCCGTAGCAGTCGCCTCGCAAGTGCTGCTGGGCTCGATGGCCGGCTACGCCTTCGCGCGCCTGCAATTCCGCGGCAAGATGCTGATCTTCTTCGCGCTGCTGACCACGATGATGGTGCCTTTTGAAGTGCTGATTATCCCGGTTTTCCTGCTCATCAAGTTCTTCCCGCTGGCGGGTGGCAACGATATTTTCGGGCAGGGCGGCACCGGGCTGATCAACACCCTGGGCGGCGTCATGTTCCCCAACTTCGTGTCCGTGTTCGGCGTCTTTCTGTTTCGCCAATTCTATTTGAACTTCCCCAAGGAAATCGAAGAAGCCGCCATCGTGGACGGCTGCTCGCGCGTGGGGGTGTACTGGCGCATCTTGATACCCAATTCCAAGCCGGTGATGGGCACGATGGCGCTCTTCGCCTTCCTCTGGTCCTGGAACGACTTCCTCTGGCCGCTGGTGGTGGTCAAAGAGGACAGCCTCAAGACGATTCAGCTGGGGCTGAGCGTCTTCGATCAGGAGCAGGGCACCGCCTGGGCCGAACTGATGGCGGCCTCGGTCATGGCGGTCGTGCCGGTGATCCTGCTCTACATCTTTTTGCAGCGCTTCCTGGTCAGCGGCGGCTTGACCACCGGTCTAAAAGGCTGATGGCGATTCGCCGGGGTCAAAGAGTGGCTTCGCCGTCCTCTGCAGGCGTCGGCGGAACAATGACAGCGAACAGTCGGTCATCCAGGCGCTGGATATCAGCCTCAAGCCTGTTTATGTCCGCGCTCAGTTCCATGCGAACATTTTCAATGTCGGCTTTGAGTTCCGTTCGCACGGCTTCAATATCCGACTCTAGTCGGAAGATGTCGGCTTTGAGTTCAGTGCGCACATCAGCAATGTCGGCCTTGAGTTCGGTGCGGACAGAGTTGATATTGTCGCCGAGATTCTGGTTAAAGAATTTGATTGTAAGCATCAGCGTAACCGCGCCGACGATGGTCACCAACCCGTCAAACGATAGGGCTCTTGGATTGCTCTGTTTTGGTGGAGGCGCCGCAACCGTTGCCACGTAATGCTCCAAATCTCCATCATGTGTATAGTATCAGAGTAACGCGGCAAGAGCAAAGTCAGCCGTAATGAGAGCAGACTTATCCAAGCTGGCAACCCTCAGGAGAGATTCAAAATGAAAGCCATCATGGTCATGTTCGACTCGCTCAACCGGCGGATGCTGCAGCCCTACGGCGGCGATTGGGTGCAAACGCCCAACTTCGCGCGGCTGGCGGAGCGCGCCGTCACCTTCGAAAACGCCTTCATCGGCAGCATGCCCTGCATGCCCGCGCGCCGCGAATTGCACACCGGGCGCTACAATTTCCTGCACCGCAGTTGGGGCCCGCTCGAGCCCTTCGACGACTCCATGCCGCAAATCCTCGACGACAACGGCATACACTCGCATCTCGTCACCGACCACCAGCACTATTGGGAAGACGGCGGCGCGACCTACCACACGCGCTACACCACGCACGAATTCGTGCGCGGGCAGGAGGGCGACCCCTGGATGGGCGTCGTGGACGCCGGCGTCGCCCGCGACCGCGACCGGAACTTCCGCACCCGCAGGCAAGATCAAGTGAACCGCGACTACATCACTGACGAGTCCCTGATGCCGCAGGCGCAGACTTTCTCCAAAGGCATCGACTTCATCCGTACCAACGCCGACGCAGATAACTGGTTCTTGCAGATCGAAACTTTTGACCCGCACGAGCCCTTCTTCACCCAGCCGGGATGGAAGGAGCGGTATCCGCATGAATACGACGGCGACTTCGGCGATTGGCCGCCCTACGATCGCGTCACGCAACCGGACGGCGATATCCAGCACATGCGCTACGAATACGCCGCGCTGATGACCATGTGCGATCATTATCTGGGGCGCGTCCTGGATGTCATGGACGAGTTGAACCTCTGGGAAGACACCATGCTGATCGTCAACACGGACCACGGCTTCCTGCTCGGCGAACACGACTGGTGGGCGAAGATGCGCATGCCCTGGTACAACGAGCTGGCCAATATCCCCCTGTTCATTTGGGATCCGCGCGCTGGCATCGTCGGCGAGCGGCGCGCCAGCCTCGCGCAGACCATCGACCTGCCCGCGACCCTGCTCGAATACTTCAATGTCGAATGCCCGCCCGATATGCAGGGCGTGCCTCTGCGCGAGACCATCGCCAACGACGCGCCCGCGCGCGAAGCCGCGCTCTATGGCTTGCATGGCGGGCACGTCAACGTGGCAGACGGCCGGCACGTCTATATGCGCGCCGCGGCAAACGAGACCAATCAGCCCCTTTACAATTACACGCTGATGGCGACGCACATGCGCTACCGCTTCGGCGTCCGCGAGTTGAGCGACATCGAATTACAGGCGCCATTCGACTTCACCAAGGATTGCCAAACTATGAAAATCGCGGCGCATCCGTTGCCCGGCCGGATGCTCTCCGATTTCGAAACTTTCCTCTTCGACCTGGCGGCTGATCCGGGCCAGCTGAATCCGATGCAGGACGCGGCAGTCGAAGCCGACATGACCGACAAGCTGGTCGAACTGATGCGCGCCAACGACGCCCCGCCAGAGCAATACCAGCGCCTCGGACTGCCCACTAGCTGAATCGCAAGAATCACCAAGCCGGTGTAGGGGCGAGCCTCGGCTCGCCCACGCGACCGTACCTAGGCCAAATCTTGCCTCTGTGCCCTCTGTGTATCCTCTCTATCCTCTGTGGTGAGACTGTTCCCAGTCCTCGCCCAAGCCTAACGCCAAAATGGCTCGATCCAGCCTTCGTCGATGCCCAGGCCGAAGCCAGGCGCGTCGCCGATCTCCAGCCAGCCGTCGACCGCGTAGGCCATGCCCGGCAGCCACGTGCCCTCGCTCAGCGGGACGCCGGGGTCCTCGCCGATAAAGTACTCTATCCAGGGCGCGCTGGGCATCGCGATTGAGAAGTGCTGCCCGTAGGGCGTGCGAGCGCCGGCGTGCAGGATGACCTTCTTGCCAGCGGCTTCGGCGGCATGGGCGATTTTCAGGCAGACGGTCAAGCCGCCGACCCATTCGATATCCGGTTGCAGCACATCAACCAGGTTGTGCTTGATGGCGTATTGGAAAGGTACCTGCGTGTACCAGTGTTCGCCGGTGGTCAACGTCTGCCAGGGCAGGCGCGCGCGCAGCTCGGCATGAGCGTCGAAGTCCTCCGGTATCAGGCATTCTTCGATCCACTTGAGCTTGTAAGGGCGCAGCGCTTCCACCAGCCGCACGGTGTAGTCGACGTCAAAGGCCATCCAGCAATCCAGCATGATGTCGCAGTAGTCGCCGACTTGCTCGCGCGTCGCCGCGATTAGCTCGACATTTTTGGTTAAGCCCGCGAGCCCATCGGCAGGGCCATAAGGGCAAGCCAGCTTGTGGGCGGTGAAGCCGAGCTCCTGATACCAGTCGATGTCGTTGCCGGTTGAGTAGCAGAAGACGCGCTCTTTCTGCTTGCCGCCGATGAGGCTGTAGACCGGCTGGCCCAGCGCCTTGCCCTTGGCGTCCCAGAGCGCCAGGTCAATGGCGCTGATCGCGTATGACGCCAGCCCAGTCGAGCCGTAGAACTTGGTCAGCCGGAACATCATATCGGCGAGGCGCTCGATTGCGAAGCCGTCCTGGCCGACCAGTTGCGGCGCCAGGTGGTCCTCGATCACGGCGGCGACGGGCCGGCCGTGCACGGTGGAGCCCAAGCCCCAGGTCCCGTCATCCAGCGTCACTTTCGCCCAGACCCGGCCCCAGCCGGTCCTGGTCCACTGGCTGCGGTGGCGCTTGACATGCGGGTAACCCGACATCGGGTTGGCGACCTCGGCGCTGCGTTGCCAGCCTACGCGGCGCGGCGCGACGCTGGGCGACTGCTGTGGCAAATTGACGCGCACGGCTTCAATGCTCTTGATCTTCATATCCGGTACCTCGACTGTCCAAGCGGGGCGGCGCAACTGGCGATTGAGTATAATTCGGTAGCTGTAATCGAGTCAATTCTTGCTGGACTGGGCCAGCGTCTATGACGGTGAACACATCCTGAACGCCGAGCTTGGCACATGCTAATTCACCACAGAGTCACAGAGAGCACAGAGCTTTTTGTTTAGCGCAATGAGTATTGTTTTCCACTATAATCAACATTTCCATTTAGCTTTTGTCTGTGTCCTCTGTGTGTCCTCAATTTCCTCTGTGGTAAAAGAATCTGAAGCGACTGCTGCTGTGAGACTACGACCGGGAGCAAGTCCAGAAGAGCGTGAAAGGACAGCACCATGAGAGCATTGCTCTGGGAAGCGGCGCGGACGATGACGCTGCGCGAACAGGCGGCGCCGGAACCGGCCGCGGACGAAATCCTGATACGCGTGCGGCACGCCGGTATCTGCGGCTCGGAGTTGAGCGGCTATCTGGGGCATAACGCCCTGCGCGTCCCGCCGCTGATCATGGGGCATGAATTCGCCGGCGAAATCGTGGCTGTTGGAGCGCGGACGCCGAGCATTCGGCTCGACCTGGCCGTCGGGGCGCTGGTGACCGTGAATCCGCTTTGGTATTGCGGCGACTGCCCGAGTTGCGCCGCGGGGGTCAACCAGCTTTGCGCAAATCGGCGTTTGCTGGGCGCGCATCGCCCCGGCGCCTTCGCCGAGCTGATCAGCGCGCCGGCCCAGCTGGCGCTGCCCCTGCCTGATGGTATGGACACGCGCATTGGCGCGCTGACCGAGCCGGTGGGCTGCGCCGTGCGCATCGCGGAAATGGCCGGCAATGTCGCGGGTCAAGACTGCCTCATCATCGGGGCTGGGCCTATCGGCTTGCTGTCGCTGCAGATGCTGCGCCTTGAAGGGGCGGCGCGCGTTTTCATCGCCGAGATTGACGGGGCGCGCCTGGCGATGGGCGAGGCGCTGGGCGGCATCCCGCTGCAGCCGCGCGAAACTGACACGGTCGCGGCGGTCATGGCGGCGACCGATGGCGCCGGCGTGGCTGTCTCGGTTGATGCGGTGGGCACGGCTGGGACGCGCGAACAGTGCGTCGCGGCGACGCAAGCGAGCGGGACTGTGGTGCTCAGCGGCTTGCATGAAGAGACGAGCGCCATGCCGGTGGCGGCCATGATCCGTAGCGAAATCGTGGCGCGGGGCTGCTTCGCCTACTCGCCGGCGAATTTCGCGCGCGCGCTGGACTTGCTGGACCAAGGCGCGATACGGCTGGACCCCTGGATTCATGAGGCGCCGCTCGCCGAGGGCGGCCGCTGGTTCGAGCGCTTGATCGAGGCGCCGGGCGATGTGTCCAAAGTCCTGCTCACTCCATAGTTGACTGATTGGGCGTGGGCGACTCACAGAGTCGCCCCTACGTCGGTCGCGCTTTGGCGGGCGACCTGGTAGGTAGCCCCTACATCGGCGGGCGGCGGGCGACCTGGCAGGTAGCCCCTACATCGGCGGGCGGCGCGGTCATGCGTCATCGGCGGGATGGTTGGGGCCGATCCAAATGGTCTCCGACGTCTCCGCCGGTTCGATATCGAGATTGACGACCACGGCCTCCTGGTCGCTGCGGACGAGCACGCAGATCAGCGGCTGGTCGGGCCGGGCGTTGATTTCCTGGTGCGGCACGTAGGGTGGCACGTAAATGAAATCGCCGGCGTCGGCTTCGGCGACAAATTCCAGCTTGTCGCCCCAGCGCATGCGGGCGCGCCCGCTGACGACATAGATGACGCTTTCGAGGTCGCCGTGATGGTGGGCGCCGGTTTTGGCGTCGGGTTGGATATCGACTGTGCCGGCCCAGAGTTTGTTGGCGCCGGCTTTGGCGTGGTTGATGGCGGCGGCGCGGGTCATGCCCGGGGTTTGTGGCGTGTTGCTGTCCAGCTCGCCGCTGCGGACGATGCGGACGCCGTTGTCGCGCCAGTTGGGTGGGTTGGTCATGGGTTGCTCCTTTAGTGGTGGGGGCTAGTTAGGGGATTTTAACCACAAAGAACACAAAGCAGACAGCTAAAATGTAGGGGCGAGCCATTGGCTCGCCCGCAGCATCCCAAACTCGCACACAGCGAAATCGCAGGGGCTACCCGGCGGCTCGCCGCCCGCTGGTTTTTCAACCCCTACTCCAAGGGCGACGTTAAAGCGCCAATCAAACGCCAGTCAATCTGCGCCCACGCATCAGATGAGCCTCGGTGATCTCGGTGGTATAGAAAATCACTTCCGCAAATGCCGGACGCCGTTCGCGCCGGCGACCACGACATCGCGCGCCATGTTGATGAAGAGCCCGTGTTCGACGATGCCGGCGCGGCTATTCAGCGCGGCATCCAGCGCGGCCGGGTCGGCGATGGGCCCGAAGGCGCAATCCAGGATGAGATTGTCCTGGTCGGTGTGGAAGGGTCGGTCGCCCGCCATCCGCAGCGCCGGCGTCCCGCCCAGCGCCCGCAGGTACGCCGCCTGCGACTCCCAGTTGAACGGGACGACCTCCACCGGAACCGGCCAGTTCATGCCCAACTGCTCCGAGAGCTTGGACTCGTCCACAACGATGACCAGGCGCTCCGTCGCCTGGGCGATGATTTTCTCGCGCAGGTGGGCGCCGCCCCCGCCTTTGATGACGTTGAAATCGGGATCGACTTCGTCGGCGCCGTCGATGGTGATGTCGATGCGCGGGTGGGTGGCCAGGCTCGTCAGCGGGATGCCTAGCTCAGCCGCGGCGGCTTCGGTGGCGAGCGAGGTGGGCAGGGTGCTGATAGCGTGCAGGTCGCCGCTGCGCAGGCGCTGGGCGATGCGGCGCGTGGCGAAGATGGCGGTGCTGCCCGTGCCCAGCCCGATGACCATGCCGGAGTCGATGAAGTCGGCGGCGAATTCGCCCGCCTGCTGTTTGAGCGCGTCAGTGTTCATTGCGGGCATTATATGCCGAGCGATATGTTTTTTCACCACAGAGACACAGAGGGCACAGAGAAAAGCATTGTGGTGCTATGGGCATTGGAATAGGGTATAGTTTGCGAGTTGATTCAATGCAGGCAGATTCTTGCAAGCAAAGGGAGTTGAGATGTACAAGAGTTTGAGTCCGGGCGCGATTGGCATTCGAGGTTTGTCCCTTGGCGAGAGCCTCAAGCTGGCGGGCGAGACGGGTTTCGCCGGTTTGGATTTCAGCATACAAGAGGCGGCCGAACTGGGCGCGGCGGCGGCGCGGACGCTGTTCGAGGACGCGGGCATCCAGTATGGGGCGTGGGGCTTGCCGGTGCGCTGGCTGGGCGACGGATGGCGCGATGACCTGGCCGAGCTGCCGCGCCTGGCTGAAGTGGCGGCAGAGATGGGCGCGACGCGCACGTCGACCTGGGTGCCGCCGACCTCGGCCGAGCGCGAATTCGCTGAGAACTTCGATTGGCATCTGGAGCGTTTTGGGGCGATCGCCGAGGTATTGAAGCCTTGCGGCATCCGCTTCGGCTTGGAGTTCCTGGGACCACAAACCTTGCGGCCTGCTGACCAGCATGATTTTATCTCGACCATGGAAGGCATGCTCGAATTGGCCGCGGCCATCGGCACGGGCAACATCGGCTTGCTGCTGGACAGTTGGCACTTGTACACCTCGGGCGGGTCGCTGGACGACCTGGACAAGATCAGCAATGCCGACATCGTGAACGTGCATGTCAACGATGCGCCCGCGGGCTTGACGATGGCGGAGTATATGGATTTTGACCGCCGCTTGCCGGGCGAGACCGGGGTAATTGACTTGGCCGGATTCATGGGCAAGTTAACCGCGCTGGCGTATGACGGGCCGGTGACGCCGGAGCCCTTCAGCGCGCGCCTTAACGCGATGGACGATCCGCTGGAAGCGGCGACAGTGACGGCGGCGAGCATGAACGACCTGTGGGCGGCCGCGGGCTTGGCATGAGCAAGCCGAATATCCTCATCTTCATGACGGATCACCAGCGGGCGGATACGGCGCTGCCCGAGCATCCGGCCAAGACCCCGCGTCTGACCCAGCTGGCGGCGGAGGGCGTTAGCTTCACGCAGGCTTATTGTCCGTCGCCGCATTGCTGTCCGTCGCGGGCGACCTTCTTCAGCGGGCTGTATCCGTCGGAGCACGGCGTCTGGAACAATATCACCGGTCAGCAGGCGCTCAGCCGGGGTTTGAACGACGGCGTGCGCTTGTTCAGCGAAGACCTGGCTGAGGCCGGCTACGATCTGCATTATTCGGGCAAGTGGCATGTCAGCATGGAGGAGCGGCCGGCGGATCGCGGCTGGAAAGAACACGGCGTCAGTTCGGTCGCCGCCGCGGTCCGTGGTTCCAGCTGGGAACGGTACCGAGCGGCGGCCGCGGAGGCAGAGCCGCAAGAGCGCCGCCTTGGCGAGATCGCGCGTCCGGGATACGGCCCCTTCAAGCTCTACGGCTCGACTGGCGCCGAGGGCAGCGCGCACGATGAAGGGGCGATTGAACGCGCGCTCGCCGCTTTGGATGAAGTGGAAGGCAATGACGCGCCCTGGTGTCTTTATGTCGGCTTGATTGCGCCGCACGATCCCTACGCCGTGCCGCAGCGCTACCTTGATATGTACGCGCTTGAGGACGTCCAGCTGCCGGTCAGCTACGGCGACAGCCTGGAGGACAAGCCGCGGATATACAAGCGCCTTCGCGACCAGATATTCGGGCAGCTTAGCCCGGACGATACGCGCGACGCGATTCGTCACTTTTGGGCGTTCTGCACGTACATCGACGATCTGTTTGGTCGGGTGCTGGATCGGATTGAGGCGCTGGGGCAGATGGACGACACGCTGGTGATCTTTTGCTCCGACCACGGCGACTATTGCGGCGAGCACGGGCTTTTCGCCAAGGGCATTCCTTGCTTCAACGGCGCTTATCACGTGCCGCTGGTGATGCGCCACCCCAGGCTGGCGCCGACGGCGGGCGCGCGCGTGGACGCTTTTGCGTCGCTGGCCGATATCGCGCCGACGTTACTGGACGCGGCCGGGGTCGAAACTGAGCGCCGCTTTGCCGGGGCCAGCTTGCTGCCGCTGATGCAGGGGCAAGCGCCCGACAATTGGCGCGATGCCGTCTTCACCCAGTGCAATGGCGTACAACTGTATTATTCGCAGCGCTCGGTCAAGACGAATGACTACAAATACGTCCACAATGGTTTTGACGACGACGAACTCTACGACCTGCGCAACGACCCGCACGAGTTGCGCAATATCGCGCGCGACCCTCGCTGTCTTCCTGTGATACGTGAGATGTGCCGGCGGATGTGGCGCTTCGCTTATGAGCAGGGGGACGAGTACTTGCTCAGCTCGTATATCACAACCGCGCTGGCGCCCTTTGGGCCGGCGGAAGCCTTCCGCGATTAGGCGCCGCAGGACTGGCGCACGACCAGCGAAGTCGGCGTAGTGATGCGGAGATGGACTCCGTCCGGATTCTCGATGCGCTGCGCCAGGCGTTCGGCCGCGAGCTTGCCCAGCAGGACTTTATGCACGTGCACGGTGGTGAGCGGCGGGAAGGTAAAGTCGGAGTCGGGGATATTGTCGAAGCCGGTGACGGCGATATTGTCGGGGATGCGATAGCCTTTGCGCTGCAGCCAGCCCATCGCGCCGATTGCCAGCCGGTCGGAAGCGCAAACGATCGCGTCGGGTGGCTGTGCGAGCGACATCAGATTGGCTGCGCCGCGCTCGCCGAGGTCGGGCGTCCAGCCGGACGGCCCGGGCGCGATGATTTGGCGCAGCGCATCATGATGCGGCAGGTCCATGGCGGCGAGCCCCTGGCAGAAACCGGCGTAACGGATGTCGCGGTAGCCGGAGATATATGCCAGGCGGCGACGCCCAAGCGCGGCCAGGTGGTCGACCATCATACGCATGCCCTCGTCGCCGGCGAAAGAAATCTGGTCGGCATCGAGTTCTTGTTTGTCGGTCACGGTGATTACCGGGCCAATGCGCTCCCGCAAGCAGGCGGCGCTCTCGCTGGGACCGTCGCCGAGCAGGATGAGACCTTTGATGTCGTAGCTGTCCAGAAGGCGCTCGGCTGACGCGATCGAGTCGATTTCGTACAAAGTCTTGACGAAGGCGATGTGGTAGCCGAGCTGCTCCAGCTCGCGGTCGACGCCTTCGAGCACCATGTTGTAGAAGGGATCGCGGTATTTGTCGATGCGGGATACCAACAGGATGCCGACTTGCCCGAGGCGTTCTGGCGCGGTCGCTGTCGCCAGCTGCGCGCCGCCGTATTGCCGCTCGATCAAGCCGGCGCTGGCTAGCTGCTGGAAGTCGCGGCGGATAGTCGTTTCGGAGACATCAAATTGGCGGGCCAGCGCGTTTGTCGACAGCAGTTGCTGCGGTTCCGCCACTTGCGCCTGCCGCACGATAAGGCCTTGCCGTTCGGATTTCTTCATGCTGAAGACAGTCGTTGCCAGTTGAACCATTCACTGACAAGCATACATGATTTCGCTTGTTCTGTGCATGGTATTGCGCGGATTTCTTGACATCGCGCAGAAAGCATGATTAAATGTGCAGCGCGTAATGAGTGAACATGCAGCCTAATGCGCCATTACGCGCAGTCGTTGGAATACAGGCGCCTCATGCCGACGCTATTTCTGTGCCGTTCATGGCGTTGCCACCCTTGTAAGTTTCTACAGATGATTTATGCTCTAAGCCCTTGTTTGGCCGGATTAAACGGGCGGAGGAAAGCATGCCGCTGAAGATCGCCATGATTGGCGCCGGATCGGTCGGGTTCACGCGGCGGTTGATGACCGACTTGCTGACCGTGCCGGAGTTCACGGACACGCATTTTGCGCTGATGGACATCTCGGCGCGTAATTTGTCGATGGTGGCGCAGCTTTGCGAGCGCGATATACGGGCGAACGGGCTGCCAGCGACGGTCAGTTCCACGCTGGATCGGCGGGAAGCGATTGCCGAGGCCGATTATGTGATTTGCATGATCCGGCAGGGGGGGCTGGACGCCTTTCAGCTGGACATTGACATTCCGCTGAAGTACGGCGTGGATCAGTGCGTTGGCGATACGATTTGCGCGGGCGGCATCATGTACGGGCAGCGCACGATTCCGGCGCTGCTGGACATCTGCCGCGATATCCGCGAAGTGGCGAAGCCGGGCGCGACCTTCCTCAATTACTCCAATCCCATGGCCATGAACACCTGGGCCTGCAATCAGTACGGCGGCGTCCGCACCATCGGTTTGTGCCACGGCATTCAGCACGGCCATGCCCAAATCGCCGAGTGCATTGAGTTGTGGGCGCGGCGCGAAGGGCTGATCGGCGCGGACGAAGGCGTAACACGCGACGATGTCGACATTATCTGCGCGGGCATCAATCATCAGACCTGGTACGTGCAGGCGCAGTGGCGGGGTATGGATATGATCCCGCGTCTGCTGGAGTTGTTCGAGGCGCATCCGGAATTTCGCGACGAGGAAAAAGTGCGGATTGATGTGCTGCGGCGCTTCGGCTATTTCTCAACCGAGTCGAACGGCCACCTGAGCGAGTACCTGCCCTGGTATCGCAAGCGGCCTGACGAGATCAAGGACTGGATCAGCTTGAATCGCTGGATACACGGCGAGACGGGCGGATACCTGCGCGTTTGCGCGGAAGGGCGCAACTGGTTCGAGACGGACTTCCCCAATTGGCTGGAGGAAGAGACGCCGCGGATCAGCGCCGCCGACCGCAGCCACGAGCACGGCTCGTACATCATCGAGGGCTTGGAAACGGGGCGCGTTTATCGCGGGCACTTCAATGTGCCCAATCGCGGTTATATCACGAATCTGCCCGATGGCTGCGTGGTTGAGCTGCCGGGCTATGTCGACCGCAACGGCGTCAGCATTCCGGTGGTGGGGGATTTGCCGCTGGCATGCGCGGCGACCTGTTCGGCAAGTGTGCGCGTGCAAGAGATGGCGAAGGAAGCGGCGGTTCACGGCGATGTGACGCTGCTGAAGCAGGCGATGCTGCACGATCCGCTGGTGGGCGCGGTTTGCAATCCCGAAGAAGTGTGGCAGATGACCGACGAATTGCTGGTGGCGCAGGCGGAGTGGCTGCCCAATTACGCCACAGCCGAAATCGAAGCGGCGCGGACGCGGCTGGAAGCGCACGAGCGGGCGGGCACGCGCGTGGTGCTGCGGGAAACAGAAGGCGCGGCGCGGCTGGCGACGCGCTCGGTCGAGGAGTTGGCGGCGGATAAGCTGGCGCAGGCGCCCCCACCCCAAACC
>VXLV01000065.1 GCA_009841405.1 Chloroflexota bacterium | reverse complement strand
GCCGACGAAAGCGTCTGTCTATTGAGCACCGGCAATGGTTTGAAAGATATCGCGCGCGCCCGGGAAGCGGTCGGCGGCGGAATCCCGGTCGCGGCCGACATCGCTGCCGTACGCCGGGCGCTGGGAAGCGCGGGCTTGCTATGAGCGCGCGCCCGGTTTATTCGATCGTCGCGCCGGTGTATAACGAAGCCGGCAATCTGCGGCGCTTCTACGACGAGGTGGTCGCGGCCCTGGATTCCACCGGAGAAACGTGGGAATTGCTCTTTGTGGACGATGGCAGCAGCGATGGGTCAATGGAAATTATGCTGGGTTTGGCCGCGGCGGATTCGCGTTTGAGCGTGATTGGCCTGGCGCGCAATTTCGGGCATCAGATCGCGGTCACGGCCGGCGTCGATTACGCCCGCGGCCAAGCCGTCATCTTGATCGACGCCGATTTGCAGGACCCGCCGGCCGTTATTCCGCGCTTGATCGAAAAGTGGAAAGAGGGCTTCCACGTCGTTTATGCCGTGCGCTCTGAACGCCGCGGCGAGAGCATTTGGAAGCGCTTGTCGGCCAAGCTCTTTTATCGCCTGATCCATCGCATCACCGATATTGACATTCCGGTCGATACGGGCGATTTTCGCTTGATGGACGAGCAGGTCGCCCAGGTGCTTAGGCAAATGCGGGAGCACCATCGTTTCGTCCGCGGCATGACGAGCTGGGTGGGCTTTAAGCAGACCGGCGTCGAATACGCGCGCGAGCAGCGGTACTGGGGCGTGACCAAATATCCCTTGCGCAAAATGATCGCCTTCGCGCTGGACGCCGTCACCAGCTTCTCATTCTTCCCGCTCCAAATTATGATATACGTCAGCTTTGTATTGGCGAGCGCATCGCTGGTTGTTGGCGCCGTCGTCGCAATTCTGCGCCTGGCGCGCGGCGAAGCCTTCTTCGGCGGGCAGGCGACAACGATTGTCTTGCTGCTGCTGCTGAGTTCCTTTCAACTCTTTTTCTTGTTCATCATCGGCCAATACGTCGCGCGCACCTACAATGAGTCGCGCGATCGCCCGCTTTATGTGGTAGCCTCAACAATTGGATTGGAGTCCGCGCGGGCCCCTACCCAGCGCGCGCCGGTCGCGCTGGCGGGGGAGCGGCAAGCGCCTGAAGGCGGGGCGGAAGGAACGCGTAATGACGGCGTCTGACAAAGACCAGCTGGCGCTGGTGGCGCGTTATCGTGAAGTCGTGGAAGCTTATGAAGCGCTCGACGCAAAAATCGACGACTTGATCATGGCCAAGGGCGGCAAGAGCGAAGACATGTCCAGCGCCGACCGGCGCCTCTACCGCCAGTGGGCCGGGCAGCGGAACGAATTGCTGAACGAAATGCGGCTGCTGGAACGGCAGTTGGATCTGATGGAAGACGATGCTTCCGGGTCCAAATGAGGAGGGCGTCATGGTCACCGGTCCCAGCTTTGAGGAAATGCTCCACCCGCAGACGATCGATCCCGCCCTGCGCAAGGCGGCCTTGGCGGCTCTGACCGAGGATCCGCTTAATCCCCTGAATCTTTACAACATCACCTGGCGCGACGGCCACAACCGCGTCTATCACCTGGTCCTGCCGCCTGAGCTCACCGGCGTCGCGACGGCGATTGTCGTGATCTACGGCGGCAGCTTCCCCTCCGGCAGCCACAAGGTCGGCGCCGCTTATTCGGTGTTGCTGGAGAAACAATTGCTGGGAGAGGTCGATCCCAACGCGCATACCCTGGTCTGGCCCTCGACCGGCAATTATGGGATCGGCGGCGCCTTCATCGGTTGTCGCATGGAATACGACAGCATCGTGGTGCTGCCGGAAGAGATGAGCCAGGAGCGCTTCGACCGCATCACCAGCTATGGCGCCGGCATCATCCGCACCGCCGGCAGCGAAAGCAATGTCAAGGAAATTTACGACGAGGTCAAGCGTTTAAGCGGCGGCGACCCCAAGATTCGCGTGCTGAATCAATTCGAGGTGATGGGCAATTACCGGTTTCATTACCACGTGACCGGCAATACCCTGGTGGAGCTGGCGGAGGAATTGCGCGCCGAGGGCATCGGCGCGGGCAAGATATCCGCCTTTGTGTCAGCGATGGGAAGCGCCGGCACGATCGCCGCCGGCGACCGGCTCAAACAAGTCTGGAGCGACCACAAGATTGTCGGTCTGGAACCGATTCAATGCCCAACCCTGTACAACAACGGCTACGGCGCGCACGAGATCCAGGGCATCGGCGACAAGCACGTAACCTGGATTCACAATGTCTTCAACATGGACGCGCTGATGGCCATCGACGACATGGACGCCCTAAACGGCTTGCGCGTCCTGGCCGAAGACGCCGGGCGGCAAGTCTTGGCCGATCGCTTCGGAATGGATCCGGCCGCGGTAAGCCAGCTGTCCCAGACCTTGGGCATCAGCGGGATCTGTAATATTATCGGCGCAATCAAGACAGCCAAGTTTTATGACATGAACAGCGATGATGTCATCGTCACCGTCGCCACCGACGCCATGGAGCGCTACGGCTCGGTCATGGCGAATCTGCGCGAGCGGCGCGGGCCCCTGGACGAGGCCGCCGCTACCGCCATCGTGAATGGCGTCTTCCACCGCGCCGGCACGGACTGGATCATGGAAGGGGGGCGCGACGCCCGCGAACGCTGGCATAATCTCAAGTATTACACCTGGGTCGAGCAGCAGGGCAAATCGGTCGCCGAATTGGACGCGCAGCGCGACCCGGACTGGTGGCGCGGCCATCAGGCGCAAGTGGCGGAAATCGACCGGCGCCTGCTGGCCCAGCGCCGCGGCTGAGTGCGGGAATCGAGGACGCAAATGTACGCTGACGACCGCGTGCTGGTCGGGGTGCTCAACCGCAAAAGAGACTTTGACATCGCCCGAAGACAGCATTGGTATCGCATTCCCGAGCGGCAATTGCCGCGCGGCTTGAACGCCGAATATATTGCATTCTTTCTCAGCGGCAAGGTCTTTGGGCCGCAAAGCGGCGCCATCGCCTACTTCGCCCGCGTCACCGGCCTGGAGTTGGCGCGGCGCGCTGACTTATTGCCGGGCGAAGAACAGCGCGCGACCGATATATATTTCAAGTTGCAATTCCGCAATTTGGTCGAAAAGGACCCGCCGATATCGAATGTGCCGGCGCGCTCGATCAGTTTCATCCGCACCACCTGGGATCGGTTCATCAGCGCCGAGACGATCGCCGATCTCTACAGCGCGGGCGACTTCTACGTCGACCGCGTTTATCACGCGCTGCGCGCTTAGGCCGGGAGCGGCAAAGGGAAATCGCCTCCATGTTGATAGTCAACGCGCAATTGATTACTTTGGGCGCCGAGCCGCGAATCTTGCCCGATGCCGCCTTGCTCGTCGACGGCGAACGCATCGCCGCCATCGGGGAGCGCGCCGATTTGGAAGCGCGGCATCCGGCGGCCGACATCGTCGACGCTCGCGGTCAGTACGTCATGCCGGGCGGCATCTGCGCGCATACGCACTTTTATGGCGCCTACGCTCGCGGCATGGCGATTCCGGGCGCGCCGCCGCGCGACTTCCCCGAGATATTACAACGATTGTGGTGGCCCCTGGATAAAGCCCTGGACCGCGAGAGCGTTCGCGCCAGCGCCCTGGTTTGCCTGGTGGACGCCATCAAACACGGGACAACCAGCCTGGTCGACCACCACGCCAGCCCCAACTTCATCGGCGGCAGCCTCGATGTCATCGGCGCGGCGGTGGACGCGGCTGGTTTGCGCGCCGTACTCGCTTATGAAGTGACCGACCGCGACGGCATGGAGAAGATGCGGGCCGGCATCGCCGAGAACACGCGCTTCTTGCGCGCCACGTCCGACCATCCGCGGCTGCGCGGCAGCTTCGGTTTGCACGCCAGCCTGACGCTGAACGACGACAGTCTTCGCGCTTGCGCCGACGCCTTGCCTGATAACGGCGGATTTCATATTCACGTGGCCGAACACGAGGCCGATGAAGAAGACAGCCTGCGCCGCAGCGGCCGGCGGGTGGTCGAACGTCTGGACAAGTACGGCATTTGGCGCGATTCCACCATTGCCGCGCATTGCGTGCATATTGACGAAGCCGAGCGCGATATCCTGGTTGATCGCGGTGTTTGGGTCAGCCATCAGCCGCGCTCCAACATGAATAACGGCGTTGGCGCGGCCGATATCGACGGTTTGTTGGCGGCGGGCGTCAAGCTATGTCTGGGCAATGACGGCTTCAGCAACAATATGTGGGCCGAATGGAAAGCCGCCTATTTGCTGCACAAAGTAGCGAATCGCGATCCGCGCCGCGCCGACGGCATGACCATCGCGCAGATGGCCTGGCACAATAACGCGCGGCTGATGCAGCAGTTTTTCCCGGGCGAGACCATCGGCGAATTAACGCCGGGCGCGCTCGCCGACCTGATCTTCGTCGACTACCAGCCCTTTACGCCTTTGAACGCCGGCAACTTGCCCTGGCACTTGCTCTTCGGCTTTGAAGCGTCGATGGTGACAACGACGATCTGCGCCGGACGGATCTTGATGCGCGACCGACAATTGCTGACGCTGGATGAGGCCGAAATCGCCGCAGAAGCCCGCGCCCTGGCGCCAAAAGTCTGGGAACGCTATACGCGATTCGCCCAAGATACTTTACAATCCTAGCGATAGGGCCGGCGTTGACGAGCTGCTTTTGGAAGTATCGCTGCCAGAACAGACCTTTAGCGCTTGACTCGGCGCTCTCTTTTTTCTCGGTGAACTCGGCGGCATATCTTTTTGTGACGGGCGTGAAACGATTGAGACTGGGACGGCGATGAAAACACTGGCGATTTTGGGCGGGACCGGCAAAGAAGGCGCCGGCTTGGCGATGCGCTGGGCGCTGAATGGCTATCGGGTCGTGATCGGCTCGCGCGAAGCAAGCAAAGCCCAGACGCGCGCGGCCGAAATGAACGTCGAGCTGGGCGGCGACTATTTGACCGGAATGGCGAATGCGGCCGCGGCCGCCGCTGCCGATATTGTAGTTCTTAGCGTGCCCTATGGCGCGCACAAGCCGACGCTCGCGGGCGTCCGCGAAGCCTGTCGCGGCAAGACCCTGGTCGACTTGACCGTGCCGCTACGCCCGCCGGAGATCATGGCGGTTAATCTGCCGCCCGGCGCGGCCGCCGCTTTGGAAGCGCAAGCGATCCTCGGCCCTGACGTCGCAGTGGTCGCCGCCTTTCAGAATGTCAGCGCCGTCAAGCTCAGGCAGCTGGACCGCGCTGTCGATTGCGATGTGCTGGTATGCGCCGACGACGAGGCGGCCCGGGCCGAGGTCTCGGCGCTGGTGGCGGCGGCGGGCATGCGCGCTATCGACGCCGGGCCGCTGAAGAACGCGGTGGCGGCCGAATCGCTAACGCCGATCTTGCTGCATATCAACCGGAGATACAAGGTCAAGGGGGCCGGCATTCGCATCACCGGCCTGGACAACGAGCCATGAGTAGCGCGCCGAAACTCATTGCCTGCGCGATCCCCGATATTCCGCTGATCGAATCCGGCGACGATATTGCCGACATCCTTTTGTCGCGGGCTACATCCGCCGGTCTGCAATTTCAGAGCGGGGACGCGCTCGTGGTCGCCTCCAAGATCGTGGCCAAGGCCGAAGGGCGGCTGATGGCGCTGGCGAGCGTCCTCCCCTCGCCGGAAGCGGAGGCGCTGGCGGCGGAGACCGGCAAAGATCCGCGTCTGGTTGAGTTGATCTTGAGCGAATCACAGCGCGTATCGCGAAAACGCAAAGGCGTCCTGGTGACCCAGCATCGCCTGGGCTTCGTCTCGGCCAACGCCGGCATCGACCAGAGCAATATCGAAGGCGGCGATGAAGCCGCGCTGCTGCTGCCGCTGGATCCGGACGCGTCCGCCGATCGGATTCGCGCCGCGCTTCAGGGGCGAACGGGCGTCGACCTGGCGGTGCTCATCAGCGATACGCACGGTCGCGCTTTCCGCGTCGGCAATGTCGGCGTCGCCATCGGCGTTTCCGGCCTGCCGGCGGTGCAAGATTTACGCGGCAGCCGCGACTTGTACGGGCGGGCGCTCGAGGTGACGCAAGTGGCTTATGCCGATCTCGTGGCCTCTGCGGCTCATTTGCTCGGTGGCGAGGCCGATCAAGGTTTGCCGGCCGTCTTGGTACGCGGGCTGGATTCGCGCTCAGCGCATGGGCGCGCTACCGACATGATTCGCGCGGCCGAACATGATCTCTACCGCTGAGCCCGCCATGATTGCAGGAGTCGTTGTGGCAACCGATGCGCTTTCCCTCAGGCCTGGGCTGTTGAACTCTGTGCTCTCTGTGTTCTCTGTGGTTGAACTAGCCGTGACGAGCCGCGCCAAACCGATATGTCGCGCAATATAGCTTCTCCCACACAAGCCGCCGAGTTGTCGAAGATCATTCGGCAGCGGCGCTCGCTCCGGCGCTATCAGGCGACGCCGGTGCCGGCCGAATATATCGCGCAAATTCTGGAGGCGGGCGTTTGGGCGCCCTCGGCCCACAATCGGCAGCCCTGGCGCTTTGCGGTGATCGACCGGGCGGCGACCAAAGCGCGCCTGGCGCGGGAAATGGGCGCGCGCTTGCGCCGCGATCTGGCCGCGGACGGCCTGCCTCAAGCGCTGATCGACGCCGATGTCGGTCGTTCGTATCGGCGGATCACCGAGGCGCCGCTTCTGCTGCTGCTCTGCATGAGCCTGCAAGATATGGACGATTACGGCGACGAGCGGCGGGACGCCCATGAACGCGCGATGGCGCAGCAGAGCGCCGCCATGGCCGGGCAGAATATCTTGCTGATGGCCGCCAGCCTCGGATTGGGCGCCTGCTGGATGTGCGCCCCGCTCTTCTGTCAGGAATTGGTCGCGAAAGTGCTGGATCTGCCCGCGGATTGGCAGCCGCAAGGTTTAATTACACTGGGCTTCCCGGCGCAGCAACGCCGGCGCAGTCGCGAATCTTGGGAAACGAGAACGATTTGGCGCTAGCGACGCGAGTGGCGGTCTTGATCGGCGGGGTAGGCGGCGCGAAATTGGCCAGTGGTTTGATGCACGTCGTCGCGCCGGAACGCTTGACTTTCATCGTCAACACCGGCGACGACTTTTGGCGTCTGGGCCTGAAGATCTGTCCCGATCTGGATACCGTGATGTACACCTTGGCCGGCTTGGTGAATCGCGAAACGGGTTGGGGAATCGCCGGCGACGAGACCGCCGTCATGGACAGTCTGGAAGGGCATTACGGCGTCGAGCCCTGGTTCCGTCTGGGCGACAAGGACCTGGCCACGCACCTGCTGCGCGCGCAAGGCTTGCGGCAAGGGAATTCGCTCACCGAAGTCACTGACTGTCTCGCGCGGCGCCTGGGCGTTTCCGCCCGTCTGCTGCCTATGTGCGATGAAGAGACGCCGACCCTCGTTGACACCGCAGACCGGGGCGAACTGGGCTTCCAGGAGTACTTTGTGAAACATAGCTGGCGTCCCATCGTAAAGTCTATCAAACACAAGGATTGCGAAAAGGCGACTATGTCCGCGCCCGTTTCGTCGGCCCTGGAGACGGCCGATGTCATTCTGATCGCGCCCTCCAATCCCTGGCTGTCGGTTGCGCCGATTCTGGCTGTTCCCGGGATGCGCCAGGCGCTCAAGCGCGCCGACGCGCCGGTCGTGGCCATAACGCCGATCATCGCCGGCGCGGCCGTCAAAGGCCCGACCGCCAAGATCATGGCCGAGTTGGGGCTGCCGGTATCCGAGGCGGCGGTCGCGCGCTTCTACGGCGGCATCATCGATGGCTTCGTCAACGACATCCGCAACGAGCCGCTACGCGTCGAGGGTATTCGCGCGGTCCGGCTGAATACGCTGATGACGGACGACGCCGCAAAAGCGGCCTTGGCGCGCGACGCGCTGGACTGGATCGCGGGGTGGGCCGCATGAGCCTCTGGGCCATCATCCCGGTCAAGCCGCTGAAAAACGCCAAGAGCCGCTTGGCGCCGGTACTGTCGCCCGATCAGCGCTTTGAGCTGGCCCAGGCTATGTTTCGTCATGTCTTGTCGGTTGCCACCACCATCCAGCCGGTCACGGGCGTTCTGGTCGTATCGCGCGACACCAAGGCCCTGTCGATCGCGCGCGAAATGGGCGCCAAGACCTTGCAAGAAGGCGCCACATCGAATCTGAATCCGGCGCTGCTCCGCGCGACCATGGTGGTCTCGAGCTGGCGCGCCGACGCCGTGCTGGTGCTGCCGGCGGACCTGCCCTTCGTCAATGCCGAAGACCTGCGCGAGTTGATCCAGCTGGCGGCCGACCCATCGCTGGTCATCGCGACTGACCGCAACCGCGACGGCACCAACGCGCTGCTGGTGCGGCCGCCCCTGGCGGTCGAATACGAATACGGCGCCGGCAGCTTTGCGCGGCACCGGCGTATGGCGCGCGAAGCCGGTCTGCCTGTCATCGAGTTTAAGTCCGAACGCCTGTCGCTGGACATTGATGTTCCGGAAGACTTGCGCGAATATCAGGAAATACTGGATCAGGGCCACTTTGGGCACCTGCCGTCTTTCCCCCTGCTTTGCGGCGCCGGCTGACCGTCAGGCGAGATTTGCCACAGCGGCGACATCTGAAGGATAATGAGGGGTAGCGAAAGCGAAGAAACAATGAAAAGCGAAGTGGAGGATACTCATGGCTGATCGCGTAGCGCTTTATTTGCAGGACGCGCATCCTCTGGCTGACGCCATTGAATACGTGAAGTACGCCGAGCTTTGCGGCTTTGAAGCGGTGTGGCAAGCCGAGAGCCGCCTCGTCCGCGACGCCATTGTGCCGATGGCCGCCTTCGCCGCCGTGACCTCGCGGATCAAAATCGGCTCCGGCGTGATCAACAACTGGACGCGCAATGCCGCCGTAATCGCAGCCACCTTTCTGACCCTGGACGATTTGGCGCAAGATCGCATCTACTGCGGCATCGGCGCCTGGTGGGATCCGCTGGCGGCCAAGGTCGGCATCGCGCGGCGCAAGAATCTGCTGGCCATGCGCGAAGTGGTGACCGTCGTGCGTCGGCTGCTCAATCGCGAGCGCGTCAGCTTCGACGGCGAGTTTGTGCAGATGGATGATGTCGAGCTGGATGTGGTGCACGGGCGGAAAGAACCGCGCAATGTGCCCATCTTCATCGGCGCGACCGGGCCAAAGATGATGGCTTTGACCGGAGAGATCGCCGACGGCGCCGTGCTCAATTATCTGGTTTCGCCGAAATACAACGATATGGCGATGGCGCAACTGGAGATCGGGGCCAGGAAAGCCGGCAAATCCATCCACGACGTCGACCGCCCGCAACTGGTCGTCTGCTCTGTCGATAACGACCGCGACGCCGCCTTGAACGCGGCCCGCAAACTGGTCACGCAATACCTGGGCCAACAACCCCATATCATGAAGGCCAGCGGCGTCAGCCAGGAGCTGCTTGACGAAATCAACCAGGTCTTGACCTGGCCCGCCACCGAAGAACAAATCCTGGAAGCGATGAAGCTGGTGCCGGACAATGTCGTTCAAATGATCACGGCTTCCGGCACGCCGGACGAGGTCAAGGCGAAAGTGCGCGAGTACGTCGCCGCCGGCGCCACTTGTCCCATCCTCTACCCGCTTGGCGCGGACGTGCGTCTGATGATCGATACTTTCGCCGGCGGATATTCCAGCTAGAACGCCTCCCCTGGGTGGGACGCGCGGCGCTCAAACAAAGGCGGTCGGCGTGGTCAAGATCCTCTGCGTAAGCGATACCGAAATGCCGCAATTGCACAGCGCCGTCAATCTGCGCCGGCAGTACAGCGACATCGACATGATCATCAGCTGCGGGGACATGGCGCCCGGCTACCTCGATTTCATCACCAGCATTATCAGCGTGCCCATGTTTTACGTGCGCGGCAACCACGATGAAGCCTACGACTCCGAGCCGCCAGGCGGCGTCAATCTGCATCGACAGCTGGTCGAGTACCGCGGGCTGCTCATGGCGGGTTTGGAAGGCTCGATCAAATACAATCGCGGCGCGATTCAATACACGCAGTCGCAGATGCAGCGCATGGTTCTGGGCCTGGCGCCGCCGATACTGTGGCAGCGCTGGGCGCGAAAACGCGGTATCGATCTCTTCGTGACCCACTCGCCGGCGCTCAATATCCATGACGGCCAAGATGTGGCCCATCGCGGCTTCAGCGGCTTCCTCAATTTCATGAAGTGGTATCGTCCGCGTTATATGCTGCACGGACACGTGCATATTTGGGATCGCCGCAAGACCGTGCGCACGCAGTATGAATCGACCTGCGTAATGAATATCAATCCCTTTACTGTTCTCGAACTGGAGCCGGTATAGATAGCCGGCCGGACTGATTCGTCCGAGGAGGCGCGTCGACCATGTGGCAGGCTTATCACAGCGTCAGCAGCGTGTCCGAAGCATTGTCGCTGCTCAATGAACTCGGGGCTGCGGCCAGGATTGTCGCCGGCGGCACCGATCTCATCATCGAAATGGAACGCGGGCAGCATCCGCAACTGCAGACGCTCATTGACATCACGCGCGTCCCCGGCCTGGATCGCATTAGCCAGGAGGGCGAGACCATCGTGCTGGGTCCCCTGGTCACGCATAACGTCGTCGTCGGCAGCGACCTGATCCGCCGGCGCGCGCTGCCGCTGGCGCAAGCCGCCTGGGAAGTCGGCGCCCCCCAGATTCGCAATCGCGCCACGATCGCCGGCAACTTGATCACCGCGTCCCCCGCCAACGATACGATCACGCCGCTGATTGCGCTCGGCGCCGAGGTGACGCTGCTCTCCGCAAAGGGCGAACGCGCGCTTCAATTGGAGGACTTTTACAGCGGATTCCGGCAAACGGTCATGCGATCGGACGAAATGCTGCGCTCCATCCGCATCCCGCCGCTGAACGACCAGCAGCGCGGCGTTTTTCTGAAGCTGGGGTTGCGGCGCGCTCAAGCCATTTCAGTCGTGGATGTCGCCGCCGTCATCGGCCGCGACGCCGACGGACTCGTGACCGACGCGCGCATCGCGCTCGGCAGCGTCGCCGCCACCATCGTCCGCGCGCCCGCCGCCGAGAACTACTTGATCGGCAAGGCGCTCAATCGCGAGACCGTGGCCGAGTGCGGCCGGCTGGCCAGCGCCGCGGTGACCCCGATCGATGATGTGCGCGGCAGCGCCGAATACCGCAGCGAGATGGTCAAGGTTTTGGTGGCGCGCGCGCTGCGGCGCCTGGCGGCCCAGCCGCAAGACACCGGCCTGCCCGAAGCGCCGCCGATGCTTTGGGGCGATAACGAAGCCCGGGTTACGCGCGGCCTGCCGCAGGGTTTCGCGCATCGACCCGACACGCCCATCGAGAGCCGAGTCAACGGCCGCGACCTTCGAATCGCCACCGGTCAGCATAAATCGCTCTTGCATTGGCTGCGCGATGACGTCGGCTTGCCCGGGAGCAAAGAAGGTTGCGCCGAAGGCGAATGCGGCGCTTGCACCGTTTTCCTCGATGATGTCGCCGTGATGTCTTGCATGGTGCACGCCCCGCGCGCGCACGGCGCCGAAATCGTGACGGTCGAGGGCTTGGGGGAGCAAGATGCCCTGCATCCCATTCAACAGGCCTTCATTGACGAAGCCGCCGTGCAATGCGGCTACTGCACGCCGGGCTTCTTGATGGCGGGGGCAAAGCTGCTGGAAGAAATCCCGCAACCGGATACCGAGCAAATCAATTTCAGCATCAGCGGCAACCTCTGCCGCTGCACTGGCTACTATAAGATCGTAGAAGCCTTCCGCCAGGCCAGCCGCGCAAAAACGCAAGTCCCCTGAGGAAAGGCGATGGATCGACGAGTGCCCAAAACGGGCAGCGAAGAAATCGAACTCTATATGCGCACCTATTATTCGCTGCTGCGTTCCAGCGACAGCATCAAGATCGAAACGCTAGTCGAGAGCCACCTGGCGATGGCCTCCTCCCTGCACGATCGCGCCGTCGCCGCCGAACCTGATGTCTCCGCTCTGATGTACAGCGCCTTGCGCTTGCCCGCTTGCGTCATCCAGGCCGAGGAGATCTTGATCGGGCAGATGGAGCGCGCCTTTGCCGCGGCCGGCTACAAGAATGTCGCCGACTGGCAGCGGGTATACGCGCCGGGGCGGCGGCGGCGCACGCATTTCAACGGAGCCGGCGCTATGGCGGTTTTCATCGTCAGCCGCTCGGACATTGACGATCTGGTTCCCATTCTGACCGCCTTTCAAATCGAGTGGAATAAGCTGCATCAGCTCCTGCAGAATCGCGACCTTTTCGATTCGCTGTTGCCATACGCGGGCGGACGCGATGTGCCAGCCGCTGAATTCAAGATACTGGCGGACGGTCTGCGCATGGCCGTCAGCGACCTGCAACGGCTGCAGCTGCTTTGGCAGGACGAATTCGTCGGCAACTTGCTCCGCATCGGCCGGCAACGAAAGAGCATGACCCTGCGTCTCATTTCCGGGTCGCTGGCGGATTACCGCCGCGCCACTGCCGCCTGGTGGCAGGAACTCTGCGAAGAAGTATCGCTCGCCGGCATCGACCTGCAGGAGCGCCCGGTCTATTTCGTTTCCAGCAATACCCATTCCTTGATCAACTTGCTGGCGGGCTTCGCTCGGCGATTTGAAGAAAGCCTGGTCAACTACATCGAGCAATTCAAAGAGAAATCGCTGCTGACCGAATACGAAGACCTGAAGGAAAGTTATCACAAGAGCATCGACAACTTTCTGTATTTTGTGCTGCGGCAATATCTTTCCGATCAGGGCAGCCGCGCCCGACGCGTCTTCGAGAGAGAAGAACATCGTCTGGGCATCCATCGCGTGCCCAGCCGCCACGGCTTCGAAATGGAGACGCAAGTGATCGAGTTGGGCAAGCTCGAGGCGCAGTGGTTTGACCCGCGCCTGGGCCGCGCTGACGACCTCGAGCCGCTGCGCCACAGCCAGGCCGTCGTGCTGAATATCGACTATCCCCTGGGCATGGCTTCCTATGAGCTGCTCAGCCGCATCTCGCAAGGCGTCGGCCGGCTGGACGGCGTCTACGTCATGGGCAAAGCCGCCACACTGAACGGCCGCATTGGCGACTTAATGATCCCCAACGTCATCCACGACGAACACTCGCAAAATACCTATCTCTTCCGCAACTGTTTCACCGCGCGCCATGTCACCGCCTGGATGGAGCACGGCAACGTGCTCGACAACCAGAAGGCGGTCACGGTTCTAGGCACATTTCTGCAAAATCCCAATTACATGAGCGTATTTTACAGGGAAGGCTACACCGATATCGAGATGGAAGGCGGGCCTTACCTCTCGGCCATATACGAAGCCTTCCGCCCGCAGCGCCATCCAGTAAACGAGATCGTCAACCTGCATTCAGTGGATTTCGATATTGGTTTCCTCCACTACGCGTCAGACAAGCCGATGAACCGCGGGCAAACCCTGGGCGCGGGCAGCCTGAGCTACGGCGGCGTCGAGCCGACTTACGCCGCCGCCATCGCCATCCTGCGGCGGATCTTCTACAACGAAACCGAAAAGCTGATCGAGACCACTTTTGAGTCGCTGCCGACTTTTTGATTGTTTGTAATAACGAGGAATCATTAGGCAAAGGATACGAAGCGCTTGAGCGAAAACAAAGCGGTCATCAGCGAATCCATCAAACGGATTGACGCGCTGGGCAAGGTGACTGGAGAGACCAGATACCCCGGCGACATCAATATCGACGGCC
>VXLV01000142.1 GCA_009841405.1 Chloroflexota bacterium | reverse complement strand
GGGCAATCCCGGTCTTCCGAGCCGACTACCGCGTCAACTGCTTCTCGCGCTGCTCCTCGTTTGCCAGCTCTTCGCCTTTTGGTCTGACGCGCCCCTTGCCGTAACCGAAGCGCAAACAGCGCCTAACCTGGTCTGGTTTTCCGGCAACACGCCGAATTACGCAATCGGCGGCCCCAGATTTTTTCTTGAAGTCAGCACGTCGCGGGCCGCTGCTGTCCACTGCCAAGTCAGGCATTCAACTGGCTGGAGTGGTATAAACTGCCCGCCCGGGACGCTTGTGTCCGCGGCGCCTTTCGTCTGCGCCAGTTCAGCCACCCACATCCAAGCCTTTGCTATCGCCAGGAATGGGGGCGTCGAAACCTCAAGAGTTGAACGCCACATAGCCTGCCCCACAGGCACAGATTTTGCCGATTCATATACCGCTGCGGCGGGTTGGGCTAGTACGTCCATACTTATTCAAGCTGGCACAGTGTTCGCCACGACAGACGGCACCAAGGCGGTGGGCACGGCTACGGCGGCGCAGGGGACGTATCAAGCGAACATCGACGCCACCGGGACTGAAGCCGCTCAACAGACTGCTGCTGCTGTTGCGCCGGGAACGCAGACGGCTGAAGCGGAGGGTACACAGACGGCTGAAGCGGAGGGCACACAGACCGCCGAAGCGGAGGGCACACAGACGGCCGAAGCAGAAGGAACACAGACGGCCGTGCAGCAGACCGCCGACGCCAACGCGACCAGAGCCAAGCAAACTCAAGTGCAGCAAACACAAGCGAAACAGACCGCTGACGCCAACGCTACCAAGGAGCAAGAGACGGCCGAAGCCCTGGGCACCATCAACGCGGCCACGCAAAATGTGCTGGATGCCCGCGCCACCGGCACCGAGGCCGCCCTGCGGCAGACAGCCGCCGTCTTGCAGCAGACAGCCAACGCCCAAGCCACAATTGCCCAAGCCACTCGCAACGCGCGCGGTCCCGTGGGCGACAATGGCGGGGGATCGTCCTCGCGCAGCCGGACGCCAAAGCCCGACCCGGCAAACCAGCCTATCCCCACGCAAGACCACTCGCGCTTGCCCGCCGGCGCCGAAATCGAGAGCGACACGGACTGGATCGCGTTCAGCGAGGTCTCCGGCGCGGCCATCAGCAACCCGGATGTGCGCGCGGCGGCGCTCTCGGCCATCGACGTCTGGGGCCCGCTGGGCGTGGACGCGGAAGTCTGCTTCGCCGGCTACGGCTCGCTGCTGCTGCTGGACACCGCTTACAGCCCGCGCCGGCAAGTCTGGTTGACATCGTATCTGCGCCCGGACGGCAAGGTCTGCGCGCAAGTGAATCGGGCCGGCACAGTCGTCTTGATGCCGGGCGCGCCCTCGGCCACGCTGACGCCCAGCCCGCGTCCGCCGGGTTTGCCGCCCCCGCCGACCGCCAATCCCTACTTGATCCGCGACAATCCGGCCACTGCGCGCGCGCTGTCAGATTGCATGGTGACCAGCATTGATTTGCTGAACTTCCGCGCCAGCCCGGCCGGGGCGATCAAGAGCTGGTACGCGGGCAACAGCATGGCGCTGGCGCGGACTCAGAATTGGTTCCAGGTGAGCTACCTGGGCAATATCGGCTGGATAAGCGCGCACTTCGTCACCACCACCGGCGATTGCAGCTGAGGCTATGAAAGCGCTGCTGGGGAGAACGCGGGCGGGCCGTCTCGCGCTGCTGACGCTGTTGTTGGCGGTCGCGCTGCTGGCGGCCTGGCTGGCGCTGGCGGGCCAGGCGCCCGCAAGCGACGACTTCTTCGCGCTAAGACTGGCGGCGGCCGAGACGCGGGTCGCCGGCTCGCTGCTGAATGAGGTCTGGCAGATTGACGAAGCCGGCGTCGGTCCGCAGAAAGTCCTCGATGCCAGCCCGCACGACCTGATTTTGGAATCGGGACCCCTGGATACCGAGCACGAAGTCTGCTTCCAGGGCGATGGCGGCTGGCTGCTGGTGGATGGCGGCGTCCGCCCCATGCGGCAGATCTGGCTGCGCAGCTACCGTCAGCCGGAGGGCATGACCTGCGCGCTGATGGACCGCCGCGGCATGATGATGATCATCACGGGCGAGCCGCCGCTTTCCATGGCGCCGCGCACGACCGCCGTCCCGGCTGAAAGGCGGCTGCTGGAATTGCCGGCGGACAGCCTCGACTCGCAGCGGCCCCTGGCGGATTGCGTCGTCTTCAGCATCCACACGCTGAACCTGCGCGAGCGGCCGGCCGGGCGCATCCTGGGCGCGTTTGGCGGCGAGGGATTCGCGCTGGCGCGGACGCCGAACTGGTTCAAAATCACGGCCGAGGGCATTGATTCGGGCTGGGTCAGCGCCAACTTTGTGTATGCCAGGGGCGACTGCGACTAGCCGTCAGACGGGGCGGGCCGGCGCGCGGCTACCATGCCAGCACGCGCCGCGGATTCGCAATCGTGACCCGGTCCAAGGTCTCGTCGTCGAGGCCCTCCGCCCGCAACATGTCGAAGAATGCCGTGAACACGTAGCCGTAGCCCAGGCCCCCGAAGGCGCGGAGATCGCTGCGAAAACAGCGGTCGCTTGATAGCAGCAGCCGCTCCCCCCAGCCGAGCCGCAGGAGATCGACGAATGCCTTGGCCCGCCGCGAATCGGGATTCATGTGCTCCCGGCCGACGGTGTCGAATTGCGCGTAGGCGCCCGCTTCCAGGATCGCCAGATGGTAATCTTGATCAAGATAAGTGTCGCAGTGCCCGATGATGACGCGGTTTAAGTCCACGCCTTCGTCGCGCAGGATATCAAGCTGCGCCAGCCCCACCGGATACATGGACGCGTGCGTGGTTAGCGGCGCGCCAGTCGCTTTCTGCGCGCGGGCGGCGGCGCGCAGCACGCGCTCTTCCTGCGCGCTGGCGTAATCCAGATCAACGCCGATCTCGCCGATTATGCCGGCGCGGATGCCTGTGCCCGCCACGCCTTCGGTCAGTTCCGCGATGATGATGTCCGCCAGCTGATTCGTCGGCAGGCGGTCGATCTCGGGCGGGTAAAAGGGCTGGCGATACCAACCGCTGCCCATGATGATGTGGAGCCCGGTGGCTTCCGCGATGCGGCGCAGCGCCTCGGGATCCCGCCCCAGGTCGGGCGTCGTTACGTCAACCAGCCCCGCCCCGCCGGCCTGGCGCAGCAGCTTGAGCTCGGCGACAGCCAGCGCCTCGTCGTTCAGCAACTCGTTCAGCCGCCCGGTCACACGGTAGATGTCGCAGATGACATGCTCGTGCATGAGCGCGCGGCCCAGCGCGTCCGGCTCAATCGCGCCCCGGACGGTCTGGATTCTTTTGTTGGCGGACATTGAGACGTCAGTCGTCCGCCAGGCTGAACTTGATGATTTCGGCGCCTTCCATCAGCACACGCCGGCAACAGGTCGCCAGCTCATCCAGGTCCTCATCGATCTGGGCGAAGACGTTGACCGGCTGCTTCATGTCGACAGTCAGCCCGCGCGAGATGAAGATGCCGTAGGCGATGTAGATTTCATCCGGGACCAGCACCGGCTCGTCGGCGACCAGGAAGGACAGCGCGCCGGGCCCGATGCCGGCCACGTACTGGTTCTCGCGCTCAACGGTCAAGTCCGGCGGCAAGCAGACCAGTGCCTGCCCGGATACGATGCTGTGATAAAACTGATATTCAAAGGGCAGCCGCGCTTTGATGACCGCGCAGGTCTTTGGCGCTTCTGATTCGAGCAAGCGCGCGCTGAAGACGCCTCCGCCGGAAAATTCGATCTTCATGCTGGACATATCGGATGGACTCCTCTCTGCAGAGCTGCTGGCTCAACTTACGTGATGTCGGCAAATCAGAGTGGGGGCTGCACGCTGTGCCGCCCATTGATGCGAATACTGTTTGCGGGCGTTTCAACGAAACGCCCCTACAGCGCGTCTTTGGAAGACCAATTGCTTGCGCCGCCACTTAGAAGATGCGGTGCTTCATCCAGGCGGCGCTGTTGAAGAAGCTGGCGACCGCGCTGCCCGGCGGCACGAGTTCATCGCAAGCCGCGCGCAACTCGTCGCTGAGCGTCATCTCCAGCACCGGCAGGGCCTGCTCAAGCTGCGCCAGCGTGCGCGGGCCCACCAGCGGCGCGGTGATGCCGGGCTGGTCTTTCACCCAAAGCGTCGCCAGCTGCGCCGCGGACAAGCCGTGCTCCTCCGCCAGCTCGACCACCTTGGCGCCGACTTCGATGCCCATCGGCGTGATGCGCTCGGAATAGATGCCGCCGCGCAGCGCCCCGCGCGAGTCCGCCGGCAATTCTGTCGCGCTGGCGTAGCGCCCGGCCAGCACGCCCTGCGCCAGCGGCGACCAGGTGATCAGCCCCAGCCCGTAAGCCTGGCACATCGGCACGAGCTCGTTTTCAATGCGCCGGTCCAACAGATTATAGGGCGGCTGCTCGCTGACGAAGCGGACGTAGCCCTTCAGTTCGCTGACCATGATACCTTCCATGACCTTCCAGGCCGGGTGGGTCGAACTGCCGATATAGCGGACCTTGCCTTGCCGCACGAGGTCAGTGAGCGCGCTCAAGGTCTCGTCGACCGGAATGGTCGGCGAGGGCCGGTGAATCTGATAGAGGTCAATATAGTCCGTCCGCAGGCGCCGCAGCGAGTCTTCGCAAGCGCGGATGATGTGCAAGCGCGACAAGCCTTCATCATTGGGCCCGGGACCGACTTTGTAGAAGACCTTGGTCGCCAGGATGGCTTCATGCCGGCGCTGGCTGCCCGCCAGGACGCGCCCGATCATGCTTTCGCTTTCGCCGGCCGAATACGAATTGCCGGTATCGATAAGATTGATGCCGGCGTCCAGCGCGCGCTGAATGATGCGGTCGGCTTCGTCTTCCGGCGTAGGATCGGCGAAGTTGCCCGTGCCCAAACCCAGCGGCGCGATCTTCACGCCACTCCGGCCCAATTCGCGATATTCCATCCGCGCTCTCCTCAGCGGCCGAATCCCGCTGTTACTGTCGCTGTAGGGGCGAGCCATTGGCTCGCCCGATTTCTGTCGAGCGCGGCCGCGGGCGACCAGATTGGTCGCCCCTACTCGGCTCGCCCGCTGGAAACCAATCGAACTTGTTGAAAAAGCTGCGATTCTGGTTACGCCCTACAAATGATGAAAACCGTAGCCGTCTTCCAGGCGGTTGGCGGTGCTCATCAGCTTGCCATCGAGATAGATGTCCGGGTTCGCCATCATGATATCAGCGTGGTAGGGACTGTAGCCGACCGTGCCGCCGAACTTGGGATCTTGATAGCCGAAGCCAAAGTCGACCGAAGCCAGCACGCGCTCGTCTTCCATCAAATGGCCGGAGATGCCCGCTTTGGGATTCAGGCCGATGCTGAAATGGCAGATCTTGTAGATGACATCGTCGTTGCGCGTCGCCAGCCAGGTGCGCATGGCGTCGCCTGCGCCATCGCCGACCACATCGGTAATCACGCCGTCGACGACAATCAGCGAATAGTTGTTGTGCACCAGGCCGCTGACATTGTCGCTGGCGTCGACGACTATCGTGCCGTTGATACTCTCTTCAAGCGGCGCGATGGACACCTGCGCGCCCGGGTAGAAATCGACTTCGCCGTCGTAAGTGAGCGCGCCATCGCTGACCAGGCTCGGACGTCCGCCCATCTTGAAGCTGATGTCCGTGCCATAGGGCGATGTCACGTGGCACTCGTCGGCCTCTTGCCATAGCCGAGCGATGATATCGGCGTTCTCAAACATCTTGTCAAGATCAACGTTAAGCAGCGCGGCAATGCAATAGTCCTCGATGCCTTCGACCACGGTGGACAGATGGCGCGTGCCATTGTTGCGCGCTTCCTGCATGGCCGGCGCGCGCACAATGCCGCCGCAGAGCGAGAGCACATACTTGCTGTTGAGAATGGCGTTGGATACCACCGGGCCGGGGTCGCTGACCGTGCCTTCTTCATACCAGTCCTTGACGATCAAGGTCGTGTTAGCGCCGGCGCGCAGGCCGGCCGTTAGCAGCGCTTCCGCCAGGTTGAGATCGTTCTTGGGGTCGGCGATGATCAGGAAGGGCTCGCCCTTTCCCGGATTGACCAGACGGTTGACCGAAATATCGGCGAATTGGTCCCAGAACAGATGTGAACGCATGACAAACCTCCTCTACTTGAGCAATTGTTTCTTAATCATGTTTCGCGCTTAATTCACTGAACCTTATGATGTCTGCAATCCTGCCCCTCTCTGCCCGGTCAGCGCCGCCCGACATTACTGGGGTCGAGCCAATCCCGCACCAGCTCGCCCAGCAAGTTGAAGCCAACGACGAACATAAACAGCGCCAGCCCGGGGAAGGTCGACGCCCACCACTGATCGAGCAGGTAATCGCGCCCTTCCGCCACCATGCGGCCCCACTCAGGCGTTGGCGGCTCAATGCCCAGGCCGAGGAAGCTCAGGCCGGCCGTGGCCAGGGCGACGAAGCCCACGTCTATCGTGATGTTGACGATGATGGGGTCGAAGCCGTTGCGGATGATATGCCGCGTCACGATGCGGAAGTGGCTCGCGCCCAGCGCCTGCGCCGCCAGCACGTATTCCTCGTTCTTGACGCTCAAGACTTGCGCGCGCACCAGCCGCGCGTACGATGGCCACCACGAAAAGCCGACCGCGATCATCGTCTGGAACAGGCCGCGCCCCAGGGCGGCGTTCAGGGCGATGGCCAGCACCAGCGACGGGAAGGCCATCCAGACATCGGTCATGCGCATCAATATGCTGTCGACGCGGCCGCCCATATAAGCCGCCAGCGAGCCGATCAGAAAGCCAAGACTGGTGGCGATGCTCAGGACGACGAAGACCACCCAGATGGTCGTGCGCGCGGCGTAGACCACGCGCGAGAAGATATCCACGCCCATGTGATCGGTGCCAAAGGGGTGCTCGGCCGATGGGAAGAGGAATTTGTTGCGCAGGTTGAGCAGCGTGGCGCTCTGCGAAGTAAACAGCTCCGGCGCCAGCACCATGACTATCAGCAGCGCCAGAATCAGCAAGCCCAGTATCGACATGGGATTGTGCCGCACGGCGAAGGCAAAGCGACTGCTTTTGAAGCGGCCCCAGGCGCCGACGTCCCTCTGCAAATCGAGGGCCGACAAATCGGTTTTGGCTTGCGTTTCTCCGCTCATGGCGCCAAAAGCATCCTCTTAGCTGTAATGGATGCGCGGATCAAGGAAGGGATAGGTCAGGTCGATAAAGAGATTGACCAGCATAAACGTAAGGCTCGCGGTGAGCGTCACCCCCATGATGACGGTAATGTCATTGCGGAAGATGCCGATCCAGGCGTAGGTGCCCAGCCCGCCCCAGGAGAAGATGATCTCAATCAGCAGCGCGCCGTTCAGCATGAACGCCACATAGAGACCCAGCACGGTGACGACCGGCAGCAGCGCATTGCGCAGCACATGCGACCACAAGACCTTGCGCGAGGAGAGCCCCTTGGCGTGCGCCGTCCGCACGTAATCGCGGTGGATCACGCTCGACATTGCTGAATTGGTCGTCCGCGCCATCGCGCCGATCTGGCCCAGGCTAAGCGTAAAGGCCGGCAATATCAGATGGCTCAGCGCGTCTCTGAAAGTATCCCATTGGCCGGCCAGAACCGAGTCGATGAGATACATATTGGTTACGCTGGGCGGTGCCGGCACAGTCAAGCTGAGGCGGCCCGCCAACGGCAAGATATCCAGCCTTCCTGCAAAGACCAACTGGAAAACCAACCCGGCCCAGAATACCGGGATGCCCACGCCGATCAACGAGCCGGTGATGATCGTCGACTTCAGCCAGCGTGACTTGGTCGAGCCGGCCAGGATGCCTAATGGCACGCCAACCGTGAGCGTGAAGCAGAACGCGGCCATCGTCAATTCGAGCGTCGCCGGCAAGAAATCGCCCAGCTCCTTTAAAACCGGCTGCCGCGAGGTGATCGACAAGCCGAGATCGCCCGAGAGCAACCGCTGCATATATTTGAAGTACTGAATATGCAACGGCTGATCGAGACCGAGCAGGACCCGCGTCTTGGCGATCTGTTCTTTGGTAGCGAATTGCCCGGCCCGCGATAGCGCCGGATCCCCGGGCAGCATGTTGGATATGAAGAAGGTCACGATGGTCACCGCGATCAGGACCCACAGGGCCTGATACAGCCGGCGCAAAACATATTCACCCACCGCGGGTCACCTCACCATTTGGGCGAGCCGAGCCGATGACTCCGCTCGCCCTGAAAACGACGATATCGAGCTTAGAATGCTTGTTCGGCATTCGCGCGTTCGCTCGGTCTTTTGGTCTACCCCCCTCAGTCCCCCCATATCAATGGGGGGAAGCCATTTTCGCGTTAATACATCGCGGGAATTCTGGTGAAACAAATGCCCGAAATTTTTGGTACGTACAGCTTCAACTCCCCTTCCCCGATGATTCGGGGAAGGGGCCGGGGGATGGGGTAGAAGGAAGCTCGCTAACATGAACAGCCCGGACGAACCTTACATATCGTCGAAGTACATCTGGTAGACATTCTGCGTAAAACTATGTGGCGGCGACCACTGATAGCCCTTGAGGTTGGCGTGCGATGCCGAAAGCCCCATGCCGACTGCAACGTTGACGTAGGGCGTTTCGGCGTCCCAGATCGCTTGCGCCTGCTTGTAGATCTCGCAGCGCGCTTCCGGATCCAACTCGACTCTGCCAGCCTCTACCAGCGCGTCATTCTCGGCATTGGCGAACCAGGAGAAGTTGACGCCACCGCCACCGCCCTGGCTGGAATGCCCCAGCCGGCCAAAGAATTGATCGGGATCGGGCACCGAAGGGAACATCCAAACCGTGCCCACATCCGGCGCTGTCTCTTGGGAGGAGTAAGCCTGGACTTTGGCCGGCCACTCAATCGCCATCGGGCGAATTGTGATGCCCAGCTGCGCCGCGCCCGCCTGCATGATCTGCATGGCTGCGGTTTCCTCCGCCGATGTGCCTTGGTAGGCCATCGTCAGTTCAAAGCCGCCGTCAGCGTAGCCGGCTTCCGCCATGAGCGCCTGCGCCGCCTCTACGTCCATCGCCGATTCCGGCGTCGAGGCGTCAAAGCAGACGATGTTCGGCGGCAGCACGCCTTTCGCGATCGCCGCGTAGCCGTTGCGCGCCAACTCTACGTGGCCTTCAAAGTCGTAGACCAGCGACAATGCCTTGCGCACGCGCGCGTCCGAGAGGATCGGGTGCCGCGTATTCATGGCGAAGTACAGTTGGTTGAGTGTTGTGTCGGTGTTGATCGTGTAATTCCCGCTTTCGCTCAGCGCGTCCAGCGTCTCCGGGCTGTTAACCTGGATCCAGTGCGAGTCGCCGTTTTCGAGCGACAGGCGGCGCGTGCCCTCTTCCTTGATGACGACGAAGATGGCGCGGTCGACGTGGTTGCCATCCCAGCCCTTGAAGTAGCCGTCGAAGCGCTCGATGGTGAATTCCTGCTCGGGCGTGAACGAGGTCAAGACGTAGGGTCCGCTGCCGGCGTCGTTGTTCTGCAGCCAGGTCTGGCCCCAGTCGTCATCGACCGTATTGGCTTGCACCAATTCCGAATTCAGAATGTACAGGCGCGAGATCGCCCCCAGGAAGCCGGGGAAGGGCGCTGACAGGTTAATGCGCACGGTGTAATCGTCAATGACCTCGGCGCCGGTGACGATGCCCAGGCTGCGCGCCACGCCGATATTCACCGCGATCAAACGATCGACCGTATAGGCGACGTCTTCCGCCAGGAGCTCCGTCCCGTCATGGAACATTACGCCGGGTTTCAGCGTGAAGGTATAGCTCAGGCCGTCCTCGGCTTGTTCGTAGCTTTCCGCCAGCTCCAGCTCCCACTCGGTGTCGCCGGGCAAGTACTGCAGCAGGGCGTTGTAAAGGTTGATCGACGGCGTATCCACGCGGCTGTCGGATGCGGCCAGCGGATCAAAGGTCGGTGGCGAACCCACCAGCGCAATCACCAGCGTGCTCATGTCCTGCGCGACCACCGCGAACCCGCCGCCGAAAAGCGACGCGATGAAGAGCAGGGCGATGCTCAGGGATATCAAACGATGCTTTCTTTGACTAAACATGTGAATTCTATCCTTTCTTGCGGTGTGTTTTTGCCAAATCAATGGAAGACGCCAGCGCATAAGGCGCTGGCCTGGCTCCGTTGCATAGACCTCCTTTCACTTGATAAATCGCGGATTCATCAGTTGCTCTATTGGAACAACTAGCCACACCAATCGAGCATGATATTCGCCACGACTTCGACCATGTTGACAAAGTCGTCGGCGCTCACCCATTCGTCCGTGCCGCCGCTCTGCGTGTTGTCACCGGACAGCGGCCCGAAGCCGACGGCGGGAATGTCCTTGAAGTGATTGGGCGCGCGAATCTCGCTGCCGGCGTGCAAAGACTGGACGCCGGGGGCCGCGCCCGTCACTCGCTCGATCGCGCCAGCCACGGTTTGGAATATGGCGCTGTCTTCCGGGACTTCGACCCCAGCTGTGCCTTGCAGCCACTCCAGCCGCGGAGGATGCTCGCGCAGCCAGGGATCGTCGCCCGCGACTTGCCGCAGCGCGGCTTCGATTTCGCGCTGAACAGCCGCAATGTCTTCGTCCGGCGGAAATGTGACCGATCCGGTCATAATCGCTTCCGCCGCCACGCGGCCCGGGCGCGCCCCGTCCCCGGCCGCGATATGTGAAATGTGCAGATTGGTCGCGCGGCCGATCGCGTCATAAGCCGGGTGATGAACGCGCTGCGCCCGCTGCTCGGCCAATTCCGCCAGCGCCCGGTACACCAGCCAGGCTTTATCGAGCGGATTGACCGCCAGGTGGTAGAAGGGCGTGTGGGTCGGCTCCGATGTCTCCGGCGGCTGCCCGTTGAGCGTGATGCGAAAATACATCAAGCCGGACGCCCGCGCCTTGATGTCGGCCAGCCCGGCCCCGGACTCCGCCGGGTGCAAGTAGATCGCGGCATCGGCTCTGTGGCCAGCATCCAGCACGGCGTAAATGCCCTGCGCCCGGCGCTTGCTGACGGCGCTGGCGCAGACGACGTTGCCGGACAGTTGCAGCCCGGCAGCTCGAACCACATCGAGCGCGCAAATCATCGCCGCCACGCCGCTGAGGTCGTCGGCGATGCCCCAGCCGTAGATGCGGCCGTCTTCGATTTCGCCGGCGAAGGGATCGTGCCGCCACCTTTCCGTGTCGGCGACGGGCTCGCTATCGGGATGGGCAAAGGCCAACAGGCTGCGTCCGCCGCCCGTTCCAGGCAAAACCGCAACCACGCTGGCGCGCTCCGGCTGCTCCTCGGCCGCGTCGGCTCCGAAATCCGCCGCCAGCACGAAGCGATTGGGCCGGCTGGCTATGCTTTCGACTTCACAGCCCAGACGCTCAAAGCGCTGGGCGACGGCGCGTTGCAAGGCCTCCTCGCCAGCGGCGGATTCGGCCAGCAACTCGCGCAAGGCAGCGGTATATTCCGCGCGCTTCCCGGCAACAAGCGACTTCAGTTCTTCAGTTTGGGCGCTGGTGTCTGCGGTCATTGATTGTGTCCGAATTCCCAAGCTCGCTGGCGAGCTCGCTTCCGGTCAATGACGCGCTGATTGCGTTGCCGGTTGGGAAAGCAATAAGTATGCACTCTTATATTCACGCTTAGGTGTACGACAGTTCTTTTGAGCAGTCGACTGGCGGCGAATCAGTGAATATTCGCGGTGGATCAACTACTGCCTGAGAGTATATCGCTTGCCAATCGGCGTGTCAAAAACTGCGCTGAACAGAAGAATGCGCAAGTAAATCAAGCAAATGGCTGTAGGGGCGATCCATCAGGTCGCCCCTATCGCTTTCGCTGGGTCGCAACAGCGTCGGTTGCGTCAGCGTAGTGCTCATCCCCCCATTTTAGTGGGGGGACCGAGGGGGGTAAATTAGGGCCGGATTCAGCCGACAGCGACTTCCTCGACCAGGTCGCCGACGATGGCCAGTATCGTATCCTCAAGCGGCACGGGCCAGGACGCGCCGGCATGGATCACGATGCCGCGGCGCGGCGCGCGAATCTGCTCCAGGGTTTCGCCTGTGAAGGGATGGCGCACATACCCCAGCGCTGCGCCGGCTTCGACTTGCTGGCCGCGCAGGCCTTTGTCCATGAAGACGAAGCCGCGCTCGCCGGTCGGCGTAATCACCGTGTGCTCGCGAATGACGCTGACCGACTCGACATCGGATTCCAGCGCGCCATCCAGCATGCCAAGATGCCGCATGGCGTTCAAGACAGCGTTGCGCATGCGGCCCAGGTCCTGGTCGCGATAATCGCGCAAGCCGGGTCCGCCGCCGATAAAGGCCACCGCCACCGCTTTACCAGCCCGCGCCGCTGCCTGCGCCATCGACTGATGCTGGTCCTCGCCCAGCACCACCTGCGGCAATCCCAGCGCGATCGCCAGCGCTTTCGACGCCGCGACATCGCCATCGTTGTTGACGCCGGCAAAATTGTGGTAGCTCCACTGCGAGCCGGTGCGGATGTCCAGCAGGGCGTCGGCATTGGCGATGGCCGCCTCGTAGTACGCGTGGACCAGTTGCTCGCTGATGCTGCCGTCGGCGTCGCCATTACCGAGCTGGTTGAGGTGCTTGTCGTCAAAGACGCTCTTGATGCTTGCGAACTCAAAGCCGGAAGTGTTCATCAGCGGCGCGAGGATCAGCGTGCCGCGGATCTGCGCCGGGTCCAGCTCTTTGACCACTTGCGGCAGGATCAGCGACGGCTCGATTTCAAGGCCGCTGGCGCCCGCCTGCACAACCAGCGTAGGGCCTTCGGCGGCGCCATTAACGATATGCAGTGGGATGTGCGCCGGGAAGCGCCCGTGCGTCTCCCCCGCTTTGAAGAAACCGTAGGCTTTTTCGCCGGCCGCCGCTTCAATGTTTCCGATTTTCATTTTGGTGTTTTCTCCTAGTCGGGCGACCCGGTGGGTAGCCCCTACAGATTTCGCGTTTTGCGGGCGTCTTCCCCTAGCTGTGTGTAGGGGCGAGCCGGTGGCTCGCCCCTACGACTCTTGCGTTAGGCGACCTAATCAAAGCTCACGGACATGTCCATCGTGCGGCGGTCTTCGACGCGGTCGATGCTGCCCAGGATGCCGATTGACGTAGCGCCGACGGTGGGCCACTCTTGCCCGCTGGGGATGACGATGCCATCTTTCGGCGTCGGCATCTCCGCCAGCAGCTCGCCGGTATACGGGTCGACCAGACGGCCGTAGACGTCTCCGGTTTTGAGCTCGTCCTTGAACTTGGCGTCGCGGATGAAGAGGCCATCGACGGCCGGCTTCCAAATGACGACGCCGGCTTCGTAGACGGTGCAGAGGGGACCGTCCGCTTCCAGCTCGCCGTCGATCATGCCCATCGCCTTCAAGATATTCCAGATGCCGCGCTCCGCATCGCGCACGTTGTCTTCGCCATTCTTGTGCCAGCCGGTGCCGCCGCCGAATTCGAGCGTGATTTGCAGCGTGTTCGCCTCTTCGATTGCGACTTTGGAGGCGCCGCTGCCGAAAGTGCCGGGCGGGAAATACGCCGCTTGATCCAGCCCGAACGCCACCACCAGCTTGCGCCGCCGTTGCTCCATCAGGTTGAGGTTGTTCGGGTCGTATTCGGCGGTGAACAAGACGTAGCGTTCGTAGGCGGTGCGGGCGCCGGCGTGAAAGTCGATCAGCACATCGGCCTGGGCGATGCACTCGTTGAAGTAGATATAGGCGGTCTGGTCGGAGACGCTGCCGTCGGCTTTGCCCGGGAAGAGGCGGCTGATGTCCTTGTCATCGACGCTGGAGCCGCGCTCGCCAAGCTCGAAGCCGGCGCGGTTGACCACCGGCACGGCGATGACATTGCCGCGGATCGCGCTGGGGTCGGCCTTGGCCACGAAATCCAAAATGGCGATGGAGCCGATGATCTCGCCGCCGTGGATCGCGCCTTGCAGCATCAGGGTCGGGCCCGGCTGGGCGCCGGCGATGAGGTGGACCGGGATGTCCAGCCGCATGCCGGAGCGCGACTGCGCTGTCTCCAGATAGCCGAAGACTTTTTCGCCCGGCTTTGCCGATAAGTTGCCTACGTTTAGCATAGAGTCTCTCCTTTTATGTTGTGGGCGACTCACAGACTAGGCCCATACCAGGGGGGGATTAGAGTGCGAGTAAAAAGATAAGACCCAACACCCCGCCCCCGCAGGCCCGCCTCGAGAGGCGAG
>VXLV01000024.1 GCA_009841405.1 Chloroflexota bacterium | reverse complement strand
GGTTTGGGGGTGGGGGTTGGCCGCGCCAAAACGTATAATCAGCGCAAACAGAACAGCAGGGAGCGCGAGCCATGCCAATCGTCAGTCCGCAGCAATCCGAGCAGTATCAGCGCGAGGGTTACTTCATCCTTGAGTCCGTAATTCCCGAGCCGGCGCTGGACGCGCTGCGCGAGGAATGCATGCGCCTGATCGCCGACTACGACCGCGAGATGGAAGCGCGCGGCGTGCAAACGCAAGGCATCACGCATTACAAGAAGCGCTATTTCATCAGCAATCGCAGCGCCGCCAGCCCCATCATGACCGAGTTTTTATTCAGCGAGCTAATGGCGGAGATCTGCCGCGCCACCCTGGGCGAGACGGCTTACCTCTTCAACGAGCAATACGTAGTCAAGGCGGCCGATACCGACAGCAAGTTCTCCTGGCACCAGGATTCGGGCTATGTCGGGCATTATCACCGCGCTTATCTGTCTTGCTGGTGCGCGCTGGATGATATGTCGGAATCAAATGGCACGGTCTACATCCTGCCCTACTCGCGCGACGGGCGCGATTCAAGCGATGTCATCATTGACCATACGGTCGAAGCGCGCAGCAACGATAAAGTCGGCTACAAAGGCGACGACCCGGGCGACCCGGCCATCGTGCCCGCCGGCAGCATCGTCGTCTTCAGCAGCCGCACCTTCCACCGCAGCGGCGCCAATATGACCGACAACTACCGGCGCTGCTACCTGGCGCAGTATTCCGCCGAGCCGATCATGAACCGCGACGGCACGCAGTTATGGGGCCGCGCCGAGCCGGTCCTGCAAAATGGCGAGCGGATGAGCCCGCCCGCCTAGCCAAAGAGCTCGAGCGTACCGCGCATCTCCATCGGCAGTGTGAAGATCTGCCAGGCGGCCAGCATCAGAAGCAGGTAGACCAGCGCCCATGGCAGCAGGCCCAGCAGCGCCTTGCGCCGATACAGCCGCAGCGCCGCCCGCTGCGCCAGCCGCAGGCTCCAGAAGAAGCCGAGCAGCAGCACCGCTAGTTGAATCACGCCGATGAGGCCGGGGTCGAGGCTGAAGCTCCAGCGCCCCCAATCGCCGCTCCCGCCCAGAAATTCCTGGATGACGGGCACGACCAAGCCCGGGCCGACCAGCAAGTGGAAGCTGTAATGCGCGAACCAGATGCCGAAGCCCACGGGCACGAATGCGGGCGCGAACGCGGCTACAGTATCGCGCAGTGAATCGCGCTTCTGGAAGCCGGTCGCCGCGCGGCTCAGCCAGGCAGCCGCGACCGCCGCGAGCAGCGGCAGCAGCAAATTTCCGGCGGCGAAAATCAGCAGCAGCACGACGAACTCACTGGTGACGCCCAGCCTCAGCGCCAGCCACTCTTGCAGCGCGTAATATGGCGGAACCATACCGAAAGCGTTGCTGAGTCCCATGAAACTCAGCGCGATGACCAACAGCGACAAATCCCAGCGCCCCGACCAACTGCCGGCGCGGCTGAGCTCGGCGCCTGGTTGGCGCGCGAACAAGCTGACGTTGTCGTGCGGGCAAGCGCGCACGCAATCCAGGCATTGCGTGCAATCCAGGTTGCTGCGCATCTGCGGCGCGAAGAGCTCCGTGCCGCAGCCGAGCGCGCCGCGCGGCCCATGCGCCACCTCGACCCGACGCGCGCCGCCGCCGCGCATGGGGATCTCGTCCAGGCGTATGACGGGCTGGGGCGCGTAACTGCCGTTGACGCATTCATGGCCGACGCAACTGGCGCAGACATCGGGCGACTTGACGGCGATGCGCGTCGGCGACAGCGTCGAGTAAACCATGTTGAACGAACCCAGCGGGCAGACATACTTGCAGAAGGCCGACTCGCTGAAGAGCGCTTCGAGCGCAAATGAGCCGACAAAATAGGCGATGATGAGCCAGGCCGTCAGCCAGGGGCTGGCCCAGAGGTCGAGGTATTCGTAGAAGAAAAAGAGCGCGAACAAGCTGAAGATGGCCAGCCATTTATTGCGCAGGCGCCCCGGGAAGCGGCGGCCGCGGCCGGCGAGGCGCTTGGCCAGGCTGCGCGGTAGCGTGAAGGGGCAGCCCATGCAGAAGAGATTGCCCGCCAGCAGCAGCGCGATGACTGCCAGCCCGCGCAAATGGACCCAGGGCGTCACCGTGGCCAGGTTGCGCGCGGCCGTTTGCGGGCCAGTGAAACCGTCGACAATCAGCGCCAGCGCGCCCAGGGTCAGCAGCGCCTGCAGAGCCAGGCGCCCGTGCCGATGGCGCAGCACGGGACCGACCAGCGGCAGACGCAATACATCGCGGCCGAGCGCCGGTTGCTGCCTGTTCAGTCTCATCACCTTGCCCATTACAATGCGTTATACAGCCGTGCCGCTGGCCAGCGTGTAGATTACGAAAACAGCGTAGAGCAGCAGCAAGATCCAGCCCTCGCGCCGGCTGAGATCGCGCTTGGTTTCCAGAAAGACAAAGAGGATCAGCGTGGTCGCCACCAGGATGCCGATGGATATCCACAAGTCGCCCGTGCCCACGTTGATGCCGCTCAGCCCTTGAAACGCCAGCGCCACCGTCCAGGGCAGCGCCAGGCCGATCAGCAGATCGAAGGTGTTGGAACCGACGGCGTTGGCCACCGCCATGCCGCCGCGCCCGGCACGGGCCACATCAACCGAAGCGATCAGGTCGGGCGCGGAGGTGCCCGCCGCCAACAAGGTCAGCGCGACGATGACCGGCGGGATACCGATGCCCGCGGAAAAGACGATTGTCGCTTCCACCAGAATATAGCTCAAGGCGATGATAAGGGCGATCGACACGACAAATGCCCAGACGAAATTTCTGTCCGGCGGGCCGATTAGCCGCCCCAACACACCCGCGACAAACGCTTCAAATCGATGCCAGAGGAAGAGTGCCGCCGATTCGTGTTCGTCGGCCTCGATAGCTCCGGCCGCAACTTCGTCGTAGTCGTCCTCGGTTTTCTTGAAGTAGACCAGCGCAATCCGAAAGAGCGCCAGAAAGACCAGGTAGAAGAAGTAACCGACCAATCCCAGAACCGCCTCAATCAGCGAGACATGCCCATCGAAAAATACCAGCGCCAGATAACCGATGGAGACCAGGTAATAGAATATGTCGCGGCGTACGGCGTAAACGTGGATATGCAAACCACCGGCGACCACCGCCGAAACTCCGGTGATAACCAGGATATTGAACACCGCCGAGCCGACAATCGTGCCGATGCCAACATCGCTGTGCTGGCCGCCGCCGCTGAAGAGCGCCATCAGCGCGATCGCCAGCTCCGGCGCGGACGAGCCCATCGCCATCAGCGAGGCGCCGGCCACTTCGTCCGACAGCTTCAGGCGCGTCGAAATGGCGTCCAGGCTGGGGATGAAGAAGCGGTCCGTGACGACGGCCAGGATGACCACCGACGCCAGAATCAGCGCCAGACTGCCCAGTACGTCTATCATGTCGCGCTTACCTTCCCCGCCCGAATGTCATAGCCGGCGGCGTTTCCGAACTGACAGACCCGGTTGACACGATAGTCTCGCACAGCAGGCGTTAATACTCGGTGTCCTCGGTGTCCTCGGTGGCAAAAAAAATCCGTATTGTTCTCACTAAATCCTTAAGTCAAAAGCGCGCCGCAATCGCGCGCAAGACCATGCTGCGCTCGACTGGCGCATCGGCATCCTCACAGTCGCGCTCCAGCCAGTCGTAGAGCAAGCGCGTTGCCTCACGATGAATCGCCTCGGGCAGCGCCCAATCGCTACGGAACATGCGCCCGGCGCGCCTCTCCACCATTGTACGGCAAGACACCGGCAATTCGACATAAGTCAATAGATCAAGCGCGCGCGTATCGACGCTTATGTCGCTCAAGCGCTCCAGCATCATCGCTTCGCTCGGGTAGAGCGTATTGCGCGGGCCGGCGCTTTCGACGCCCAGCCCGCGCAGGATGGCGTCCCACTGCGCCTGCACGCGCGCCCAGGGCGGGGGGTTGCCGGGTTCCGCCGGCGCATGGTGCTCGACAATCAGCAAGCGGCCGCCGGGCGCCAACACGCGCCGCGCTTCGTCGATGCAAGCGCGCCAGTCGACCAGCATGTGAAAGACGCGGATCGCCTGCACGACGTCAAAGCCGGCGGCGGCGAAGGGCAGCGCGGCAGTGATATCGGCTTGCGCGAGCTGTGGGCGGGCGCGCCCGGCCAGCTTGGGCGCGATGCGGCCCAGCATGCCGCGCGAGATATCGACGCCGGTGTAGCGGTCGCCCGCGGCGATGAAAGGCAGGCCGAACAGACCCGTGCCAATCGCCAACTCGAGGAAACGCGTCCGCTCGTTGGCGCCAGTGAGCGCGCGCGCGGCCTCGCGATAGCGCTCGCTGACGCCGGCGCGAAATCCCCGCGTTTCATCATAGTAGCTGACCGCGCGATCGTAGTTCACGGTCGTCATCGGCGTCTTCCATCGCTAAAATGCGCTGTAACCGATTATAACATCTGGCAGGTCATTGGCGGCCGCCGGGCGCTAGGCACGCTAGACAGACGCGCGGCAGAGCCACCGCCCACGCAAAATACCCGGCATCACGCGGTGCTTTGCTCCCCTCCCTGACTCGTCGGGGAGGGGCCGGGGGTGGGGTTGCTGGCCGCAACGTAAACAGGAGCGACAATGAAAGTAGAAGACATCAAGCTGTATTACAGCTACAACGCATGGGCTAACTATCGGATTATAGACGCGGCTGCAAAGGTTTCGCCCGAGCAGCTGGCAGCGCCGAATGCGCTGGGCTGGGGCAGTCTGCACGGCATGCTGACGCATACGCTCGAAGCCGAAAGCGGCTGGTTCAACTTCCTGTTTGAGCGCGGCGACCGCGGCCGGCTGAAAGCCGAGGACTTCGCCGATCTGGCGGCCCTGCGAGCGCGCTGGCAGGCGCAGAACGAGATCACCCGGGCTTGCCTCGATACCCTGGCGGACGCCGACTTGACGCGGATTCACAGCCGCGAACGCGGCGGCCAGCGCTTCGAAACCGTGCTGTGGCAGGCCCTGGTTCACGTGGTCAATCACGGTACCCAGCACCGCAGCGAATGCGCCGCCCTGCTGACGGGCCTCGGCAGCTCGCCGGGCGATATGGACCTGACCCTGTTCTTGAATGACGCCGGCATTTCCTCCGGCCCGTCAGACGGCGCGCGCCGCGCCGACATCGACCTGCTGTTCCGCTACAACGATTGGGCCAACGAGCGCATCCTGGCAACGGCCGAGCAAGTATCAGCCGACGAGTTCGCGCGGCCCAACGACTTCGGCTGGGGCAGCCTGAAGGGCGCGCTGGTTCACCTCATGGACGCCGAGTACGCCTGGCGCGTGCTGCTCAAAGACGGCGAGCACGTCGAATGGCTGCAGCCGGAAGACTTCGCCGATGTGGCGGCGATCCGCGCGCGCTGGGCGGAAGAGCGCGAGGCGTTCTGGACTTACCTGGAGAGCCTCAGCAGCGACGACCTGAGCGCGACCATCAGCTACGAGGGCGATGCCGGGAAACGCTACCGCGCGCTTTGGCACTGCCTGGCGCACGTGGTCAACCACGGCACGCAGCATCGCGCCGAGTGCGCGGCCCTGCTGACCGGCTTCGGGCACTCGCCGGGCAATCTGGACTTCACGGTATTTCTGTCGGAGAACTAGCGCGGGGCTGCGTGCGGCTATTCGTCGTCTTGCTCCTCTGGTCGCCGACGCCGCCGCTTCAAAAGCTGATCGCCCAGATTCACTACCACTTCATCGTGCAGCTTGAACTCCGGCTCCAGCGCATCGCGGCCTTTGGTGATCTTGGGCGGGCGCGCCACTGCCGGGCCAGCCGGCGGCGCAACGGGCCCAGCCGGCGGCCGCGGCGGCCGGAAGCTGAAACCATCGTCGTAACGCGTAGTGGCGCGGCTGCGACCGCGCGCGCTGAAGAGCGCTTGCATTTGCTGCGAGCGCGTCTGGTCGCTTGCGCGCCCGCCAAGAAAGGCGCGCAGGCGAATCAGGTCGCTGCGCGTGATGATCAGCCGCCGGATGGCGATATCCAGCGGAAGCAGCAGCAGCGCCAGCAATATCAAGCTCTGCCAGATATCGGTCGCGGCCTGCCGCTCGCCCAGATCATGCGAGAATACCGCATCCGGCTGGTCGGCCAGGTTGCGCCCGCCGGTAATATCGGCGATATCGGCCAGCAGGCGGTCGTCATGCGGCCGCGGGATGTACTCCGGCGAATAGGACATTACCCAGCCGTTGAGATCGCTCAGTGGCGTCTCATCCTCGCCGAGTTGCGCCGCGCCGCTGACGGTCAGAAAATACGCGCCTTCGTTCTGCGGCGTAAAGCTGGATTCGTAACGCCCGGGCGCGGTCTGCTGCAAGGGCACGCGCAGGCTGTCGCCGGCCGGGTTTAGAACGGCGCTGCTCAGCGACAAGCCATTGAGGAATTGGCCGTCGTCATCGCGGGCGTCGACCACGATGCGCGCGCGGTCATTCTGCAGCAGCACGCGCGTTTCCAGATTCTTGTTGGCGCCTGCGTTGATGCTCCAGGCCACAGCCTGGCCCCAGAATCGCGAAAAGTCCGGCCACGCGACCCATTCGTTGGCCCAGCGCGCGCTGGCGTCCGCCGTCCAGGCCACGACCCGTCCCAAGCCATATTGCCAGGCGGCCAGGATTGGGTCGGCGTAGGGCTCAGGGCCGCTGAGGATGCGCTGGGCGGCGATCTTGGGCGTCGCCGCGACATATCCGCGCAGTGGCGGCAGTGCCGCGATGCCGTCGATAATGGCGCTGCTGCCGCTGACGCGCGGCGTGAAGGTCTCTTCAACGATGTAGGAGCGGGATGCCAGCACCGTCTCTTGGGCGAATATCAGCGGAATCTGCTCGACATCGGCGACTGCGTAATAATTGCCGCCGCCAGCTTCGGCCATCGGCTGCAAGAACGCGCCCGGGCTACGACCGATGGCGATGGCCGACAGCGTAACATCGTGCTGGCTGTACAAACGCTCGCTCAGCTCCACCAGCCCGCGCGGGCTAGCGCCGCCGTCAGTGAGCAGGATCAGGTGTTTCAGCTGCGACGGCTCCTGAATGATGTCGCGCTCGACCAGGCGCAAACCGGCCAGAATATCCGTGCCGCCGCCGGAGCGAATCGTGTTGGTCATGGCGGTCAGGACCTGGGCGTCGTTGACCCGCTGGAAGGGCACGACCCAGGCGCCGCCGGTGTCGAATGTGCCGATAGCGACGCGGTCGGAGGCTTGCAGCAACCCAAGCGAGAGCACGATGGCGCGCTTGGCCAGCTCAAGGTTGGGCACGCCGCTGCGCCCGATCTGCCCCATACTGCCGGAGCGATCGATCAGGTAGGCGATGGTGAGCTGCGGCAAGCGCTTCTGATCTTTGATCTGCATCTCGACCGGCAGGGTGCGCTCTAGCGGCGTCTGATAATAACCGCCCGGCGCGTAACTCTGCGGCCCGCCGATCATGACCAGGCCGCCGCCGATATCGCTGACATATTGATCAAGCAGGGTCATCTGCGCCCGGCTCAGGGCTGCCGCCGGCACGTTGGCCAGGATGACGCTCTTGTAATGCGCCAGCCCGGCCATGTTCACCGGCAGGTCCTCCGGATCGCTGAGATCCACCAGGATGCCCGCTTGCCGCAATGCCGGCAGTAAGAATTGCGTCTCGGATTCATCGACGCTGACCAGCAGCGCGCGCGCCGGCCCGATGACCTGGCTGAAGGCGCCCAGCTGATTATTCTGATTAAAGTTGTCATTCTCGCCTGGCACGACGATCTGGGCGGTGAAATCGAGGAAACCGCTCTTCTCGCCCGCTTGCGTCAGGCTGTAACGCGTCGCGCCCGCTTGCAGCTGCAGCGCCTCTTCGTGGATGAGTCGCCCGCCGGAAAAGATAAGCAAGGTGGCGGGCGTGGCGCTTTCGGCTTCAATGCCCACCGAGATATCGAAGCTCTGATTCTCGGCCACGCGGCCCGGCGCGTCGATGGCGGTGATGCGCACATCGGGGGCCGGCGCGCGGAACATCGGCACATAGCTGATTTCGACGCCGGAGACAGCGGCCCGCTGCGCCCGCGCGATCGCGTCGCCTTGCGTAGCCTGGCCATCGCTGAGCACGACGACGCGGCGCGAGGCGTCGGCCGGGAACATCGATAGCGCCGTCTGAATGGCGTTGGCAATATCGGTGCCGGTAGTCTGCGGGATGGCGGAGAAGTCTTCGATCTCGCCCACCGGGCTGAAATCAGTCTCCGGCACGGCATTGTCCCCGAAGAGCAGCGCCGCCCATTCGTCATCCGGCTGCTTCGCGGCGATGGCGCTGCGGATGAATTCCAGCTGGCGGTCTTCGGCATCGCCGCCCATACTGTCAGAGCCGTCGACCAGGAAAACTACCGCCAGCCGATCGACCGCCTGCACATTCTGCAGCCCGGCCAGGGCCAGGATCAGCAAGATGACGATCAGCGTACGCAACGCGAGGCTGCTGACATCGCGGCGGCGGCGGAAGGCGTGGCGGGGGAAGCCGATGTACCAAATCAACGGCAAAACGAGAAGCAGAATCAGTGCGACATGCGGCGCGGTGAGCTGCATCGCTTGTCCCCTTCGCGTTGGCCGCGCCGGGCGGAACGCGCATGGAATAGTCTGCTGATTGTACCGATTTGGCGCTTTACATGACAGGGTAATCAACTTCCGCCAAATCTGAATGGCGATGCGCGCCGCCGACCGGCTATATTCTGTCTTGTGCGAAAGCCATAAAGAACTAACACATGACTTAACAGATTTGCACATCTGCACTGCAAAATGTATCAATATTGTATGTTGACGCTATACATTCCTATATAATTCTACGCTTTCGCTAGACTATAGCGCAGATTGACAGTAGAATCCTTGTATGGTGCAGTACGCGGCGAGAACGCGTTTCTCAGGTAAGGGGGTAGTTAATGTCCGAGTATGATAGTCAGGTACCTATGACAGAGTCGTATGATGATGATGTCGGTACTTACGCGGATGACGGACCGCATGTTATCAAGGTGTCGGCGCGTTCGCGGTCGACAGCCGTGGCCGGCGCGATTGCCGGTGTCATGCGGCAGCACAATTACGCCGAGGTGCAAGCCATCGGCGCCGGCGCGGTAAACCAGGCGGTGAAGGCGCTGGCGATCGCTCGCGGTTATCTGGAGCGCGATGAGATTGACATTGTGACAACGCCCTATTTCACCGAAGTTGATATTGACGGCCAGGAACGGACGGCCGTCCGCTTTCGTGTGGAGCCGCGCCCGGAATAAGACCGGCGCCGCTTGGCGCATCCCGGCATTTCACAGTAACACAGCGACCGAAAACGGATACCCGGTATCCGTTTTTTGCATATTCGCGGTTTGCGCGCTGCTGATATAATTCACGCGGTTGAAACTTGCTGCGCTTGACAGGAGATTTTCAGTGGCCGACTTGACAAGGCTCGCAATAGACACGATCCGCACGCTCGCGATGGACGCGGTGCAAAAGGCCAACAGCGGCCACCCCGGCCTGCCGATGGGCTCCGCGCCGATGGCCTACACGCTATGGATGAGACACCTGCGCTATAACCCGCGCAACCCGGCCTGGGCCAACCGCGACCGTTTTGTGCTGAGCGCCGGGCACGGCTCAATGCTCTTGTACGCCCTGCTGCATCTGACCGGCTACGACGTTTCGCTGGACGACATCAAGAGTTTCCGCCAATGGGGCAGCAATACCGCCGGCCACCCAGAATACGGCGACACGCCCGGCGTGGAGACCACCACCGGGCCCCTCGGCCAGGGCGCGGCCACGGCCGTCGGCATGGCGCTGGCCGAAGCCTATCTGGCGCGCTACTTCAATCGCGACGGGCATGAGATCGTCGACCACTATACCTACGTCCTGGTAAGCGACGGCGACTTGATGGAGGGCGTCTGCCTGGAGGCGGCCGCCCTGGCCGGCCACTGGGGGCTGGGCAAGCTGGTCTTTCTCTACGATGACAACCAGGCAACGCTGGACGGCGCCGCTAAAATGACCTTCACGGAAGACATCGAACGCCGCTTCCAGGCGATGGGCTGGCACGTTGGCCGCGTCGCCGACGGCAGGGATGTCAGCGTCGTGGACGCGGCCCTCGCCGAAGCCAAAGCGACCGCCGAAAAGCCCAGCCTCATCGCCGTGCGCACCATCATCGGCTACGGCAGCCCCAACAAGCAAGGCACCAGCGCCGCCCACGGCAGCCCCCTGGGCGAAGACGAAGTCAAGCTAGCCAAAGAGAACCTGGGCTGGAACGCCACCGAGAATTTCTACGTGCCGGGCGAAGCGCTGGAACATTTCCGCGGCGCGGTCGAGGCGGGCGCGGCCGCCGAGCGCGAATGGCAGAGCCGCTTCCATGCCTGGCGCGCCGCCTACCCCGACCTGGCGCTGGAATGGGAGCGGGCGCAAGCGGGCGAATTCGCCCCCGGCTGGCGCGAGGCCTTGCCCAGCTGGGAAGCGGGCGACTCCCTGGCGACGCGCAGCGCCGGCGGCGAAGCCTTAAACGCGCTGGCCGCCCATGCGCCCACGATGATCGGCGGCGATGCCGACCTGGCCGGCAGCACGCGCACCCTAATCAAGGGCGCGGCCAATACCGGACCCGGCCGGCCCGCCGAACGTAACTTGCGCTTTGGCGTCCGCGAGCACGGCATGGGCGCAATCGTCAATGGCTTGGCGCTGCACGGCGGCATCGTCAAACCCTACAGCGCCACCTTCTTCACCTTCAGCGATTACATGCGCCCGGCCATGCGCCTGGGCGCTCTGATGGATATTCCCGCCGTTTATGTCTTCACGCACGACAGCATCGGCCTCGGCGAAGACGGCCCGACCCATCAGCCGGTCGAGCACCTGATGTCGCTGCGGCTGATGCCCAATCTGCATGTCTTCCGGCCCGGCGACGCCACTGAAACCGCCGGCGCCTGGGCGGCCATCGCCGAGCTGGATCACCCGGCCGCCATCGCGCTCAGCCGGCAGAATCTGCCCGTATTCGCCGGCAACGACGCCGGTATTCACGAGGGGGTATCGCGCGGGGCTTACGTGCTGTCCGAGCATGAGAGCGGCGATATCGACGCCATCATTATGGCCAGCGGCAGCGAAGTCTCTATCGCCCTGGACGCCGCCGGCTTGCTGGAAGAAGCCGATATCCGCGCGCGCGTCGTGTCGATGCCCTGCTGGGAACTCTTCGAGGCGCAGCCTTACGATTACAAAGAGAGCGTTCTGCCAAGCGAGATGAGCGCGCGCGTGAGCGTTGAAGCGGGCGCGACTCTGGGTTGGCGGCGATACCTGGGCGAGCGCGGCATTGCCATCGGCGTGGATCGCTTCGGCGCCAGCGCGCCCTACACCGAAATCTACCAAGAGTATGGCTTGACGCCGGGGCATGTCGCCGATGCGGTCAGCTCGCTGCTCGACGATTGAATTCGCCTGGTGCCAACATGCCGCATTCGACCTTTATCGTCCTGCCAACATACAACGAAAGCGAAAACATCGTCCGGCTTGTTCCGGCGCTCTTTGACCTGGGCCAGGCAGACCTGCAGGTCCTGGTGGTTGACGACAACTCGCCGGACGGCACCGGCCAGATCGTCGAAACGCTGGCCGCGCAAGCGGAATATGCGGGGCGACTGCATGTGCTGCACCGGCCGGAGAAGCAGGGCCTGGCGCCGGCGTACATTCAGGGATTCACCCTGGCGCTGGAAATGGGCGCCGACTATGTGATTCAAATGGACGCCGATCTCTCGCATCAGCCCAAGTATATTCCCACGTTGTTGCGGCTGGCGCGCGAGCATGACATCGTTATCGGTTCGCGTTATGCTGACGGCGGCAGCGTCGACGAGAGTTGGGGGCCGCTGCGCAAGCTGCTCAGTTGGTGGGCCAATCGCGTTTATGCGCCGGCCATCCTGCGCATTCCCATACGCGACGCCACCGGCGGCTTTCGCGTCTACCGCCGCGACGCCTTGATCGGCATGGACATGAAGCGCGTCAAAGCCAACGGCTACGTCTTCATGGTCGAGATGATTTACGTCGCCTGTCGGCTGGGCTACCGCATCGGCGAAATCCCGATTCACTTTCCTGACCGCCAGCACGGCGCCTCGAAGATGTCCAGCATCATTGCCCTGGAAGCGGCACTGCGCGTATGGCAGATCAAGTGGCGTCATCGGCGCCTGCGCCCGCCGGCGAAAGCGAGCCGCGCGGGACGCCCGGCCCCGCACTGAGTTACAGGCTGTCAGCCGCCCACAGCAGGCCCCTCCGCACAATTTCGCGGGCCTCCGGCACATCAAAATCGCCGATGACGTGGCCCAGCGAACTGTAGAATATCTTTCCCTCGCCGTAGCGCCGCGTCCAAACAACCGGCATGACCGTGCCCTCGATCCATGGGGCGTGTTCGCCGCCGAAGGTCGTTGTGGCCAGCACCTCGTTGGACGGGTCGGTGTGCAGGTAATACTGCTCTGAATGCATGTCAAAATCGCCGATGCCGGCCGTGATGGGATGCGCCTGGTCGCGCACGTTGACGCGGTAGTCGATGATATTGCCCGGGTGCGCCACCCATTGCCCGCCCACCATGAACTGATATTCCGTGTTCTGGCGGAAGGCGTCGGCCATCCCGCCGTGCCAGCCGCCGACGTTTACGCCGCGCTCGCGGACGGCGTCCAGCAAGCCCGCCTCTTGCTCGCGGCTGATGCTGCTCATGGTGTAAACGGGCACGACCATGTCGACCGCGCCCATGAGTTCGGCATCGAGGAAGCTGTCCAGCGTCTGCGACAAGGTGACATCCAGCCCGGCCGCTTCCAGCAAGCCGGCGAATAAATGCGACGTTTGCCTGGGGTCGTGGCCATCCCAGCCGCCGTAAACGATCAGTACTCTTTTGCTCATGATCAGCCTGCCTTCTTTTCCAGTACAGATTGGTCTTGCGTACTGACGCAACTATACCCGCTATCACATTATGATGACAGTTGCGGCGGACACGGGCGACCCAATGGGTAGCCCCTACAATATTCGACGTGACGGTGGATCGATGCCGGGCAGTCGGTGTAGGGGCGAGCCACTGGCTCGCCCGTACGAAGTCTGGAGGCAACAGGCGGCTCGCCCGCGCCGCAGCGCCTATATGAAATCCATCGTGATGCTGAAGATCGTATTGCCCGAGGCGATGTAGAGGATATTCTGCTCGGGATAGGCGACCACCGCAGACAACAATTCGAGCTTCTGCTGGTCGAAGGCCTGGTAGCTGTCCATGAACGTGCCGGCGGCGGTAGTCTCAAATATCGTGCGCGAGCCGCGGCTGACGAGGAAGAACCCCGGCGCGAAAGGACTGTCGTTGAGGAAGAAACCCTCGGTGAGCACGGTGCTGGGTTCGCTGCCCTCGTTGAAGCCGCTGAACGTGAAGGCCACCTCGCTGCCGCCAAAATAGCGCTTCATGACGCCATCGCGATAAAGCAGGTAGAGGTGCCCGTCGCCGGCGATGGTGAAGTCGGCGACATCGCGCAAGTTGGGGCGGGCGCTGCCGGCGAAGTACTCGCGCGGGGCGCTGACGTAGGCGCCGCCGGAGGGATCGTAGCGCCAGATTTGGCCCTCTTCGCTATCGAGGATGTAGAGCTTGCGGTCCCATATCGTCAGGGCGGCCGGCTTCTTCCAGCTCTGGGATTCCAGGATGCGCTGCACATCACAGGTGAAGACGAACTGGGGCGCGCAGCGCAGCAAGACGCCGTTGGCGTCCAGCATGGCAATATCGCCGGAGTGGTCGTCAAAAGCGATGTCGGTGATCTGCCCGATGGTGATGCCCTGGTGGGTCGCGCCCAGGCGCATCTTGGCAACCGGCTCGTCTTGCAGCGCCTCGCGGCCGTTATCGGATAGTTTGATGTGGTAAACCTGGTGGTTGCGGCCGTCCAGCGCGTAAAGGTCCGTGCCTTGTATGCGCAAACGGCTGATGCTGGCGTCTTCAAAATTGATCAAGGGGATGGCTTCACGGCGTTTCACATTGTTGATGGTGTCGATCAGCGTCTGCGCTTCGTTGCGCATCTCGGCCACCGAGGGGTCGCCGGGCCGCATGTCATCGCAAGCGTCGGCGACTTGAATTGTGGCGTTCCAGGCCGAAGTGACGCTGCGGCGGTTGCCCGTGTCGATAGAACGTGCCAGCCGCGCCGTCTCCTGCAATCGGCCCAGACACTGCTCGAACTCGGTCTCGCCCAGATTCGACACCCACGACAGCACCACGATGCTGACGATGATCAGCGGAATCAGCAGCACCGACACGAATAGCGTGCCGGAAGAAGCGCGGCGGGATGTGGCCGTGGCCGGCAGCGGGAAAACGCGCTGGAGCAAATCGCCAACGAAGAGCAGCAGGCCGGCGACGCGCCCGGCCAGCCGCGCCAGCCCCCAGCGCAATATGGCGCCGAAATCGCCCCGCCGCGGCAGCGGCCATTGCGCCGACCCCGCGTCCGCGTCCAATTCGAAGCGCGCTTCCTTGAGGCGCAAACTGATCTCATGCGAGGATTCGCCCGGCGCCGCCAGCACCGGGCCGTCGTATTCGGGCGGAACCAGCTCGACCAGCATTAACTGGCTCTGAATCTTGATCGTGCGGCGCAGGCCGCCCAGCACCTTCTCAATGTCGTTTTCCAGCATAAGGCTGGTCAAGCGCTCGCTGGGGATATCGGCTAGGTTGCCGTCGGATAGCGCCAGGCGGCTGCCGGCGTTCACGCCATAGCGCACCATCGAGATATCCGGCTCCGGCAGTAAGCCCAGCGGCACGCTGAAGAGCGGCTCGTCATCCGAAAGATCTTCGGGGAAGGTCAGCGTCAAGCCGGCCGTCTGCAAGACCGATATCACCGGGCCAACGCGGGCGACGTACATATCGTCCTCGTGCAGGACGGCGGCGATCATGCTGGTCTCGAATTGCTGCCCGCCGCTCTCGGCGTGTTCCAGATTGTGCTCGTAGAGATTGCGATTGACGAGCTGAAACATGGTGCGCAAGGCGATGGTGACGCTGCCGCTGATACCGAAGTAGCGCTCGGCCGCCAGCTGCGCCAATTGCTGATAGAAGGTAGTCGGCGCGATAGAGCCCGAAGGCGCGATGAGGATGAATAGCGTATCGCCTTCGCGGCCGGCGGCGGCAGACGGCGGCGCCACCTCAACGAGAGAGCCCGGCGGATTGACGTTAATGACGCGCCCGCCAACAATGTAGAGATGCCCAACCAAGGCTTCCAGTTCAAACGCCATGCCACACCATCACGGCTCGACCCAACAATACCCTCGATTTTACCTGAATGGCGGCAGGGCGCTAGCGATGTGCGCGCCGACCTGGCGTGTAGAGCCTGCCGGAAATAGGGCAGTGGTTAATGTCGCGGATATTTTCCTCTTAGCGAACACTGCCCAGGATTTTTCACCACCGAGGACACCGAGTACACAGAAGTAAGTGCAAGTAAGACATTGAATAATTGCTAGTTTTGCCCCCACCCCCAAACC
>VXLV01000016.1 GCA_009841405.1 Chloroflexota bacterium | reverse complement strand
GGATGGGGGCTCCTTAGCTGCCCTCAACGACCTTGCAGGCGCCTTGGCGCATGCAGGTCCAGGTCATGTCGCCGCCGTCCAAGTGCAAATCGGCGCCCATGCCTTCCAGGACGGCCGCCATCGCCGCCACGTAGGGCGCCGAGAAGCTGGTCCCGTTCAGCGCCTTGTAGCCGTTGTCGAGATAGGTGGTATGCACATCGCGGCCGGGGGCCCAGATGTCGCCGCCTTTATTGCTGAAGCTGCTGCGCCCGCCGTTGGGGTCGATGGCGCCGACAGCCACCACATTTTCATAACGCGCTGGGAAGCCGGGCAAGTTGCCGCCGCTGTTGCCGGCCGAGGCGATCACCGTGACGCCTTTCGCGACCGCGTGGTCAACGGCGTCTTTGGTCACTTGCGAGCCGACCATGCTGCCCAGTGACAAATTGATGATATCCGCGCCTTCATCGGCGGCGTAGACGATGCCCGCGGCGACATCCGCCATCGAGCCGCTGCCGCTGGGTCCCAGGACGCGCACAGGCAGAATCGCGCTGTTGGGCGCGAAGCCGGCGATGCCGATGCCATTGTTGATGTTGGCGGCGATGATGCCGGCCACCGAGCAGCCGTGACCGAAGACGTCTTCCGGATCATCGTCATTGTCGACGAAGTCGTAGCCATTGGCGAGCACGCGGCCGACCAGGTCTTCGTGGCTCATGCAGACGCCGGTGTCAATGACGGCGACGGTGATATCGTCGAGCTCGTCCGCCTCCTTCCAGGCGGTCTCGGCCTGGATGTGCGGCAAAGCCCACTGGCGGTCGTAGTCGGGATCGTTGGGCGGGTTGTCGAAGGCGACGCTGACGACGAAGTCTTGCTCGACCAACTCGACATCGCTGTCAAAGGTAAAGCTCATGTCGAAGCCATCGGGCGTGTCCACCACCCAGATTTCCAATTCATCGATGCGTTCGACGATGGTTCCGCCAATACGATTAACGTATTCCCATTTTTCGTCGAGCGGCGTATTGGGGTCGTAGTGGATGACCCAGTTGCCGGTGGGCTGCGCGTTGAAAACAGGCGCGATGCGGGTGCTGTCCGGCTCGCCATTGGGTCCCGTACCACGCAGGATGTTTGCGCTGGGCGGGAATTCGCTGGCGGCGGCCGGCAGGATTAGGGCCGCGAGGATAAACAGGCACAGACCAACACTGATGGCGCGGCGGATTGAATTCATGGCTCGTCCCTTTGTCAATGGAAACGGGATTGCAGTTTCATTCTAACTGCTTGTGCTACCTTTACGCAACATGGGGCGAATGCGTCGCGGTCGAGTCAAGAGTAGCGCTGGCGGTTGACCTCGAATTTGAAGACATCGTCGCGCGCATAGCCGCCGGTGACATCCAGCGTCATTTGCTCTTGCGCGATCAGGTTGAGGTCAAGGTCGGCGCAGAGGACAGTCTCTTCGTCGTAGACGGGCGGGACCAGGTACTCGCCGTCGGGCGCTATGATGGCGCTGCCGCCATTGAGCAGAAGCGCGTCCGGCTGGTCGCGCAGGTCGGGCGGCGGGTTGAGCTCGGGCGGGAAGTCGGCGGCGGGCATGATATTGCCGGCGGCCAGGACGAAGGTTCGGCCCTCAAAGGCGTAATGGCGGCTGGCGATCTGATGGCTCGCCTTGACCGCTGGCCAGAGCGCGACATGGATTGTCTCGCCGCTGATGTGCAAGGCCTGGCGGGCGTGGGGCATCCAGTGTTCCCAGCAGACCAGTGCGCCGACGCGGCCAGCAGCGGTATCGACCGCGCTCAAGCCGGCGCCATCGCCTTGCGCCCAGACCAGCTGCTCGGTGTAAGTAGGGCGCAGCTTGCGATGGTGGTTCACAATCGCGCCATCGGCGTCGATGATGACGATGCTGTTGTAGAGGCTGCGGTTGCCCCGCCCAGAAAATACTCTCTCGTTGAAGCCCAGCGCCAGGACGATGCCATGCTTCGCGGCGCAGTCTTGCAGCCGACGCATTTGCGGACTGGCGACCGCCAGGCTGTTGCTGACCAGGCGGGCGTAGAGTTGTTTCGTTGGCGGATGATCCCAGCGGGCGTAGTCGATGGCGTAGTCCAGCCAGGCCGGATAGCCGGGGAAGAAAGTCTCGCCGAAGGCTGCCAGTCGCGCTCCCTGCCCCGCCGCTTCGGTCACTAGCGCGATGGCTTTTGCGATGCAGGCGTCGAGGTCGTAATAGACCGGTCGCGCTTGAATCAGTGCGACGCGGACGCTATTGCTCATGACCCAACCTCTGGGTTTATTCGCCGCCGTCGAGCACGGCGCGTACGCGGAATTGCTCGCCGTCGCTGTCGGGCGCGTTGGCGACGACGTCGTCGAGGGTCAGCGGCGGACCGGCTTCGTCGGCGCGCATCACATTCTTCAGCGGCAAGACAGAGGACGTGGGGTCGATATGCGAGGTATCCAGCTCTTGCAGCTTCTGAAAGTAGTCCAGGATGTCGGAGAGCTGACGCTGATAGAGGGCGACATCGGCGTCGCTCAGTTCCAGGCGCGCCAAGTCGGCGATGGCGCGGACGTCTTCGGCCGAAAGCTGGGTTTCCGTCATGTTCGCCTCTCCGGCAGATTCGAGATTGGCGCCACACATTTTAACGGCAATCTGGATTGCTTCACAGGCTGAGCGCGGCGCCGGCCCTGAGCGCAAGTTTGCTATCTGTAGCGAGTTTTGCGATACTACAGGCGTCACGCCTGTAGCGAGGATTGCGTCATGGAAGCGCAGATAAAGCCCCGCCTGACGGTCGCCGAGTATCTCGCCTTTGAAGCGCAGAGCGAGATCAAGCACGAATACATTGATGGAGAACTTTATGCCGTGACCGGTGGGACGGACAATCATAGCAGGATCGCGGCAAGCGTCATTATCACACTCGGCATTCAACTTAGCGGCTCGGACTGTTATGTCTACACGAGCGATATGCGCGTCAAGGTCGATCATGCCCGCTATGTATATCCGGACGTGAGTGTGGGCTGCGGGCAAGCTCGCCACGAAGACGACGGCGAGACCTCCCTGCTCAATCCGGTCGTCGTCTTTGAGGTCACGTCGCCGTCATCACGCGTCCGCGACCACGGTCTAAAGCGGGCATTGTATCAGCGCGTGCCGTCGATTGAGGCTTATCTCGTCATTGACCAGCATGCAGCGCATGTAGACGTAAATCGCCGCATTGCCGGAGAATGGCGCTCGACTTCGTATGTGGGATTGGATGCAGCGATTTCGCTGGAGGCGCTTGGCTGTGAGCTTCCGCTAGCTCAGATTTACCAAGGCATCGTCATCGACGCGTGAGCGGCCTTCTGCCAGTTGAAGTTCAATGCTGATCCCTCTATTGCAGAGAGCACAGAATTGAGAGCAAATTATGCGAGCGACGGTTGAACGGGCGGAAGCCTTGCGCCTGCTGAAGGTCGAACACCAGGCGGTGGAAGCGCTGGTCGCCGAGCTGAGCGACGAAGAAATGACGCGCGGCGACACCATACAGCACGGCCTGTATTACGACCAGGAGTGCTCCTTTAAGGATTTGCTGGCGCATCTGGTCTGCTACGAAGTTTATACGGTTGAGGCGCTGGGCGAATGGCGGGCCGGCAAGAAGCATTGGGCGATAGACGCGGTGAAAGAACCGCGCCGGGGCCGCGAGATTCACTACGGCGGGATCGACGAGCGCGCGCATCTCAGCTTGCGGGAACAGCTGGATGAGTATCGACAGACCGGCGGCGCTCTCGAAGCAGCCATCAGCGCGCTGTCCGAGGCGGATTGGCGGATGGCAGCGCCCTGGAAGGGCGGCCGAGGCACGGATCTGGGCGGCATGATCGAGGGCATCATGGTGCTGCCGCCGCGGCCGATGTATCGTCATTTGCCTGTGCACGTGCCCGACGCGCGCGCCTATATTCGCAGCCTGCGCTAGGTGGCGAGCCGGGACGTTGAAGAATCACTCTCCACATAGACACGAAGACGCAAAATGTCGGCAGTGGAGGGCGAGCCAAGACTCACCCCTACAGATTCGTCGTGGGCGGGGCTTTTGCAGTTCTGCACATTTATCGCGTTTGAAGGGATTGCCCTGAATCAGCGGCAAGCGCGCCTCTCGCGCTAACTGGCCTTATGCTATAATGCGCGACTGTTTAGCCACCATAGCGAGCAGCTGCTGGGGGAGCGCGCGATAAGCTATGAGCAGGTCCGGCTGCTTGGCGATGATTCTTGGCTTGGGCGCGCTGGCGGTCGTGACCGGTCTGTGTTCCTTCACCGGCTTCAGCCTGTCGCAGCAGACCGTCATCGACATGCACGCCTCCGGCGCCCGCGTCGACGACCCGCTTGTTACCTTGCGCTGCGCTATCGCCGGCAACTGCGAAGACGAGACGCTGGGCGAGGGTCCAGCCAGCGCGCCCATGTTGGTGTTGACCTCGCTGTTGACGGCCGTGCCGACAGCGACGGCGCCGGCAGCGGATACGCCCGTCCCGACCGCAGCGGCTACGGCGGTCGCGACTGCATCGCCCGCGCAAGCAGTTGCGACGGCGACAGTGACGACGCCGTCCGCGCTGGAGTTGCCGCGCGTCACCGATCCGCGCGCGATCAACATCTTGCTGCTGGGCATTGATCAGCGTAGCGCAGCCGACGAAGAGGGCCCCTTCCGCACGGACACGATGATTCTGCTGAACATCAATCCGGCGCGCGGCACGGTGGGTGTCTTGTCTTTCCCGCGCGACCTGTGGGTGGAGATCCCCAGTTATGGTCCGGGACGGATTAACACGGCGAATTTCCTGGGCGACAGCGACGCCTATCCGGGCGGCGGCGGTCCGGCGCTGGCGATGGAAACGATCGCCGAGAATTTCGGCATCCGCGTCGAGAAGTACCTGCTCGTCAATTTCGATGTCTTCACCACAGTCGTCGACATGCTGGCGCCGGCGGGCGTGCTGGTAAATGTGACCGAGTTCATCGACGACCCGACCTATCCGGATGATTATTACGGCACCATCCATGTCACATTTGAACCCGGCGAGCAACGCATGGATGCCGAGACCTTGCTTCAGTACGCGCGCACGCGCCGCACGCAGGGCGCCGACTTCGACCGGGCGCGGCGGCAGCAGCAGGTGCTGGACGCGGTGCGGGCGGAAGTGCTGAGCGCCGGCGGCATCGTCAATTTCATCACGCAAGCCTACCCGCTCTGGCAGGAGCTGCAAGAGAACTATCGCACCAATCTGGAGTTGAACGAAATCATCGCCCTGGGCCGGCTGATGGGCAGTATCAAGCGCGAGGATATTCGCTACAGCGTGATCGACAACTTTTATGCCTCGCTGGGGAAGACGGCCACCGGCGAAGACGTGCTCTTCCCCGATTTTGTCGCCATTCGCGATCTGATTATGCGCACCTTTCATCCGCAGACGCAGCTGACGCTGGCGGAGGTTCGGGCGCGCGCCGAAGCGGAAGCGGCGCCGGTTTATGTCTACAATGGCACCGGCGTGGCCGGCCTGGCCCGCGACACGCGTGAGTGGCTGCTGGCGCAGGGTGTGGGCGTCAACGGCATCAACAACGATGTCACGCGGCATCGCCAGCAGACTGAAATCCGCCAGTACGGCCGCTACAACTGGACGGCGCAATATATCGCAGAATTGATGGGCCTGCCCGAAGACCGCATCAAGCGCAGCGCCGATGGCGTCATCGCCGAGGGCGTGCTGGTGGCGCTGGGCGCGGACGCGGTGGGGATCATTGGGGGATAGCTGTCTGGACTCACTACAAAGGCTTCGTCAGCCGAAAGCCAGCCAAACACCGCTGATTCGCCGTCTGTTTGCTACCGAGCGCAACCGTCGGCGCTCCACAAAAGCAGGTGAGAATACGTGCTTGTGAATCCTGCCGCGTAGCCAGCCCAGTTCGCCCGCGTCCAAGCAGAATATGCTACAATATGAGTAAGAAACACGCGTAGCAGGACAGGAACAATGGACGCGCAGCAGCAGGCCCCACTCGCCAAATTGGTCTGGCTCGACCCTTTCAGCGGCAAGACACTCGAATACCCCTTATGCGAAGGCGACAAACTGACAATTGGGCGCGCCGCCAGCAACGACATACAGATCGCCGAGGGGCATATTTCGCGCGAGCACGCGATAATCGCCTGCGAGGGCGGCGCCTTCAAGATCGACGATGTCGGCAGCGCCAACGGCACCTTCATCAACGGCGTGCAAGTCTACGGCGAGCATGATCTGGACATTGGCGACGAGGTGCATCTCTTTGTCTCGGTAATGAAGCTGCTTTCGCCCCAAGGCAATGCGGCCACGGACGCGGCCAAGAAAGTGTCGGCTGTCGCCGGCGACCGCGCCAGCCTGCGCATCACGCGCGGGCCGCAGCAGGGGCAGATCTTCGCGCTGCTGAAAGAAGAGATTTACATCGGGCGATCGACGCCCAGCGGCAATTGGGAGATCGCCTTGCAGGACCCGACGGTTTCGCGCCCCCATGCATTCCTCGTGAAAGAGCAAGACCAATGGAAGCTCTTTGACCTGGGCAGCGTCAACGGTACGGCCGTCAACAGTCAGCCGGTCACCGGCGGCGAAGCGCGCAAGCTGCGCGATGGCGACCGCATCATGTTCGGCGGCACGATGACTGTGTTTCACACTGGCTTCCCGGCGCAACTGGCCGCGGGCCAGCGGGTCCAAAACGGGCAGACATGACCAAGCCTAATATCATATTGATCATCGCCGATGACATGGGCTACGGCGATTTCGGCGTGTTCAACAATCAAGTCTCGTGTACGCCGCAGCTTGACGCGCTGGTGGCGCGAGGGCTCACACTGACGCAGCATTATTCGGCGGCGCCGGTCTGCGCGCCTGCGCGGGCGGCGCTGATGACGGGCCGCTACCCGCATCGCACCGGCGGCATCGATACGCTGGAAGCGCGCGGCCTGGATCGCCTGCGACTTGACGAGCGGACGCTGGCGGATGCGCTGGGCGGCGCGGGCTACGCGACGGCGCTAATCGGCAAGTGGCACAACGGCGCGCTGGACCGGCGCTATCACCCGACAGCGCGCGGCTTCCAGGAGTTCGTCGGCTTCCAGGGCGGCTGGAATCCCTACTATCGCTATCGCCTGGATCGCAACGGGACCATCGAATACGGCGACAAGGATCGGTATCTGACGGATGTCTTCAGCGATGCCGCTGTCGACTTCATCGAGCGGAACCGGCGCAGCCCCTTTTTCCTGCAGCTGGCGTATAATGCGCCGCATTTCCCGTTGGAAGCGCCGGACGCCATCGCGCAAAAATACGTCGACATGGGCTTCAGCCTGGGCGTCAGCTTGCTATACGCCATGATCGAGGTGATGGACGCCGGCATCGGACGCATCGCCGCGAAGCTGGACGAGCTGGGCATCGCCGACAATACGATTCTGATGTTCACCAGCGACAACGGCCCGGCCCTGGGCGATTGGAACGGCTTTTCGCAGCAGCGCTTCAACTACAACTATAACGGCGGCAAGGGCAATACCTATGAGGGCGGCATTCGCGTGCCGATGATCATTCGCTGGCCACACGGCTTGCCGGGCGGCGCGCGTAGCGACGTCATGGCGCATTTCTGCGACTGGTTCCCCACGCTGCTCAATTTGGCGGGCGTGGAGATTCCGGCCGATCGCGCGCTTGACGGCGTCGATATCACGCCGGCGCTGCGCGGGGAGAGCAGCGGCGTTTACCCGCAGCGCTGCTGGCAGTGGAATCGCTATACGCCGCTGGGCGAATGCAACGCCGCCATCCGCGACGGCGACTGGAAGCTGCTGCGGCCGCTGATTCCCGAAGCGATGCGGGTCAGCGCCCGCGACACGGCGCTCGACCACGCCATCAAGTATCACCCGGAACATTTCGACGATATCATTCGTGAGCCCGAGCCGCCGCGGACTGTGCCGGAACCGCCGGCGCCGCTGCTGTTCAACATCGCGGACGACCCCTTTGAGCGCGAGGATCTGGCGGCGCGGGAGCCGCAGCGAGTCGCGGCGCTGGAGCGGGAATTGGAGCGTTGGTTCGTGGATGTAACGGGCATCTGATTGCTGGCGGGGTTGTCACCGGTTTTTTTCACCACAGAGACACAGAGGACACAGAGGAACGATTTATGCCACTTGTTCAAGCTGACCAACTGACGGATTTCATCACCCGCATCCTGGCCGCGGCCGGGGCGCGCGCCGACTACGCCGATATCGTGGCGCGGCATCTGGTGGATGCCAATCTGGCTGGGCACGATTCGCACGGCGTCATCCGCACGCCCTATTATGTACGCTCGATTGAAAAAGGCGATCTCAAACCGGCCGCCGAGCCGGAAATCGTCGAAGAGACCGCAAGCATGGCGCAGATCTGCGGCAACTGGACCTTTGGTCAAGTGATCGCCAAGCAGGCTACCGAGTTCGCCATCGACAAAGCGCGCGCTGGCGGGGTCGGTTTGGTTTCGATGTACCACGAAGGGCATACCGGGCGCATCGGCAGTTACGCCGAGATGGGCGCGGCGGCCGGCATGGCGTCGATGATCTGGGATGGCTGCATCGGCGGGCCGCGCTCGGTCGTGGTGCCGTTGAATGGCACGGGGCGCAAGATCGGCGCCAACCCCATTGCCATGGGCTTTCCCAGCGCCACCTACGGCACGGTGCTGCTCGATTTCGCCACTTCGATTTCGGCGGCGGGCAAGGTCATGGTGGCGGTGGACAAAGGCGAGCAACTGCCGGGCGACTGGATTGTTGACGCCGACTGGCAGCCGACATCTGATCCGACCAAGCTCCAAGAAGGCGGCGCGCTGCGGCCGATGGGCCTGCCCCACGTTGGGCACAAAGGTTACGCGCTGGCGATGATGGTCGGGCTCTTCAGCTTAATGGCGTCGCTGCGATCGGAGAATCAGCCGCCGGCCGAAGACCGCTGGGGCACGGTAATTCTCATGATCGATATCGCGCGTTTCGGGCCGGTTGATGTCTTTCAGCGCCAGGTCGACTCGGTGATCGAATTCGTGAAGACCGATCCGCTGGAAGGCGAGGTGCTCTACCCGGGTGAGGTCGAGGCGCGCAATCGGCGTGAGCGGCTGGCGAACGGCATTGAGCTGCCAGCGGCGACCTGGCGCGAGATCAGCGTTTGCGCGCAGGGGCTTGGCGTGGCTGTGCCGGCCTTGTAAGCGGCGCGTGCGACAGGTTTTTCGTCATCCGCGAACGCCAGCCTCGACTTAGCTCACACGAACTACGAACCCTAAATAGTGAGAAAGTGTAGGGGCGACCAACCTGGTCGCCCGTCGTTGCGATAGGGCGTGTTTGCGGGCGACTTGATAAGTCGCCCCTACAGTTGTCACGTTAGAGTGCGGGAAAGCAAACAGCGTATGCCCTCACAGGCTGAACTGCATCGTGAACTGCGCGGCGCGACCGCTGCGGAAACGCGCCGGGATCTGGCGCTGGAGTTGCTGGCGCGGACGAACAGCCGACAGTACGTGGACGACTGCCTGCGCGCGCTGAATGCCGAGCCCGCGCGCGCGACCCTGGACGAAAGCCACCGCGAGATACTGCGCGACAAGTGCCTCGGCTATTTCGCCGAGAGCAAGCGCGACAAAGCCGGCCTGCTGCGCGAAGGCTTGACGCGCCTGCTCGTGCATATTGCGCATCCCGGTGACGCCGATATCTACACGCTGGGCGTCGCCACGTATCACTTGCAGCCGGTCGACGATGTGGCGCAGAATTTGCGGGCGGTGGCGCTGGCGGGCCTGGCGCCGATTGACCCGCCCCTGGCTTGCCTCTACGCGGCGCGCTTCCTGGGCGAGCGGCATACTTCGGTCTTCAATTGCGAGCCGGCGATGACGGCCATCGACGTGTTGGTCGCTTCGAATCAGCGCCTGCCAATCTATCAGTTCCTGCTGCGCGGCGGGGAGGGCATGGCGCGCTCGGGGCGCGGCGAGCTTACCGGCAAGGCGCTGGAGTCCCTGGGCGCGGATTTCCCGCTTTACCTGTATGAGGAGCTAATCGGGCAGTATCAAGCGCTGGACCAGCCGACCGCCTCGATGGGCATCATCAACCATATCATCGAGCGACGGGCCGAGCCGCTCTACGACCGGCTGGAGGCGCTGATCCTGTCAACGCGCGACAAGGACCTGCGGCGTTACGGGCTGGTGATGATGGCGGCGGCGCGTGATGACGCGTTAGGCGCAAGGCTGCTAGGCATGGCCAAGCTGGCGCGCGCGGACGACTTGCCGCTATTCATCGAGGCGGTAGAGCTCTGCCACTTGCCTGGGCGGACCGAGACGCTGGCAAGGCTCCAAAAACGTCTGCCTTAGGCGCGGATCTCGGGCCGGAATATGCTCGCCAGGGCGCCTTCGATCTGCAGCGACAAATTGCCCAGGATGGCGGCAGGCGCTGCTTGATCCAGAATCGAACGGGCGACCAGCACATCAATTGTCGTCAGAAAACGTCCGCGCGGGTAAAGCGCCAATAGCTGCACGCCTTCGCTGCCGTCGCAGGTTGGCGCGCCGTGGGTATAGATTGAAGCGGCTTCCAGGTCGCGCGCATAATCGTAGCTATCCAGCCACTGGAGCATGAATTCATCAGCCGCGGCGGCCGCGGCCGATTCGGCATCAGCGAAAACATCGACCCAGTAACCCAGCGTCGAGAAGAAGACCGCGGGATCGCATTGAGCATTGGCGATGTGCATCCGATAGCGATAGCGATGCCCGTGCTGCTCGGAGAATGCCGCGAAGCCAGTCTGCAGGTCGTCGGAAACTGAGGCCGCCGCCACCGCCTCGGTATCGAAGAGTCCAGAGCGCTGCGCGTCCAGCGGAAGGTTCGGCGGCAGCCCGGCGGCGAAAGCATCAAAGGCGGCCGCCACTTGCGCCTGTGTCGCCGGTTCCAGCGCGACCAGTCCGCTGTCGTCGACTTCGGCGGGGTCGGTGATGATCAGCACATTCAGCAGGTCTTCGCCCGGTTCCGACGCCGATCCCGGGTCGCGCTCGCGGATCGCTTCGACGATGTCTTGCCCAATTAGCACATCGCCGAAAATCGTATGCTTGTAGTTCAGATGCGGCGTCGGCGCGGTAGTGATGAAGAACTGGCTGCCATTGGTCGCGGGGCCGGCATTTGCCATCGCCAGCAAACCGGGCCGGTCGAAAGTCAGGAAGCCGACCGGCTCGTCCTCGAAGCGATAGCCGGGCCCGCCGCGGCCAGTGCCGGTGGGGTCGCCGCCTTGGGCCATGAAATTGGGGATAACGCGATGGAAAGTCGTGCTGTCGTAATATCCTTGCCCCGCCAGGAAAACGAAGTTGTTCACGGTGACGGGCGTCAGGTTTTCATAGAGATCGACGTAGATGGCGCCGGCGGATGTACAGAGTATGGCGCGGTAATCCGTATCCGGTTCCAGCACCTGTTCCGCCTCTTCGAATTGCATCGGCGTCAGCTCGGCCGGCTCGGCGGCGTCACAGAGTTCTTGTGGGCTGGGCGCGCCCTGCGCCAGCGACAGCGCGGCGAAGACGGCGACGAGCGACAAAGCGATTACGGGGCGGAGCCAGCTCATGAGTTCGTCCTTTATTTTCGAGGCGAGGCGCCGGCATTGTGCCTGAGCGGCAGGCGCTTGCCTAGCCGGAATTGGCATCAAGGCAATCGAAGGGTTTTCAAGTCGCGTTGACAGCTCGCGCGCCTCTGTTACAATCGCCAGGCGGTCACGCAACCGAAATGGATTGAACGATGAGCGGCTTTCCCGGCTTCCCGCCAGAGACGCAAGCCTTCCTGCGCGAATTGCGGGAGAACAACACGCGCGAGTGGTTCGCGGCCAACAAGGCGCGCTTTGATGATGTCGTCAGGGCGCCGGCGCTGCAATGGGTGTCGGCTATGGGCGAGCGGCTGCGGACGCTTGACGCCGATATCGTCGTTGACCTGCGCGTAAACGGCAGCGGCGCGCTGATGCGCGCGGCGCGCGACACCCGTTTCAGCAAAGACAAGTCACCGTACAAGGTGAATGTCGCCATGATGTGGTGGCATGGAGCGGGCAAGAAAATGCAGCATCCGGGTTTCGGCATGCAGATCACGCCCGATGACGCCGGGCTGATGGCGGGCATGTTTCATTTTCAAAAACCGATGCTGGACGCCTATCGACAAGCCGTGGTCGATGATGAATTGGGACCGGCGCTGTTGGAGACGGTCCGGGCGGTAGAAGACGCCGGCTACTCCATCAGCGGGCGACACTACAAGACCGTGCCGCGCGGCTACGACAAGGAACATCCGCGCGCGGAGTGGCTGAAGTACAACAACTTCCACGCCGGCACGCACGATATCGCGCCGGGCGCAATCGCCTCGCCACAGCTGATCGATGTATGCTTCGACCACTTTGCCAAGTTGGCGCCGATTCATCACTGGTTGGCAGCGGTGCAACAGCGATACGGAGGCGTCTAGCGCAAGCGCCAGCACGTTAGAAACGTGTCACGACATTTGAACGGGTTTCCACTGTTATTTCAAATGCGGCTTGCCTATAATCGCGAGATTATCCGCGAGCGCGAAAAACTCCGGTAATGTCGAGTCAGCTTGCGCCGCCGGCGCGTCCTTCGCAACCGAGCATTTTGGGAGCCTGAGTTGAACTACCGTCTGCTGCGAGCGATCGTCGCGCTGCTCGCGATTCTGCCATTCAGCCTGGCGTCCGCGCAAGACGCCGCAATAACGCTCGACATCATCGGCATCACCTCCACCGATCTAAGCCAGGTCGCCATTCACGCCAGCATACTCGACCAGAGCGAACGGCTGGTATCCGGACTGGGCGTGGAGAACTTTTCCATCGGCGGCGATCTGCAGGGCTTGGCGGCTATCAGCGATGTCGAGAACATCACCGACGACGAATTGAATTTCGCCACCGTGCTGGTTATGGATACCAGCAGCAGCATGGCCGACCGGCCGCTGACCCAGGCGCAGGCGGCCGCGCGCGGTTATATCGAGGCGCTCAAGCCGGACGACCCGGTCGCGATCGTCACTTTTAGCACGGACGTGCGGCAGGTCATCGACTACACGACTGACCGCGAGCGACTTTACGCCGCCATTGACAACCTGGCTTATGGCGGCCAAACCGCGCTCTATGACGCCACGCTGCGCGGTATCGAGCTGGCTGTCGAAGCGCCTCTGGAGCGCAAAGCGGTCGTCATCCTCAGCGATGGCGGCGAATACGGCGACGTCAGCGAACACAGTCGCGATGAAAGCGTACGCGCGGCGACGATTCACGGCGTGCCGGTTTATTCGATTGGCCTGGGCTGGTCAATTGACCGGCGTTTCCTGGAAGCGATCGCCTCGGAATCCAACGCCACCTTTTATGAGTCGCCCGAGCCGGAAGAGCTGGGCGAGATTTACCGCAACCTGGCCTTCCTTTTCCGCAGCCAATACATCGTGACCCTGGGCGTGGAAGTACCGGCGGACGGCAAGCGTTACGATTTTTCGCTGATCGTAACCGCTGCTGATGGTCGCACGGCTTCCGGCGCGGCCACCTTGCGCGCGCCCATACCGATTCCGCTGCTATCGCTGCCGGAGGACGTCTTCGACGAAGCCTTGACCGAAGACACGCAGATCACGGTGGAGATTCAAGCCGACCAGGACATCGAGAGCATCGAATACGCCGTCGACGGCGAAGTCGTTTCGACCGAAGAGAGTTACACCATTCAGCCCGCCGAGCAGCAGCCGGGCGAACACCAGTTGGATATCACCGTAGAAGATGTCGAAGGCGATATCGGCCAGCTGAGTACCGAATTCGAGATCGCCGCGCTGCCGCCGACTGTCTCCGATGATTTCGAATCTGTGGCGGAAGAAGAAATCGTCGACGCCGAGGTCATCTCGGTGGATGCCGGCGGCCAGACTGAGATCACGCAGGTCGAGTTCATCGTAAACGGCGAGGTCCTCAAGACGGACAGCCAGGCGCCCTACGACTTTGATCTGGATCCCTTCACCCTGCGCCCGCAAGAGCATACGCTAAGCATCCGCGCCACCAACGCCGGCGGGCAAACCACCGTCATCGACCGCACATTTGAAGTGGAGGTCATCCCGCCGCGCCTGGAGATTGAAGGGCTGAGCGGCGACACGGTGGTGAGCGACACGCTAAGCGGCACGATCACCGCCCAGGGCCAGTCGCCGATAACCAGCTTGAGCGTCGACCCGGAAGTTGGCGTCGCCGTCAGCGGCAATCAGCTCGACTTCACCATCGACGCGGCGGACTTCCCGCCGGGCCGCAATACCGTCGCCTTCCGCGCGGTCGACGAGGCCGGGGCGGAGACGATAGAGACCATCGAATTCGAAGTCGCCGCGTTGCCGCCGACTGTCGCGCTGAGCGGCGTCGCGGTTGATGCTGTGATCAGCGGGCCGCAAGCCGTGTCCGTGAACGCCGGCGGCCAAACCGATATCGCCCGCATCGAAGTGTCTTTCGATGGCGGGCCGGCCCAGCCCGTCGAAGACGAGAGCTTCACCATCCCGGCCGAAGCCCTGGGCGATGGCGAGCACGAGGCGCTGGTCTCCGTCACGAACGAAGGCGGCGAAACCACCACAGTACGTTTGCCTTTCAGCGTCGAATTGCCGCCGACGCCGACATTTACGCCGCTGCCGACTGACACAGCGACCGCGACCGCGACCGCGACTGATACGTCAACGCCGGAACCGACGGCGACGATGACGCACACGCCGGTATTCACCGCCACGCCCACGGCGGACGTGTCGGCGACGGCGGAAGAATCGCGGCGTCAGACGCAAGCGGCCGCGCCAAGCGCTACGCCGCCGCCAACGGATACGCCAACATTCACCGCCGTTCCTACAGATACGGCCGTCCCCACCAATACGCCGCCTCCAACGCAAACCGCAACTTATACGGCTGCTCCCACAGATACGCAAGCGCCTACAAATACGGCTGTCCCAAGCGATACCGCAACCTTTACCGCCGTGCCAACGAATACTCCAGCGCCGACGGACACGCCTGTACCCACCGAGATTCCCAGCGCTACGCCGGCGCCAACCGACACGCCGCTGCCGACGGATACGGCAACTTATACGGCCATACCCACCAATACGCCTGCGCCGACCGCGACGCCGAGCGATACGCCGGTACCCTCGGACACGCCGACGCACACGCCAGAGCCGACCGATACGGCGACCTACACGGCTATACCCACGGATACGCCCGCGCCGACGGATACGCCTACCGAAACGCTGATCCCGACGGATACGCCAACCGACACGGCTGTTCCGACGGACACGCCGAGCGACACGCCAATACCAACAGATACGCCGGAGCCGACGGATACGGCAACCTTCACGGCCGTACCTACCGATACCCAAACGCCAACCGACACGCCGGTTCCGACTGACACGCCAGTTCCGACGGACACGCCCACCGATACGCCAGTCCCAACGGACACGGCTACGAACACGCCAGTCCCAACGGATACGCCCACTGACACGCCGGTCCCGACGGACACGCCCACTGACACGCCGG
>VXLV01000075.1 GCA_009841405.1 Chloroflexota bacterium | reverse complement strand
CAAATCCACTCTCCCGTTTGTCCTGTGGGTCGTTCTGTTTTTATAACCTCCCCGCCAATCCCATCCCCGCCCCCTTCGAATGCCGTAGGGGCGAGACTAGTCTCGCCCTACAGCGCGCAAAGCCCCAAGCATCCATCCAACGCGAATACCCGCAGTATGCGCTCCCCTCTCCCCTTGTGTGAGAGGGGCCGGGGGTGAGGGGTAGGAAAAGTGGGCGACCCAATGGGTAGCCCCTACAAAACCTTGGTGTGGCGGGTTGGGCTGACAAACCCCGCCCCTTAGCGCAAGCGCCAATTTCTACTATCATGGTTGGCGTAAGCGTTCGCTGGAAATCTCTGATGCCAGAACAACTCAATGGCGCTGTCGAGCGCGTCACCTATTACAACGAAGAGAACGGCTACAGCGTGCTCAAGATCATGCCGGAGAAGCGCTATCCGCGCGCGCAGGCCCGGGACGGCACTGTCACGGTGGTCGGCGCCTTGCCCCAGCTCAACGAAGGCGAAGAGGCGCAGTTCAGCGGCGAGTGGGTGAATGACTCGCGCTATGGCCGGCAATTCCGCGCCGAGCAAGCGATTCCCATCGCGCCGACCACGGCCAAGGGCATCATCAATTTCCTAAGCAGCGGCATCGTCAAGGGCATCGGGCCGCGCACCGCGGAAAAGATCGTGAACCACCTGGGCGCTGAGACGATCGCAATCCTCGACAACGAACCGGAGCGCATCCACGACGTGCCCGGCCTCAAGCCACAGCTGGCGGACGGGCTAATCGAGGTCTGGACCAAGAACCGCGTCATGCGCAACAACCTGATCTACTTGCAGGGGCTGGGCATCAGCGCCAAGATCGCCAAGCGCATCTGGGACGAGTACCACGAAAACACGCAGCGAATCATATCGAACAATCCTTACCAACTGGCGCAGGATGTCTTCCTGATCGGCTTTCGCAAAGCCGATGAGATCGCCCGGCGGATGGGCCTGGAGCGCGACGACCCGCATCGACTTCGCGCCGGCTTGCACTACGCGCTGAACGAGCTGGCCGGCGATGGGCACACGTACGCGCCGCGCGAGCAGCTGCTGGAAACGGCGGCCGAGCTGCTGGGCGTCGATGACGCTTCGCAGTTGACGGTCGCGCTCAAAGGCCAGCTCAGCGCCGGCAAGCTGGTGGAAGACCAACTGTATCCCAGCGCACCGAGCGAGCCTGTCCGTCTTGGCGATCTGCTGGGTGGCGAAACGGGTTCGGTTCAGGCGATTTACCTGCCGCGCTTTCACCGGGCGGAGGCCGAGTCGGCGCGGCTGCTGCGCAACATGGCGGGCAACACCAGCATGATTATCCGCGACCACCGCGACACCCAGTGGGATCGGGTCCTTGCCAAGCTTAGCGCCAAGAATAATGTCACGCTGTCAGCCTTGCAGCAGAGCGCCGTCCGCGCCGCCCTGACCAGCAAGGTCAGCGTCTTGACGGGCGGCCCGGGCACGGGCAAGACGACCACCGTGCAGATGCTGATCAACGCGCTGCTGGAGGGCGACTATCCCTTCCGGCTGGCGTCGCCGACCGGGCGCGCCGCAAAACGCCTGGCGGAAACCACCGGCGTCGACGCCAGCACCATCCACCGCATGCTCGGTTTCTCGCCGGACGGCGGCTTCGAGCACGACGAGAGCGACCCCCTGTCCGTCGACATGGTGGTGATTGACGAAGCGTCGATGCTTGACCTGTGGCTCTTCCATCACTTGCTCAAAGCGCTGCAGCCGACGACGCATCTGCTGCTGGTCGGCGATGTCGACCAGTTGCCCTCAGTGGGCGCGGGCAATGTCCTGCGCGACGTCATCGATAGCGGCATTGCGCATGTGACGCGCCTCGATCAGATATTCCGCCAGGACGACAGCAGCCATATCGTCAGCAACGCCCATCGCATCAACCAGGGCAAGCAGCCGGTCAGCGACAACCAAAGCAACGATTTCTTTTTCTTCAATGTCGCGGACCCGGAAGCGGTCGCGGACAACATCGTCGAGATCGTCAAGACCAAGCTGCCGCAGCGCGGCGGCTTTGACCCGGTCGAGGACATCCAGGTCATCGCGCCGATGTACCGTGGGGCCGCCGGCGTCAACAACCTCAACGAGCGCTTGCAGGCCGAGCTCAACGGCGACCCGCGGCAGGCGCAGCTCAAGATCGGCGCGCGCGTTTTTCGCGTTGGCGACAAGGTGATGCAGACGCGCAACAACTATGACAAAGACGTCTTCAACGGCGATATCGGCTTCATCCACAGCATCGACCACAGCGATAACTCGCTGGAAATCGACATGGACGGGAGCTATGTCCACTACGAGTTCAACGAGACCGCCGACCTCATGCACGCCTACTGCATCAGCACGCACCGCTCGCAGGGCTCGGAGTATCCGGCGGTGGTGATGCCGATTCTGACGCAGCACTACGTGATGCTGCAGCGCAATCTGCTCTACACCGCCATTACGCGTGCCAAGCGGATGGTCGTGCTGGTCGGCACGCGCAATGCGCTGCATATCGCGGTCAACAACAACAATGTCGCCCAGCGCCACAGCGGCCTGCTGCACCGGCTGCGGGTGTAGCTCTCGACTCTTTTACCACCGAGGTCACAGAGTGACATTGAGTACACAGAGAGTTTGATGTCTTGTCGACCCTTACGCTACGAATGCCGCTGCCCAATTGACTGACTCTCAATGCCGCAAAATTGTTAATAGTCTCTACTCGGTGTTCTCTTTTTTGCTCGGTGTCCTCGGTGGTTAATCTTTTCGTGGCTTACTTGTTGTTGCTGCGATACACAGCATTTGTAGTGGCTTTTCCTTCAGACCTTCAGCGCGCCTAGGTCAGCTCAATCAGCACGCCCTCCGTATCAGCCGGGTCAAGGCGCTGAGCCGGGCCTGTCGTCTCGAAACCGACCACATACGGCGCCGGCCGATTCCCCGCCAGATGCGCCGCCAGCGGACCGTCCACGCGACTCGGCGCCATATAATCCAGCGCGTGCCCGCCGACTGTAAATCGCAACCCGCTCCCGCCCGCTATGCCATAGGTCATCGCCACGCCCTCGACGCCTAGCGCAGCCGCCATGGCCTTGGCGGGGCGCGCCACATCGTCCGTCGCCAGCGCGAGTGAGTGGATGCCGGTGACGCCGTTGGCATGCTCGCGCTGCGCGGGCAGGCGTTCGTCGCGCGGCGTCACGTCTTCGATGAGGAAGGGAATCAACCCCTGCCAGGCGCCGCCGACTTTGTTGTTGAGCCAGCGCACCTGGTAGCCATCGGGGCGCGCGCGGGCGCCCTCGGTCAGGTCGCCGCAGTCGACGCCCTGCGCCCGCAGCGCCGCCAAGTCGGCGCGGATATCGTCGCTGGCCATGCAGAAGTCGACCAAGCCGCCGCCGCGCTCATGCAGCAGCGTCCACCAGGGATGCGCCGGGCTGTCTTCGTAGAAGCTCAGAAGCTCAATATAGCTGCCGTCGGCGAAGCCGATCAGCGCGTTGTAGGAGCCGTAGGGGTGGCGGCCGCCCTCAACCACGCTGAATCCGAGCGTGCGATACGTTTCAATCGCCCGCTCTAGTGACGGGACGGCGATGACAATGTGGTCAATGCTTGTGATCATGTTCTGCTCCTTGCATTCGGGCGCTAAACATAGCCGCCTTCGACTTCGGTGACCAGGATCGGCTCGGCGCCGTTGATGATAACGGTGTGTTCGTATTGCGCGGTGAAGCTGCCGTCGACCGTGCGCAGCGTCCAACCGTCGTCCGCCTGCTCGACGCGCCCGCGCCCGGTGTTGAAGAAGGGCTCCAGCGTCAGCACCATGCCGTCTTCCAGCTTCTCGCGATTGCGCCAGTTGTAAAAGTTGGGAACAGAGGGCTTCTCGTGGATATGCCGGCCGACGCCGTGCCCGCCCAACTGGCGCAAAGTGCGGTAGCCGTTTCTGCGCGCCAGCTTTTCCACCGCCCGGCCGATGGCGTTGGCGCGTTGCCCCGGCCGCGCCAGCTGAATGGCCAGCGCCAGCGCGCGGCGGGTGGCGCAGCATAGTCTCGTCAACTGGAGGCTTGCCGGCGGCACGATGATGGACGCGCCGGTATCGCCCCAGTAGTCTTCAAGCACCGCCGAGACATCGACATTGAGCAGGTCGCCGGGCTGGATCAGCCGGTCCTTGCGCGGGACGCCGTGCGCCGCTTCGTCATTCAGGCTGATGCAGGTGTATGCGGGGAAGCCGTAAGCGCGGATTGGCGCGGAGACGGCGCCCATTCGCGTCATGAAGTCGCGGCCGATATCGTCCAGGTCGCGCGTGCTCATGCCGGCTTCGACGCTGTCCAGCATGAGCTTCAACGTCAGCCCGCAGATTTCGCCGATGCGCATCATGCCGCGCAGATCTTTGTCGCTTTCGATTCGCATGCGGGTTCCCCAATGGCGCTGCCTGCGAATCCAAGCTATCACGCAGCCCAGAGAAAATGTAGGCGGTCGCCCGCTTTACTGAATTGGTGAACAGCTAAGTCGCCCGTTCGCCCAGGCGGCGCTCTGTCCCCGCTTGCAGGCGCTGCATATTGCCCCAGTGGCGCAGCGGGATCATCACGCTCAGCGCCAGGGCGTAGAGCAGCAGGATGGGCTTTTGGTATTCGGCGCCCACCAGCGCGACCAGCCAGACATTCGCCACTGCGAAGCCAATCAGGACGCCGAGCGAAACGTAGCGCGTGCGCGCTATGACCGCCAGACCGATGGCGGCCGCGACGAGGATTTGGAAGGGCTGTATCATCAGCATGGCGCCAAAAGCCGTGGCCGCGCCCTTGCCGCCGCGCGGGATTACCTTTAGCCGGCCGCCTTCAAATGAAGCCGTCAGGATGGTGGCGAATAAGGACCAGTTATGCCCGATTACGACGCAGGTCGCCGCCACGGACGTCGCCACGCCGATCTGCTCGACCAGGATAACATCGCGCGCCAGCCAGACCGCGAAGACGCCCTTTGCGACATCAAAGAGTCCGGTGAAAATCGCCCAGCCCTTGCCCACCGCGCGCGCGACATTCGTGCCGCCCATATTGCCGCTGCCGACCTCGAAGATGTTGACATTCCGAGCTTTGCCGACGAAGTATGCGGTCGGGAACGAGCCGATCAGGTAACTGCTGACGATAATCAGAAGGACTTGGGCGGCGTTGTCTGAGCTGAACATGGTTCGCTTTGGATTGCGGTCAGTACAACCAGTATACCGCCTATCGCCTGGAATCCAAAGCGGCGCTCGTCTCGGCCGCCGCTTGGTTGATGAAGGGACCAGGCCGTCAGCCGTCGGCGGATTCGGCCCTCAGTTCGTCGGCGAACGCTGCCATGACAGCGGAATCAACGCAGGTGACAACGATCGTATTTACCGCGCGACTGCGGCGCAGCCACTGGAAGCGATAGGCGTCTTTATTGATGCGGACATTAACGGTAAAGCGACCCACAGGAAAATTGCGCCCGACCGCCCATTCGACCCGCGTCGGCACGCTTACGCCTAGCATTTCAGTCTCGTGGGTATTCACGTTGGGCATATCCAGAATGCACTTGCTTGGGGCGGGTCACCCTATGCATTCCATCTTGGGCAGTCCTGGCGCAGGCGGCTAGCTCAGCCGGCGCAGCGGCGGGCAGCCGGTGGCTTCAGCCGCCGAAATGCGCTAGGATGCGCCGCAGGTCCTCAGGGAGAAACTGAAATGAGCGCACTGCCAATCATCGCCATCGTCATGGGCGACCCGGCCGGCATCGGTCCCGAGCTTATCGTAAAGGCGCTGGCTGATGCGGGTCTGCGCCAGCGCTGCCGCCCCTTCATTATCGGCGATGTCGACGTCATGCGCGCCAACGCCGCCGCGTTGCGTTCGCCTCTGCGCTTCCGACCGATCGAAAGCGTCGACTCCGCGACCTTCACGCCGGATGTCAGCGAAACGCTCAACCCGCCCGGCTTTCGGCTGGGACCTCTGCCGCCGCCGGCTGTGCATCCGATATTGGGCGAAGCCGCCGCGCGCTATCTGGCCCTGGCCTATGAACTGGCGCTGCGGGGCCGTGTGCAGGGCGTGGTCATGGCGCCGATGAACAAGGAATCTTTTCGCGCCGCCGGCTACGACTACTACGATGAATTGCAATTCCTGGGCGAAGTCACGAATTCCGCTGAGCCTTTCATCCTGGGCGCGGCCGGTCCCGTCTGGGCGGTGGCGGTCACCGAGCATATCGCCTTCAAAGACATCACGCCCCTCATCACGCGGGAGCGCGTTCGGCGCTACATCGCCCATTTGCAGGACGCGCTTGCCAGGCTCGGCTATGCAGAGCCGCGCATCGCAGTAGCGGCGCTGAACCCGCACGCGGGCGAGGGCGGGCTCTTCGGCCGCGAAGAAATTGACGAGATCGCGCCCGCCGTGCAGGACGCCCGCCGCGATGACATCCGCGCCGAGGGTCCAGTACCGGCTGATATTGTCTTCAAGCGCGCGCTGGACGGCGACTTCGACGGCGTCGTCTGCATGTACCACGATCAGATGAATATCGCGCGCAAGCTGCAGCCGCGCGGCGACATCGCCACGCTATGGATGGGCCTGCCGGTCATCGGCGCGACCACCGCCCACGGCACCGCCTTCGATATCGCCGGGCTGGGCATCGCCGACCCCGGCAGCCTCCGCGCCGCGCTGGACTACGCGATCAAGCTGGCGCGTTAACCGCCCGGGGTCCGCCGCCTGGCGTCCGCGCTAGGGATTGTAAGTCTGGATATTCCCGGCATTCTTCCGCCGGCGCAGGCGCGCCAGGCGCGGCAGGATGTTCGCCACAATTTCGCCTTTATCGAGCGTCAAGTGCTCGCGCTCGCGCATAATGAGCCGGCCGTCACAGATGACCGTGCGCACATCGCCAGCGCGCGCGTTGTAAACCAGACTCGCCGTTACGCTATTCAGCGGAAAGTGGTGCGCGCCGCTCAAATCGACCAGGATGATATCGGCCAGCTGGCCAACCGCCAGCGCGCCCAAATCATCGGCCTGCCCGTAGACGCGGGCGCTATCCAGCGTCGCTATCGTCAGCGCCTGCGGGATGGTCAGCTGCTCGGCATCGCCCAGCAGCTGCTTCTGCCCCAGTGCTGTCAAGCGCATCGCTTCCCAGAGATCGAGCGTGTTGTTGCTGACCGCGCCGTCCGTGCCCAAGCCGACCGCGATGCCCAGCGCGCGCAGCTCAACCAGGTTGTTGAAGCCCATCGCCAGCTTGGCGTATGTCTTGGGGCAGTGGGCGATGCCGACCGGCGCGCTGAGGTCGGCCAGGATTTCCAGATCGCCCGGCGTCGCGCCCAAGGCATGCGCCAGGATTGTCGGCGTGTTGAAGATACCGCAATCGTGAAGGACTTCGATTGGCGTTTGGCCGCGGCGTTCGAGGCTGGCGCGGGTCTGCCCAATGGTCTCGGCGGCGTGGATGTGGATGCCGCTGCCGATGGCTTCGGCTTTGGCCGCGCTCGCGCGCAGGAATTCGTCATCGCAAGTGTAAGGCGCGTGCGGCGCAAGTATCGTCCGGATGCGCCCGGCGGCGGCGCCGTCCCAGCGCCGCGCGAAGGCGGCTGTCTCCTCGATCTGTCCCAGCCCGTTCGCGCCGAACATCGCTTGGCCTAGCAAGGCGCGCGTCCCGGCTTTTTCGACCGCGCGAGCAGCGTATTCCATGTGCCAGTAGTGGTCGCCGACCGCGGTGATGCCGGCTTCGATCATCTCCAGCAGACCCAGCTGCATGCCCCAGTAAACGTCTTCGGGCTCCAGGTTGGCTTCCAGATGCCAGATATAGTCGTTGAACCAGCTCTCCAAATTGACGTCCTCGCCCAGGCCGCGCCAGAGAACCATCGGCACGTGGGCGTGCGCGTTGATAAAGCCGGGCATAGCGACTTGGCCGGCGCCATCAAGCACGGTCCCGGCATGGGACGGGTCGGTCGTGCCACTCGGCACGATCGCGACGATGCGATTGCCGCGGACGCCGATGTCGCGGCCGCGCAGGAGCTGCGCCCGTTCCGCCTCAATCTGCAGTACGTCTACGTTGCGAATCAGCAGATCCATGTAGGCGCTGCCCTATTCGGCTCGGGGTTCAAGCGAAGTGAAGTATTCGCGCACGACATCGCGCAAACCCAGCGGCACGTAGTCGCTCTCCAGGGCGCGGTTGGCGGCGTTCTGGTAGTCGCTGAAGACGGTGTCGTAGCTCACACGCGACTCGCCTGCCGGATTGTCGTCGAAGTCGCCCTCGGCCAACGTGGTGTCGCTGGCGTCGGTCTGCAGGCGGATTTCTTCGCTTCCGCCGCCTCCGATGCCGCTGGGGCTGTAGAGCGCTTCGTACTGTATTTGCCCGCGCCCGCTGGGATTGTTGTCGGTATCCGCGCCTTGGTCTTCGCCGCCGCTGCCTGGCAGGCTTTCGTTGCTCGGCGCGCCATCGCCCGCGCCCGCGCCGGCGGAGCGGCTGTCTTGGTTCCGGCCGACATTCTGGCCCTCGCCCGGTCGATTCTGCTGCGGCTGCAGGTCCCCCGGGCTGTTGCCCCGCTGTGAGGAGGAGGCCTCCTGACCTTGCTGCCCGCCGCTTTGCTGGCCGAGCTCCGATTCTTCCAACAAGCCCTGCTGCGGGTTAGGCGCCGGCTGTTCGCCAGATTGCGCCTGTTGCTGGGCGATAGCCTCGGCCGCTTCCTGCGCCTGTTCCGATTGTTCCTGCAGCATGGCGCGCGCGTTTTGGTTCTGCTGGCGTTGGCCTTGCTCTTGCTCAAGCTGCTGCTGCGCCGCGTTCAAGCTCTCCTGAATGTCGGCGGCGTTGTTTTCTTCAAGGGCGTCGGCCATTTCCCGCATCTGCTGCGCCAATTCCGGGTTCGTCTGCGCCAGCTCTTCGGCGGCTTGGCGCAACGCTTCGGCGGTTTGACGCGCTTCTTCCGCGCTCATCTGCTGCGCCTCTTGACCGAGCTGCTCAAGCGTTTCGGCAAGCTCTTGCAGGTTCAGGTCGTCGGCCGAGCCAGCGCTTTCTGCGGCGTTGCTCTCGCTGTCCGAAGCCGGCGCGAAATCCTCCAAGGCTTCCATGGCCGCTTCGGTCGCCGTCTGATCGAGCTCGACCGTTTCCTCGAGTTGCCGCTGCAGCGCCTCCATTTGCTCTTGCAGTTGGCTCATGGCGGCGAAGGCTTCCTCTTCGCTGATGTCCTCTTCTTGCAGGCGTTCCAGCGCCACTTCAAGCGCTTCGAGCAGTTCTTGCCGGTCGACATCGTCCAAGTTGGTATCCGTGGCTACGGTCTCGATGATCTCGCGCAGTTCTTCTTGCGCGGCTTCGGTCGCGGGCGAGGGCGCGTCAGCCGGCAGCACTTCGCCGGCGATGGCGGGCAGCAGGATCAGGCCCGTCAGCGCGACCGCCAACAGACCCATAAGGGCCAACTCCCGCGGTCGGAAGTCCAGGCTGATGCGCTGCGCCGGTTCGATGGCGCGCGCATGCGCCAAGGCGTCGGCGATTTGCCTTGACTCAATCTCCGGATGCGTCTTGATGCGGCCATGCATCAACTCAAAGGCAGTAGAGATCCTTTCCTTCAAGCCGAACTCGAGATCGAACCAGGCGGCGCGCTCGGCCAGGCTGCGCGGAAATAGCAGCGTATAGAGCAGATTCAGAACGCCGCCGGCCGCGCACAATCCGCCGCTGATGAGCGCCAGCTGCTCGGCCTGCAAGCGCAAACGAAAATAGCCGACAACGCCGACTATCAGGCTCAGCAGCAGCGCGGCGATCAGCGAACGCGGCACGGTCCGGGAGAGCAGCCGCCATTCGTGCCGGCGCTCCCAGCGCTCGACGATGCGCTCAAGCTCGGTGGCTTTGCTCTTGTGGGGCGATGCGTTTTCCATCAAAATACCAGTCAGTTGCCTGGACCTCATACTTCGAATCTTTCGATGTAGAAAACGTAGTTGACAGTGTTTATCATTTCGTCCGAAGATTGAACCTCATTGACCAACCTCAAGTATCGTACCCAATCGCCAACAGAATGGTCAGTCTGTTCGCCCCAGATTATGCCCGCATGATCGGCGCCCCGCGCTGCCAGCTTTATGAAGTCGTCGTCTGACGTACACACGACGCGCCCCATTCGGGTGGCGCGTTCCAAATGAGCCGGATCATCGGCGCCTAGCGGACCGCGAATGACGTCGATTCCATGCATGCGCAACTGCGTGACGATCTCAGGTGAGAGATTTTCGTCGATGTAGAATCGAATCCGGGCTTGTGCCATATTGCGCTTCTGCAAACTGCTGGCCATTTATGCTGGACAGGTCTATGGAGACATCAATGTATTGCTTGTAATTGGCGTAATAGTTGAGCGCGTCTTGCACCATGAAGAGCTCAATCCACAAGTGGTCGGCGATTTGCTGCGCGTCCATATCATGAAAGCTCTGCAAGCCAGCGATGGTTTTCACCTCGATTGTTGTGCCCTCAATGCAGGGGCGGCCGCCCCGCACCAGCGGATGCGTGGTGACGCCCGGCGCCAGCGTATGAAATTTGACGCCGTCGATATGCTCGCGTATGTTTGGTCCTTGCCGTACTACCTCTTGTTCTACGCGCTTCTCCGCCATCGCACTGCCCTCCAACCGCCGGGCTCTGTACCCGACGCGCAATCATTATAACCCAATCTACCCGCAATTTAGCGGCGCGGATAGAATCCAGAGCCAACTGTAAACGAGGACTCCCATGCCCCAAACTTATGTCGTAACCGGCGCTGCCGGCTTCATCGGCTCGCACCTGGCCGAGCGGCTGCTGCGCGATGGAAAGCGCGCTCGCGTCATCGACAATTTGCTGACCGGCAATCCGGCGCATCTTGAATATCTCAAATCGCTGGACGGCGACCTGTCGATCACCATCGGCAGCCTTACTGAGCTCGACACTGCGCGGGCACTTTGCCGCGGCGCCGATTATGTGCTGCACCAGGCCGCCCTGCCATCGGTGCCGCGCAGCCTGGCCGACCCGCTGGAAACACACCATCACTGCGTCACCGGCACGCTCAACTTGCTCGTCGCCGCGCGTGACGCCCGGGTAAAGCGCGTGATCTATGCCGCCTCGTCATCGGCGTATGGCGACCAAGCCGGCGACTCCAAAGTCGAGTCCATGCTACCGGCGCCGATATCGCCCTACGGCGCGGCTAAGCTGGCTGGCGAATATTATGCCGCGGCCTTTGCGCATAGCTTCGGCCTCGAGACCGTGTCGCTGCGATACTTCAACGTCTTTGGCCCGCGCCAGGATCCCGATTCGGCCTACGCCGCGGTCATTCCGAAATTCATCACAGCTATGCTGCGGGGCGAGCGGCCAACGATATTCGGCGATGGCCGGCAGAGCCGCGACTTCACCTATATCGACAATGTCGTGCAGGGCAACTTGCTGGCTTGCGCGGCGCCCGCTGCGATTGGCGAGACGATCAACTTGGCCGCCGGCGGACGCGTCGTGCTGAATGACCTGGTCGCGCAGCTCAACGACATCCTGGGCAGCGACCTGGCGCCGATTTACGCCGCTGAACGCCCGGGCGACATCCTGCACTCGCAAGCCGATATTTCCAAAGCCCGTGCGCTGCTCGGCTTCGAGCCGGCGGTTGACTTCGGCGAAGGCTTGCGCCGCACGGTGGACTGGTATCGGGCGGATCTCTCCGCGAGTCCCAGTTAGCCGCGAGCTCGACGCGAAGATTCGCTGCTTGGCTACTCCCGTACAAGTTGCTGATCATCGCTTGCACCGCCTGCTGCAGAATCGCGTCCGCCTCATCCAGCGAGTCACCGCTCTCCTCTAAAGCCATCAGTCCGCGTTCGCGCGCCAGGCGCGTCGATACGGAAACACGCATCCGCCCATAACCGATGACGCCGGGTTTCAGTTCGCGCCCGCTCAACGAGCGCGCCGAATATAGATTGATTCGGCAACATTGAACTCAAGCCTCGCCAAGCGGGATGAACCTTGGTCATGCCGGTCTTCTCCATGCTCCAGATGCTTCATAGGCGTCAACTTTCGGCGCTTTGCCGTCAGTTCGCTTGGAAATCGCGCAGCGCAAATGGACCGAGAAAAGAGCGTGTGGCTAGCTCAAGCGCGTCGGTCACTTTTCCAAGACGTGAAAAACTGGTCGCGTTTGATTAGAACAGATGATCTATGTTTCGAAAGTGTCGTTTTGCACGTGCGGAGTAAGGGCAGGCCACTGAGCGAAACCTGACGAGCGATTTGAAGCAGTACATCATCGGTGGGCGCCGTGCGGACCGGCTTGTGACAGGGCAAAGTCCACACGGCGCATTCACAGACCTGCTGATGTTCAGCAGGGCAAGTCCATTATACGAGAGAATACGACAAGAATCGAATGAAGGAGAGGAATGATATGGCTTGGACAACCCCCAAGACCAACTGGGCGACCGGCGAGCCGGTGACCGCCTAGGACATGAATGTCGTTGGCGAGAATCTCAGTATTCTGCGCAATTAACTGTCAGCGGCTTACACAACAGCAGAGGATATTGCGCTTCCAGTCGGCGTCGAATTTGTCACGGTATCAGCGGAGAGCGGCTTTACGCAGGTGATCCCGGGGCACGTCCTGCAAAACGGCGCCATCGCGCCCGCCTTCGCCGCGGCGGCGGATGTCATCGTCCTGCACGGTTATGTCAACGGCTACCAGCACATTTAGGAGGGGATGATGCCGAAATTAGCAGGCGATCATGTACAGGTGCTGGTGGACAGCTACGAGCTCGCCGGCGACAGCAATCGGGTCAGAATTGATGAGGCGCGCGACCTCTTTGACATCACGGCCTTCGGTGACGAGGCGCGCAAGTTCAGTCCGGGTCAGCGGATGATGGCGCTGCAGCACGCCGGCTTCATGAACAGCGCCGAGGCGGGCTCGCATCCGGTGCTGCAGGGGGCGGCGGTGGACAACGGCGTTGCCAGCGCTGGCGGCGGCCTGGCGTGCCTGCATGTGCTGGAAGCAGCCGCAAGCGATGCTTATGTCATCACGATTGAGACATCGGGCAGCGGCGCATTTGCGGGCGAACAGAGCGTCCTGGCGACCTTCACGCTGGATGGCACTGCGCTGGGCTCGGAGCAGGTCAAGATCGCGGGGCGGATCCTCCGCCATGTCCGTTGGAAGGCGAAGGCGGCGCCGGTCGCGAGCGACCCGAAATACAGCGGGGAGTTTCTGATCGGGAGTTACCGGCCGCAGATCATGACGGGCGGGACGGTGCTGTTCACGGCGACCTTGAAGCCGGCGACCGGAGATGCGCCCGAGTGGGGCGCGGTCTAGGCGGCGGGTTAGCGTAGGCCACAGGGGATGCGCGGCGGCGTTTGACAGGGCGGGCTGCGCGTCCCCTCTTATTCACGGACTGAGTTGGTGTTTAGCGGGGAGAGAAAAACGATGTATCCATACTATTTGCTTCCAAATGCCGGTGATACGCAGGAACCGGAAGAGGAGCGAAAGGCTGAAGAATCCCAGTCGTGGTTGCCGTCTTACATTTACGCTTATGTGAACCCGAAACCGACTCCACCACCACCACCGCCTGTTGACCCTGTTATCGAAGAATATAACCAACGCCAGGAAGCGCGTATTGGTTACAAGCCTGACGAGAAAGTCACAGTTGTGCAGCCAGCAGGCTCAGGTGGGAGCGCTGAGCCGACTGCGGCGCCCAGAAGGCCAAGCTATCTTAACGATGTAGAAGCCTACGGACAGCGGGCGGAGCAACGCGCCGTAGCTCAAAACAGTGAGCAAGACAGCGAGGATATTCTGGCGGAATTCGCCGGTGAGCGCGAATTTACCGAAGCGGATGTCCTTAAGTTCTGCGAATACATTTGTGAGAAAGACGAAACCGTCTTCACACAGGTCATGAAAATCCTTGAGGGTTTTGAGCCTGACGCTGACGAGCAGACAATCCGACAGAGGGTGAACGAGTATCTTCGGCTGCTGGGACTGAATGATTACTTTCCACCCGAAGTCGTATATTCGGCACCTCTTGGTGCGACGTTATTCCAAGGTAATACCAGCAATGCAACGTTCCCCGATGGAAGCGAAATCTTACAGTCCGGCGGTCGGAGCGATCAGGAAAGATCCTACAAAGTCCCGCCTCCGGAATTGAATCACCCTACTCAGGAGTTTCTTAGGAACACATTCCCGGATTCGTGGAATCCGGAATGGACAACGCGAGCTGAGTTGGAAGCGTTCCTCAAACAACGACTGGAAACGTTCATTCCTGGATTCGATTTGTTAATCGTTCCGTGGGACAAGCTCACTGTTCAAGGATTGGTGCATTATTACGGCTCTTTGATCGATAAAGCGATCAAAGACAATCAGCAGACGATGGACCGTGAGACAAACATCTGGCTTACAGAACTTGATACAGAACTCGGACTTGCCAGCCAGCTATTATCGAGGACGGCAAAAGCGCCGCTAGAAGACGAGACAGCATTGCTTGAAGCATTTGGCTATAAGGATGCTGCACAGGCGCGGACAGATTAACGGCAGAACTTTCGTTTGTATTTGAGACCTACGGTCTTCAATTGCCGACCGATCTTGCTCAATGGAGTCTGTTGGAGCTTGCGAACGCTTACCACAGCGTGCTTACCACTGTCGTTAAATCTTCCATGCACAGTGAGGAAGGCAGCGAAGACTATGAGAGAGCGTTGGCCTTTATCGATGGGTTTGAACATCAAGTGCCTCTTTCCAGCGGTTATGTCCCTGAGGGGCAGAACAGTATGTGATTGACCGATTGGAAGGCAGACAAGATGAAGAATGTTGGGGGCCCGCCGCTGACCTGTTCCTCTTTGTAGCATCCATATTCATCGAACCAGTTGATTGGCTCGTGACCGGCATCGAAATGGCTGATGCCGCCAGGCGCGGGGATTGGGGACTGTTCATTGTCAACGGCGTACTGGCTGCCCTGCCCTTTGTATCCGGCAGAGTTGACAACGCGGCTAGAGGGGTCTTTGGCGCAAGTGACGAAGTTGCCCAAAGAAGTTTGCCGAATGTTCCCCAAAATCAGATTTCTAATATCAGCGAACTGAACCTCCGGCGAGGATACCAACGGCTTGGTAGCAACTATGTCATGGAAGTCGATAACTACATAGACCGGACTGTGAGTAACTATAATTCTCGAAATGCAGGACTTCTGAAGACGCAAATGAAGCGGGCGGCGGAAGCTGACGATGATTTTGCGCGGCGGCTGAAAACGCATTCTGAACAAGACATGCATCACATTGTACCAACCGGAAGATGGCAGGGAGACGAGGCCAGAAACATTTTGAGCGAGAAGGGCGTGTATGTGAATTCGGCGTACAATGGGATTGCCCTGGAGAAACGCGTCCACAAGCTGACATACTCCACGAAGTACACCGAGGCAATAAGCAAGGTCATTGTCAGGTTGGAAGACGCCCCTCCAGAAGACATAGCGATGTTTCTGGAAAAAACGGCAGAGCGGTTGCATAAGCTAAATAAGCATGAAGGTGACCTACTATCGCTAAAGGTGAGGTATCCAACAGAGATCATGGATTGGTTTGCAAGTTACCTCGATTAACGGAGGAGAAATGAATCATGAACATCTGGCGGACGGAAGTTGACAGCGATTACAAATCCCTTGGATACGATAATGAGCGTCATGTAAGGCAAATACGACTCTACAAACGGGGGGAATTGTCTGAATGGCGTTCGGTGTATGTACAGGCCGTGGATGAATGGGGATCAAAGCACGAGCGAATGCCTAGTTTTCCCGGTTTATCAATGCACATAACATGTAATGAGGAAACAAAGTCAATACTCGATGGATTGCTTCATGAGCATGTGGACTTTTTGCCTCTGGCTTCGCATACGATAAGGGACGACCAATACTACATTCTATTTCCGAGGACGATACTGGACTGTCTGGATAACGAGTTGTCTGAGTTTAGGCGGATGCCCTCAGGATACATAGTGGGTGTCCCCAAATACGTGTTCAAATCCGACTGTATAGGCACCACACCGATCTTTCGGTTGCCGATAGCCGGCAGCCCAATTGGCGAACCTTATGTCAACGACGCATTCAAGCAATTGGTCGAAGAGAATAACTTGACTGGGCTGCGATTCAGCAAAGTTTGGGAAGGATAAATTCAGTCACCAACGGTCTTGGATTTCAAGAAGGTAAAGGCCAACGGGTGTCATTTGCCCAAATTAAATCTAAAGGAGGAGGACGAAAATGGCAACAAAATGGACAATCGCAATTGACTGGGATCGAGACGGGGAGTTCAGCGGCGATGACATCGTCACCGAGCGCGCCGTCTGGGTCAACTGGTTCCTGGGCTTTCGCGAGCCCTACAAGGACATCGCCCAGAATTCGGTCTTGGGTCTGGTCCTGGACAACCGCGACCGGCGCTTTTCGCCGGAGAACGAGGATGCGGCGAATCCGCTGGCGGGCAAGATCCAGCCGCTGCGCCCGGTTCGCGTGACGTCTAACGACGGCACGACCACGCGCACGCATTGGTCGGGCTGGGTCGAATCGGTGCATCCGGCTGCCAACAAATACGGCGAGCGCAAGGCGACCATCCGGGTTGCCGGCGCGATGCAATTCCTGAAGGCGACCGAGACCAAGATCGAGCTGCAGGAGAACCAGCGCAGCGACCAGATCATCGATGCGCTGATTCAGGAAGTCATCTTCCCGCCGGCGCTGAGCGACTCCTGGGTCCTGGGCGACCCGGACTACAGCAAGCTGGGCGAATCGACCAAGCTGGCCAATCTGGAAGCCTTCCGCGACTACGAAGAAGGCGTGCTGACCCTGAACCTGGCGGGCGACAACTGGGTGCGCCAAGGCGGCAAAATGAACTGTGCGAATCCTGCTGTGTAGTTCAAAGAACTGATCGATGGCGCGTTACCTATATAGATCATGCTTCATTTTGGAAATCCTTTCACATGCCGGGCCGAAAGAAGTACAGGCGCTGGCGTACACCGGGACTCGGGCAACGGCGAAGACTACTCGCGATCAACCGCCATCCAGACGATGAGCTGAATCTCATCTAGATCAATCGGCGGCAGGGCATCCGGCGCGCGGTACGGTTGCAATCCCAGCTCGCGAACCCGTTCAATAACCGCGGCCGAGACGCCTCGGCGATCTTCGCTATCAGGCTTGAATACCTCGCGGATGTACTGTTCCATTCTCTTCGACAGCGGCGCTTCAAGCGACTCGACAACGGCGTTGAGATTTTCCAGCGTTATATCCGGTGGCGGGTTGAGCCGCAGATGCTGCGCAGCGCGGCGAAGCAGTGAACTGACTTTGGGTTGTACGTTGGCCGGGTCGGTGGAGTGGGTCCACTCCGCATGAATATGTGCACGCGCCCGGTCCCAGGCGGCGTAGGCGCCCAAGCGCAGATCTTCGGGCAGATGGCGGTCTGTGTCGGGCGCGCAAGTCACGAGGCGCAGACAGCCCAGGCGATCACTGATAATGTCGCCGCCATCAGCGGGCACAAAACGCAGATAAGGCGTGTCGCCGACGCGGGCGCAGAAGAAGTAACCGCTTCGCATGCCTTTGAAACCGGAACCCGCCGCCCAGGGAAGCGAGGTGAGTTCTTCGCCGTAATCATCCAACCCTTGGCGGAGCTCCTGGCGATATTCCTCGCCGGAGTAGGCATTTGCCCCCTCGCCGTTGTTCTCCAGCAAGCGCGCGTCTTCACGCCGAAGCGCTTCAATTTGCTCGCGCGTTTCCGTAAAGACACGCTGGCTGACGGCGCCCTCAGGGATGACCTCGTCTTCAACTCCGATGGACCTGGCTGCCTGCTCCAGTTTCGCGCGGATGCGTTCTTCGAGCGAGAGCAAGGCGTCCAGCTCGCGATCGGGGAAGAAACAGCGAATGAAGACATCCAGGTGAGGGCTGCCGATGCGGTTTATGCGGCCGTTGCGCTGCACCAGGCGCATGGGGTTCCACGGCAAATCGTAGTTGATGATATGCCGGCACTGCTGCAGGTTTTCGCCCTCGGCGAGCACGTCAGTGGTAATCAAGATATCGAAGCGATCGGACTGATTTGGCGCGCGCGTCGAGCGCGGCACGAAGCCGAATACGGCGTCTCGACGGTTGACGCTGTGCTGCCGTTCGCTCGACGACACCGAGACTACGCGCCCGCGATAAGCCGCCAAACGCGGATCGGTTTCGACGGCGCCGAAGAGAAACTTCTCAATCCAGCCAACGGTATCGGAAAAATAACAGAAGACGACGACCTTTCGTTTATCCAGCAGCTCCCCTTCGTTGATGGCTTCCTGTTCCGCTTCGGCGGCGATTTCAGCCAGCTCCTCGACCAGTTGCGCCAACTTGGGGTCGGTCTCGCGCTTGACTTCAAAGGCGCGCTCCGACAAGCGGCGCAAGATGTCGCGATCTCCCTCGATATCGCGGCGCAGGTCGGCGGCGCGGTAAAGCGCAATCGGCTCGGAGCCGGCTTCCGCCAGCAATTCATCCAGCGCGGCGTCGTTATCGGTCTCGCCCCAATCTTGCAGCGCCTTGGGGCTGGGGACGAGGCCGCTATCCAGCGCCGCCAGGAAGCGATCATGCGAATCGGCCATGCGCGCGGCGGTGCGGGCAAAGGCATTCACCGAAGACTCGAAGCGCTTGAGCAGCCCGGAACGGAGCAAACCGACCAGGGCGGCTTCCCGCTGATTCGTTTCCGGGTCGGGCTCGTGCCGATAGCGCGAGGGCCAGTAACGCGCCAATGTCAGCAGCGGGTCGCCTTCATCCGGCGCCAGCGCCTCAGCGAAATCATCAAAGAAGCCCGGCAGCACCGCGTCCAGGCTGTACTCCACCTGTTTGACTTTGGGATCGGGAAAACGAATGACCTGGCCGCCCATGCCCGGTATCGGCTCGTTGGGATAATACTTCTTGACGAAGTGACGGGTGCGGCGGACCGTGGTCTGGTCGAGCACGTCAAAGAGCATATCGGGCCGCAAGTCGTAGGGGTCCTGGTCAGTGGCGGCCTTAAACCGCCCCCGCAGCGAACGAATGCCCTGGTTGGCGAAGGCGGCATCGTGCCCGACAAAATAGGAGAGCAGGTTGTACAGGTCCCAGAGCGAGTTATTGACCGGCGTGGCAGTCATCAGCACCAGTTTCTTGGGCGGATGCCCCTGCAGCAGCCGGCGCAAGGCGCGCACGTATGTCGTATCCGGATTGCGCAGGGCGTGCGCTTCGTCCACTATGATTAGCTCGTAGTCCTTTACCGGAAAGCTTAAGCGTGTTCTTGTCTTGCCTTCCCCGCCCAGTTCGCGCAGATTGCCGAACTCTTGGTACGAAAGCGTCTCAAATGTCGGGATGCTGAAATGCTTCACGAACCAGTCCCACGTGCCGTCACGCAGCACGGCCGGCGCGATTAGAAGCACTCGCTCGCCGCGCCTATTTTTGAGCACGTCTTCGATGAGCGCGCCGCCGATGAAAGTTTTGCCCAAGCCAACGCCATCGGCGATGATCACGCCATTGTAGTTGTCCAGGATGCGGCGGGCGCGGTAGAGACCATCATTCTGAAAGCTCGTCAGCTCCAGCTCATTAGTACCCGCCGCCTCTTGTTCCTGACGCAACTCGTCGCCGTAAAGCTCATAAAGCGCGCGCAGATAAATCAGGTAAGGGTCATAGGGCTCGAAGCGCGCCGCGTAGATCGCCGCCAGGTCATAGGGCTCGGATTCCGCCCATAAGTCTTCGAACCAGCCGGCGACTTGCTCCACCACGCGCGGCTCATAATGCCCGAGATTGAGCTCGCGATTCGATGTCAGCCCGGCCGGCGTCAGATTCGACGAGCCGGCGATCACCCCCTCGCCGTCGCCGTCATGGTCGCGGAAGAGATAGGCTTTGCCATGCAGGAAGCCGCGGCTGTAGCGCCGCACTTTGATCTTGTCGGAGTCAAGGAAGTCCAGGAGCTTTCTTATCGTCTCATCGACATGCGGCGAGAAGCCGAGGATATCGCGGTCTTCGCGCAAGCCGGCGTCAACTGCCTTGAGCGCGGCGTTCACCCGCTGCGCTTCATAGGCCGGTCCGCGTTTGTCGCCCGGTTTGCGGAGCGGCGTCTTCGGCGGCGCGGTCGGCTCGGCGCCGAGCAGGAGGCGCGCGCCCTTCGTCGCTCGCAGCTGATCGGCCAGCAGCGCCAGCGCGCCCGGGTGAAAATAGCCGGTGGCGATATCAACGGACACCGGCTCTTTGTAGGTATCGGCCAGCCAGCGCAGATGCCCGCGCAGCGCCGCCACCATATCGCGGCCATGGCGGTTGTCGATGAATTCGGGACGGTTGAAATTGTCGGTCATGGATTTACCCTCATCCCCCGGCCCCTTCCCCCAAAATGAGGGAAGAAGAGTCTACCAGCGATTTCGCGCATCTTAAGCTCCTCCCTCTTTATGGGGGAGGGGCTTGGGGTGGGGGCCTGTCACAGTCGCGCCTCCCAGTTGTGGAAGTGTTGCAGCACGTCGCGCAGGCGCTCATGATAATCCCAGTTGTGGTGGAAGGTGGCGAAGATATGCGTGAGCTGCTCGGCGCTGAGGCCGTAGAGGTGGGCGACGACCGCGTCCAGCTCGAAGATCATGTCGTCTTTGAGAGCCGGGTCGAGGGGGCCGTATTCCACGCCGACGGCGGCCGCCCAGTCGGCGTAGCGTTCGTCGACCGCGGCGAGGCGTCCCGAGAGGGCGACGACGCGCTGCCAGAGCCGGTTGTCGCGCGTCGGGCGGGGGATGGGTAACGCGTTGAGAATGTGGAAGTTCATATTGATTTCGACGAAGCGGCGGGAGTACCAGTCTGTAGGAATAGACGACAGCAAGCCAAGAAGATACGCTTCGTCAGATTCGTCTCCGCGCGGAAAGAGAAATAATGTAACTCCATCCTGCGCCACAACGTGTGGCGGAATCAGGCTTACTACGATGCTGCGGGAGTTGGTTCGGTTAGTGACTTTGCGACATGCAATCCTCGGACGATATGCCGGGTAGGTGGCCTTGTCTTGCGCCCAGTCGTTGCTAAACTCTGAATACGCGGACTTCTTGTTTCTGTTACCTTTTAGCCGTTTGTTGTAGAGTCGATTTAGTATTTTTTCGGGTATCGCCCAAGCATAATAGGTATCGACTCCGCGATCAGGGTCCCAAATGTCAAATGAGGCCCCCTTGTATACGGGCCACCAGTCGTCATCACGTTCATCCACTAATTCCATGTGCCTTTTGTCGTGAGTGGCGTGAAGTTCATTGTGGGGACGAGCTCGCCAAGTGTGTTTGTGATCGTAGCCCAGGCTAGGAGCAACTCGCATCTGAGCAAATACTTCTGCGGCGAAGCTGTCCGGCAATAGCGGTAGAGTTGCGGTAGCCGTCCAATTCAGTACATCATTTAATGTGAATTGAACGGCGCGTTTTCGTACTCGGTGCGCGTAGCTGAGTTGGTCGGCAAAGGGCCCATACATAGGTAATGGCGCATTTGGTGATGGTCTTTGCTTCCTCAAACAGAATAGTGCGATCGTGTACCGAGGATGGACATCACCGAAAACCCATTCCCTGTTGTTGACCAGAAAAGTCATATCTTCAAGGATGCCATTGGCAAAGATCTCTTGCCTGAAAGTCGATGCGGCCTTTGTGGAAAACACGGATCGTGGCAACACCACACCTATTCGACCAAATCGATTACTGGCCAGATACCAGTAACGCCAAACAAAACCTTTATAAAGATCCGCGTCACCTGTCGCCATGCCAGGGTATGGACCGGTGTTAAGAACCTCGCGCAAGAGCTTCATTTTAGCGAGCTCGTTTTCATATTGGCGCACAAGGTCTGGGCGCTCTGACTTCCACTCGGTCTTCGCTCTTTCTTGCTCGCGTTGGGTCATTGAGTGTAGGCCAGGCGCATACCGCGTCCAGAACCTGTCTTCCTCCAACTTTGCTTCTTCCCAAGGCGGATTGCCCAGAATTACATCAAAGCCCGCGCGCTCGCGCAGGAAGACCTGCGGGAATGCTATCGGAAAGTGGAAAGGCGGCGTCGCTTGCAGCGTCTCGCGCGCGATTTGATGCGGCGGCGAAAAGGGCAATTTGCCGCGCTCGTCTTCGCGAATCCAGTGTGTGGCCGCGCCCTCGTTTATCAACCCCTGCAATGCCGCGTTCAGGCGCGAGCCGGCCAGGATATCGAAGAGCGCTTCCGTCCAGCCCAGCGATTCGCGCATGGCTTCGTAGGCTTGGCGCGCCGCCTCAATCTGCGTCTTGCTGTCATCGGAGAGACGCCCGAGTTTCTCGAGGTGGGCTTTGGCGTCACCGAGCAGGGTCTCCGCCGCCGAGGCGAAGAGCGGATTGTCCTCGGCGAAGATGTCGGTCGCTTCTTGAATCGTGGCGATGCCGACCAGCGAATTGCCGCAGACCAGGTTGTAATCCAGCAGCGACAGGGGCAAGCCGGGCACGAAGGTATGCACCCAGATCGACAGCCGCGCCAGCTCCACCGCCAGCGGATTGAGGTCGACGCCGTAGACGCAGCGCCGCGCGATCTGCCGCCGCAACAAGTTGTCGCGATGTTCCGGCTTCATGCTCTCGCCGTACTCAGCCAGAATGTCGGTCGCGTGCCCGCGCAGCCGCTCGAGCTCGTTGGTGACATCGGGTATGGGATGGTCCGCCAGATACGTCGAGAAGCGTTTGTCGATGCGGTCGATGGCGGCGACCAGGAAATGGCCCGAGCCCATGGCGATATCGGCGACGCGGAAGTCGAAGAAGTCGTCGCTGCTGGCGCTGTCGCCGAGCGCTTCCAGCCGCGCCAGGTGGTCGTCCAGCGCCGGCTCCAGCGCGTGATCGAGCAGGTGCTCGACCGCGAAGCTCTTGGTGTAGTAGGAGCCGGTGGCTTTGCGCTTGCCGGAGGCGTTGTGCAGGTAGATTTCGCCGGCGCGGACTACTATGTCTTTCGCTCTGTCCGTCGGCACGTACAAGCCGTCTTTGCCAACGCGCAAGTCGGTTTGCGCTCGGGACAGCTCGCTCTGCAGCAAGCCTTCGTAAATCGTGCCGAACTCGCGCACGCTCAAGTTGCGGAAGTCGACCGGCCCGGGTTCGCCGTCGCGCGTGTCGTCAATCAGCAGCTTGGCGAGCAGCGGGCCGAAGCGCTTGTCGCTCAGCGAGATTTCTTTGATGGCCGCGCCCACGGGCGACGTGGCCGGGTCGGAGTCAAAGAGTCCGCCGTTGTAGGGAGGGATGCCCAGGCCGTAGCTGCCGCTGTCGATGGCGCCGAAGAGGTCCTCGACCCGGCGCCACATCCGCGCGTCATCGTCAGTCGGCGTGCCTTTCCGCTCCCGTTCCAGCAGCCGCCGCGCCTGCAAGTTGAGCGAGTAGTCTTCGTATTCGTCGTTCGTGCGGTAGGGCAGCAAGCCCTTGTCTTCGGCGTAGGCGATGAATAGCAGCCGGAAGAGCACGGTCAGCGCCATCTGGTAGGTATGGTCCAGCGCGTCTCGGTCCGCGGCGATCATGCCGCGCGCCTCGGCGATGGATTCCGCCAGGCCCGGGATGACGTCTTCGTAGATGCGATTGCGCAGGCGCGCGCCGAGTTCGGCCGCGTACTGTCGGGAGTCGGCCAGCGCCTGGTCGAATGCGCCATCGGGTTTCAGCGCGTCCGCGGCGAACAAGAGCGACAAGTAGCCGATGTTATCGTCAGACAGCAGGTCGAGGTGCAATTGCGTGAATGTTTCGCTGAGCCCGCGCTGGCCGACGCCGACGCCGGTACGCGCCGGGTAGAGGCGGAGCGCGTCCTCGGTCGCGGCGATGACATAGGGCAGTCCTTCGTTGTCCGCGCGCGCCAGGGCGGCTTTCACGGGCGTCTGCTTGCCGAAGCGCTCGCTGGGGCTGTTGATGTCTTCGCCTTGATTGAGAATGACGGCGATCGCCAGCGCCTGTTCGGCTGCGCTCAGCGCCCAGAGATTGCCGGGACGCCGCTCGACCTTGTAGCCGAGACTGCGCAATAGCGTTCGCTTGCGCTGCTGTCGAAGCGGCTTGCTGCGGCGGACGGCGTCTTGCCATTGCGCGCGCCGTTCAACCGCGACTTGCTCCAGCGCGTGCGTCGCCAGCAGACCTTGATTGAGCACGCCGAGTATTTTGTCGCTCGCTTCGGGCAGCGTGTCTTGGAGGAAACCTAACGCCGCGTGGCGATCCCCTTTCTTGAGCGCTGATCGGCAGATGCGCTCGGCCTTGGCGGCGTCCATGGGCGGGTATACCGGCAGCTTACCTGTTTGCGGCAGCGCGACCGGGCCACAGATTGAGACCTTGGCCTGATCGGCGTGCAGCGCGACTATGAGGATGGGGCTCGCGCGGCCCGCGCTGCGCTTGGTCCAGGCGGCGCGCAGATTGTTCGCCGTCGGGCGCCTGTCCGCCTGCACGACGACGATTTCAAGCGGGCTCGGCCCCGCGCCAAATGTGATGCCAATTGGGTCGAATGCAGCAAGGCCCAAATACTCTGGCGACAGCGCGCGCAAATCCAGGTCTGCAAGGAATGCCATTTCCGGTGAACCTCCGGGTACGCGGTATGTCCGTCAATTGAGGGCGATTATACCAGACGCGCTGCTGACGCTATGCCCTCGGGCAGCGTTGGTCGGTATCCGCGCCCCTTCAGCGTTGCTGCTGAATCTTGAGGCGGATCTGCGCAATTGACGTGTCAACCCCGTTCTGAAGTTCAATCTTCAAAGCAGCTATGATTCCATCAAGGCGCGCAGTTCTGCGCAGACTGCTTCTGCGAAGGCTGGTTCATTGATGTGCATATCCAATTGGGTTACATTCAGTTTCCCGGCGCGGTCTGCCGTTAATCCGTCGAAAAATCCTCGATCAGCTTGGGGATCATAAAGCGGGCCGCCTTCTATATTGAGCTGGCTAAAGCCGCGTTGGGGAATCATGATCGTTGCGGGTCCTGTAGTCCGGCCAAGACGCTCGGCAACGAAGCGTCCGGCGTCGATCATCTCCGCTCGATTGGCTCTTACATGCGTATGAATTGGATTGTGGACCACATACTTGCGCTCTAGCATGTCGGGCGCAATGGATTGGAGCGGGCCAAAGAGGATGAAGTCTATGCCGCCCGGAACAAACACAATGGGCACGCCCCGGCGGCTAACCGCTTCCAGTCTGTCTGGACTCGATTGCATCAAGCCGCCGCGCAGGAATCCGCCGATATCGTGCGGGCTTAGATCCAGGATACCTTGCAATTGCCCGGAATCGGCCAGTTCTTCCATGGCCTTTGCCCCAATGCCATTGCAATGGAAGGCGATGACTTCGTATCCCCGCGCTTCAAAGAGTTCGCGGGCGCGCATGACGCATGCGGTGGTCACGCCGGCCATGGTCATCGCCACCGTTGGTCGGTCTGTTGATTGCGGGCCAAGCGCCAGCTCAGCCATCCCGACCACGGCGCCGGCAGCTTCAGCCAAGACCTGCCGGGTGATGATGTTTAAGCCGAGAATATCGGCAACCGAATGCATTATTGTAATGTCTTTTGTGCCCACGAAGGGCCCAAAGGTAGCCTGCCCATTGGCTACAGTGGAAACCATGACCTTTGGCACGCCAACGGGTAGCGCGCGCATGGCAGCCGTACCGATGACCGTGCCCTGAACGCCGCCCAGCGCGATGACAGCATCCAGCTTTCCCTCGGCATGCAGACTGGCGGCAATTGAAGTCACGCCTTTTGCCATTGCGCTGATCGCGCTGTTCTTGTCGTCCGCGGCGAGAAGAGCTTCAATGCTTGACTCGGCTGCGGCGGCCACCTCGTGTCGCGTAATCGTGGGTTCTGTGGCGGGTTCTCCCAGGATGCCACTGTCGACGACGACTGGTTGGTGGCCGCGTTTAGCAATGAGATCTCGCACAAAGGCAATTTCTTGCCCCTTTGTATCCAGCGTGCCGATGACGATGATAGATTTCGGCATATTGATATTCCTTGTGCTACCGGGATTGGCCACCGGTGATACCTATTCTGGATTAGGCGTCGCGCTCGGGACTCAATGCCAGCTCTTCGCGTAGCGCCATCGACCAGGCAATTTGAGCGGTCTCCTCCACAAGTTCAGCATTGTATCGCGCCAGTTCGATTGAGTGGGCAAAGCTGAAAATACCGTGCCGCTCCTGGACAAATGCGCGCAAGTTGGGATCGGCTGTCAGCAGCGCCTCAATGGCGGGCAAGTTAGCCGTGGTTGATTCGCCAGAGAGCTTCAAAACCGGGATGCGTCCCAGCTTCGACCTGGCGTGAAGGGTGACCGTTGGGATTGCATCGTCAAGGCTGGCGCAGAGAATTGCCCACGGCGAATGACTGTGGAAAACGGCTTGTACATTTGGCCGCAGCTTGTAGATCAGCAGATGCGTCGCCAGCTCTCGGGACGGTAAGCCATCGCCAGCGACGATTTCGCCATTAAGAGTTACCGTGACAAGGCTGTCAGCTGTGCATTGATCAAACGAACAGCCGCTTGCTTTGATGATGATTTGATCGGCGCCGGGTATCCGCCCGCTCAGATTGCCTCCGTTGCCCGTCTGCAGCCTGATCTCGTAGGCGCGCTTCGCGTTGGCCAGCAAGGCTTGCTTGACTTGCGTGACCGCTTCAGACTTGGGCATGCTGCTCCTGAGATTGGACACAGTCCAGCCTATGGCTCCAAAATCACTTTTATCAAATCGCCGGGATTGCTTGCCAACATTTCGAATGCTTCGGACCCTTTATCAAGCGGCATCGCGGATATGAGTGGATCGACCCTTATCTCCCCGCTAGCCAGCAGTTCAATTGCCAAAGCAAAATCCGCGTCGGTATAGCACTGCGTTCCCCGCAAATGAAGCTCTCTGGGAACAAGGGCCATGAAATCGATTGGCGTTGGTTCGGCGCCCAGCGCGAGAAAGATCGCTGTTCCGCCCGGGCGCAGCAGCTGCGTCGCCTGCTGGCGTGTAATCGCCTTCCCGGCTGCTTCGATCGCCAGGTCGACTCCCTCGCCATCTGTCAAGGCGAGAACGGCTTCAACGATGTCTTCCTGCCCGGCGTTTACGGTGTGGGTCGCGCCCGTCTGCTTTGCCACAGCGAGCCGATGAGGGACGGTCTCGGATACCGCAATCAGTTTCGCGCCGGCAAGCCGGGCAAGTTGAACGGCGAATAGTCCTTGCGCCCCGGCGCCAAGTATGGCTACGCTGCGCAGGATGCCGGAGAGATTCTGCTCAAAGGCATGCACCGTGGTCGCCAGCGTCTCAGCCAATGCAGCCCGCTTTAGACTTAGGCTCGCCGGAATTTTAAAGAGCGCACTCGCCGGCACAACTGCTCGCTCAGCAAATCCACCCGGCCGCTCGCCACCGATAAGATACAGGTTGGCGCAGAGATTGGTTTGCCCCGAGCGGCAGTAGCGGCATTGTCGGCAGTACACCAGCGGTTGCACAACAACACGATCGCCGGCCTGGAATCCTTTAACATCATCAGCCCAGGCGAGCACAGTTCCGGCGAACTCATGCCCTCTGATGCCGGGAACGGGCCAAGCTGCCGGCATGCCTTTGTACACATGTAGATCTGTGCCGCAAATGCCACAGGCCGCGACCTTGATCAGGACCTGCCCGGGCATAATCCGCGGCTCTCGCCAATCTCCGAACTCAACCTCACGTGGACCGATTGAGATGAGTGATTTCATCGCCTTGCGACCGCTTGACTTGTCGCAGATCCAGCGGTCGCCGGCTTCAACCGCAGGGTCATGATCTGATAAGGCCGCGCCTGCAACGTCGCTTTCGCCTCAGTCACGTCCAGGCAGTCTTCGTCTTCTTCGAGTAAGTTGCAGCGGCGCGCTTCTGCGAGCGGGAAACCTGTGCACAGGTCAAACACTCGTTGTGTTCGTTCATGCTCATAGAGGCGCAGGATCAGGCCGTCTCCGTCCTCGGCCTGCTTGACAGTCTCGATGATTATCTGTGGCGCATCGACACGAACCAGCGAGCAACGATCAGCGTACGTGGCGCCTCGAGGCGCGCCTTGCACATGGTGGACGATGAGCGGATTGTTCAAACCATAGGCAGCGGGAACTGTGCCATTGCGCCAATCGCCGGCATGTGGCAGCAAACTGTAGGTGAAATGGTGTCCGCCCAAATCAGCTTCGGGATCGGGGAACATCGCGCCTTTCAAGGCGGTCAACCGGATGACGTTTCCAGTAATGTCGTGGCCATATTTGCAGTCATTCAGCAGGCTGACGCCATAATCGCCCTCGCTCAGATCAACCCACTTTTGGGCGCAGCTTTCAAATTGAGCCCAATCCCAGGAGGTGTTGCTGTGGGTTGGGCGCTCAACGTTGCCCCACTGAATTTCGTAGGTCGCTTTCGGGCTCAGGATGTCCACAGGGAAAGCGACCTTAAGCAGCAGGCGGCGCTCGCGCCACTTTATCCTGGTGTCAAAATCAATCCGGGCGCTATCCGCATACATATAGACGCGCTGCATGATTTCGCTGTTGAAGACGCGCCGCTTAATTTCCAGGCAAGCGCGCAGCGGACCCTTCTCCACGACTTCAATGCTATGCGCCGGTTCGGCCAGCCACATCTTTTCATCGTAGAAGATATCAATGTCCCATGCTTCCCAGTCTAAAGGTCGGTCTTCAAATATCTGCCACTGGTTGGCGCTCTGTCCCGCGGCCAGAATTTCGCGATTTGCGCGCTTGTCGAAGAGCCGCGCGATGTCGCCCGCCTGATCGAATTCGGCGCGCAAAAGCGGATTCTCCATGACCAGCGAGCGCCTTGCCGAAATGTCCTCGTCCTCTGGCGCTCCCGCTGCGTCCCCGACGTAGATTTGATTCTCGGTCCCGGGCAGCTCGCCGGCGGTCAATCGCAGCGCAAGAACCCCGTATGGCGGCACGACCGGGCATTGGACAAGCAGACCATCGTTTGCGCGCTGGGCCGGGAGCGCCTTGCCGTCCAGGGTGGTTACAGTCGTCTCGTCAGTAAGCCGCTCGCCGGAGACCGCAAGGACTTCCGAGCGCGGGAAAGATGTAGGGTTATAGATCGCCAGCGCGGATTCCGCAGGCAGGGCAGGGTCCAGAGCGATCAGGGCATCCTCGCGGATCTGCTCGCCAATGCGCCGAATTTCTTCGTAATCCCGCAGGCTGTCCACGTAGACTTGCTGAATGGACGAACCGGGTATGATGTCGTGGAACTGATTCAAGCAGAGCAATTCCCAGGCGCGGCGAAATTCGTCGTGCGGATACGCGAAATCGCCATTTTGAGACGCCCAGGCCGCCAGGAACTCGGCATCATGCAAGAGGAATTCGCACTTGCGGTTTTCGCGTTTGTTGCGCGCCTGGCTGGTATAGGTTCCCCGGTGCAACTCTAGGTATAGCTCGCCGTTCCAGGCGGGCAGCTTATCGCCGGCCTGACGTTCCAGCTGCTCCATGAAGTCGATAGCCGTGCTCAGTTGGACGCGAGGCAGGCCGGGATGCGTCGCCATTTCGCGGCTGCGGTCCAGCATCGCGCGTGTAGGACCCCCGCCGCCATCGCCGTGCCCGTAGGCAATCATGAACTCGCTGCGCAGTTCCTTCTGCTGGCTGCCTTCCCAAGTGGCGATGATCTCTTCAGGCGACAGATCTGCGCTGTAAGTGGCGCCCCACCAGCCGGGCTTTGAAGTCGTGATGAAATAGGTCAGGATTCTGGTTCCATCCAGTCCCTGCCACCAGAACTGGTCGTAGGGCATGCGATTGTATTGATTCCAGCTGAGCTTGGCGGTCACAAAATATGCGAGTCCGGCATGCTGAATCAATTGGGGGAGCTGCCAGGCGTAGCCAAAGACATCGGGCAGCCACAATATCGGTGATTCGCGCGCTCCAAAGGTTTCCAGGAAGTAGCGCCGCCCAAGCAGGAACTGGCGGGCGAGCGCTTCCGCGCCCGTCAGATTGCAGTCGGCCTCCACCCACATGCCGCCGATCGTCTCCCAGCGCCCTTCGGCGACTCGCGCTTTGATCTGCGCCATAATCTCGGGATGGTCATCGGCGATATACTGATATAGCTGCGGCTGGCTCTGGGTGAAGACGAAGTCCGGATATTGCTCCATCAAGCGCAAAGCCGTGCTAAAGGTGCGCGCAACCTTCCGGCGCGTCTGGCTCAGCGTCCACAGCCAGGCCACATCGATATGGGCGTGGCCGACGCCGCTAACGACGACATCCATCGGCGGACCGGAGGCGGCAATTCCCTTCTTCAAGGCGCGATGGGCGGCAGGCACACTCGTGTAGAAATCGGCGCCCAATGGCTCGCGTAAATCGAGCAGCAAGAACGACGCATCCAAAGCGTCTAGCAGGTTGGCGTGAACCGGATTGTTTTCCGGGAGCTGATTGACGACTTCGAGCGCGGCGCCGGCAGCTGTCACGAAGTCACGCGTTGGCTGATCTATCTGAACCAGGCGAGGCTGTCCCATCTCATAGCGCTCGTCCTTGATGCCGGCCCAGCCGTGAAGCGCAATCAGATGCTCCTGGCCGTCAAGAACGTGGTCGGGCAGCAGCAATTCCTGGTGATTGGGATCAATGCCTTGATAGGCCACGCCATCCAGGTAGGCCAAGGACTCTGGCCCGTAGAGGAACGACAGCGCTTCCAGACTCTTGCTCACGCCCAGCGGGAGAGATAGCGCGACCGGCCCGTCCCAATCCCCGGGCACCGCGAATGTCGTCCGCAGCGTGAATTCCTGACGCAGCTCGCCCCAATAGCTTCCCTTTTCGATGACCGGCCAATTGCTGTCGTCTACGTCCATGCCCACCAAGGGTTGAGGTCCAGCGTGGAACTTGAAGGGCATGAGCGACTGGCTACGGCTGTAAATCGCCGCCTCTGCGATAAACCGCAGGCGAGCGGAGATCTTTTCCAGGGTCCAGCGTACGCGGTGCATGTCAGCCTCCGTATTGCATCCGCATCTCGCGGAATATCCGCTCAAGGTCGCCCGAATCAGACAGCGGCAGTTCAATTGTCTTGTCTTGCCACGACGAGAGATAGACGGCGTTTACCACTTCAATCGCCTTGCGCCCCGCCATGCCATCTATCCAGGGCGCTCTGTTCTCCAAAATTGACTCGCAGAAGTGGTCAACCTGCCGCTTGTAGGGTCCGCGTTCGCGCAATTCCTGGTCGAGGTTGCCGTAGTTGAAAAGAGTCAGGTCTGTCTGCTTTTGGCCGCGCTCCCACAATCGGGCGGAAAACGGCTCCGGCGAGCTGTACTTCATCGCCGGGCCAAAGCGCAGCTCCAGCGCGGCTTCCGTGCCCTCGATCAAGAAATATTCAGTCATTGGCTTCTGCGACACATTGCTGACGTGAATAGTGGATACGACGCCATTCTCGTGCCGAAGCGCGGCATGGGCCTGCGTTTCAACTTCCCAGTCCGGCCTGAGAATCCGCGCCTGCCCGCTGACGCTTTGAACCTCGCCCGCCCACCAGCGGCACAGGTCCACGATATGGCTGGCATTGTCTTGAAAGACGCCGCCCAGCGCGCGTAACGACTGCCGCCAGTTGAAACCCAGTGGCGACAGATCGTGACACCAGCTCACCTCAGCGCGGATGTGAAACAGTTCCCCGAGTCGCCCTTCCTGTATGAGATCGCGCGCCAGCTGGAGGCTCTTGTCGAAGCGCTTGACAAATCCGATCATGAGCGTCACATCGTTCGCCTCGGCCGCCAGACACATGCGGTCGCAGGCCTCAATGGTAGGCGCCATCGGCTTTTCGCACAGAATGTGTTTGCCGGCGCCCGCCGCTTGCGCTACCTGCGCTTCATGCAGGAAAACCGGCGAAGCGACGAGTACGGCGTCAATATCGGCATTCGCGAGAAAATCATCGTAGTCATTGTAGCAATCGAATTCGCCGTAGTGCCGGGTCATAAAGTCCAGCGCTCCCTGATCGGGGTCCATCAGCGCCGTGACGCGACCCTTCTCAAGCAGGCGCAGAATGGGGGCGTACATCGTTTGCGTGCCGGCGAATCCACAGCCGGCTATTCCGAGCTTGATTCTGTCTCTCATTGGCTGCTGCCGTTTGTCATCGCTTGATAAGACATGGCTCTCCAATCTTTACGTCGCTCTAGTTCTTTATCGCGCCGGCGGTCAATCCCTGCAGAAGTTGCTTTGAAGATATGAAGTAGATGATCAAGACGGGAACTGACGAGAGCGAAAGCGCCGCCAGCAAGGCGTTCCAGTCGTTAGAAAACTGCCCCATGAACTGCTGCGCGCCCAGTGTCACGGTACGGGTCGCTTCCCCGGGCGCCAGGACCAGCGGAAACCAGAGATCGTTCCACATGGGAATGATGGAAATCGCGGCCACCGTGCCGGTCGCTGGGCGGATGATGGGCAAGATGAGCCAAAATACCCGGTATTCGCTGGCGCCATCCACGCGCGCGGCATCTTTCAGCTCGCCCGGCACCTGGGCCATAAACTGCGTCAATATGAAGACGGCGAATGGCAAGCCCCCGGCAATATAAACCACAATCAGCGCCCATAGAGTGCCGATTAGATCTAACGAGTCGATCAAACGCAGCAGGCTGACGGAACCCAACCTTATGGGAATAATGATGCCCAATAGAAAGAATATCCGAATCAGGTTGTTGCCCGCAAAAGGATATTCGGCCAGCGCAAAAGCCACCATCGTGCCGAACAGGAGTATGAGCGCGAGGGCGGTCAAGGTTACGAATAAGCTGTTGAAGTAGTAGACGTGAAATTGCGACTTGGCAAAAACGGTCTCGTAGCCGACCAGATCAAAGGTCTCAGCGCTGGGCAGGTGGTAGGGATTCCTGAAGATAGCCCGCCTTGACTTGAATGAATTGATTAAGACCAGGGCAACGGGCGCGGTGGACAATAGGGCAAACACCATCAGCATCCAGTGCTTCAGGACTTTGGTTGCTAGATGGCGCAAGTCGATACCGGGCAGGCTTATATGGAATCGGAGTCTATCCGGGTCAGAATACCTTGCCATGTCCTAAAACTCGTACGATTTGATCCGCCGCTGGATGAAGAAGTAGATCAATACACCGGCCATGAGAATGACAAACATCGTCCCGGCGACAGCTGCCCCCATGTGTGGATCGGCTTTCTGAAATCCAGAGCCGAAGAAGGTGCGATAAAAGAATGTCATCATCGTATCGGTGGCGTAATTGGGTCCAGCGTCTGCGCCTTTCAGCGCGAAGATGACATCAAATGCGTTGAAGTTGCCGATGTAGGTCAGCAGTGAAATAATGCCGACCATCGGCATCAATAGCGGCAACTTTATGCGCCAGAATACCAGCCAATCCGTGGCGCCGTCGACATACGCGGCTTCATAGAGATCGTTGGGAATACTGATCAAGGTCGCGTAGTAGAGCATCATCGGTATGCCCAGAAACTGCCACGCGGAAATCAGCGCCAGGGTGATCAGCGCTGTGCTCTCAAGCCCCAGCCAAGGCTGCGCGTACGCCTCCAGGCCCAGTGCCTTCAGCATGTCGTAGACGATTCCCCAGAGCGGGCTTAACACAAGTCGCCAGACAAATCCGGCGATCGCCAGCGAGAGGATGGCCGGCGAAAAGATCAGTATGCGGTAGAGCAAACCGCCTCGGGTCTTGGTAGAAATTACGGCCGCCAGCATAAGCGCAATCGGATTTTGGACCAGCATGTTGACCGCGAAGAACAGGAAACTGTTTTTCAGGGCGTTCAGCAATCGCGGCTGCAAGATGGCATCGTCTGTCATCAGCGTTACATAATTGTCGAAGCCCACAAACTGCTCTACGCCACGCGTCACCTGCGCGAAGAAACCCAGGCGCAGGGAGTCAAACAAGGGATAAATCATGAAGAGACCGTAGACCAAAACCGCCGGCGCCAGGAAGACAAGGATATGCGTAGGAAAGGATTTCCTGGGGTTGGGTTGGTCCCTTCGCGACAGGCTAGCCGTCATTGATGATTTCCTCGGCCGACGTCGGATCGGGGAAAACTATCAAGCCGCGTAGGGGCGACCAATCCGGTCGCCCACTACCGCTGTGACTTGTGACTTCGGGCGACATGGTATGTCGCCCCTACAATTTGAGCGTGCGGTACGGCTTACTCCCCCATTTGGGGTTCGTACCACGAAGCGAGGCCGGCCTGGACCGTTTCGCCGGCTTCTTCGGGTGACATCTCGCCATTCATGACCAGTTGCGTCACGCGAATCAGTTCGCTATCGGTGTTGGGTTCGCCGCGCGAGATGATGGCGTAGGCGTTGCGCGGCGACGAGCCGCAATTCGCGCGCCAGCCCGCGTACTCTTGCACCATAGGGTCGGATGCTTCGACCAAGTGGTTGGACATGGCGAAGAATCCGGGCAGCGCATTATTCCACAGTTCAGCGAACTCGGCAGAGCCAAGCCATTCGAGGAAGAGCTGCGCTTCTTCCGGGTGCTGCGTATCGGCGTTCATGGCCATGCCCATGTCCATGTGGTCATTGATGAAGCAGTCCGCGCCGTCTTCAGGTACTGGCGGCGGGAAAGCGCCGATGGCAAAGTCATCCCCCACCAACTGGTTAAAGATCGAGATTTCCCATGACCCGGCCGGATAAACCGCCGAGCCGCCAAGGGTGAAGAGGTTTTGCATATCCGGGTACGAGACCGCCTGATAACCGTCGGGCATGTAGTCCGCCCACGCTGCCAGGAAGGCCCAGGCATCGATATAGCCTTGGTCGGTGAACTTACCGCTGCCATCGATAAGCGCCAGACGGCCCTCCTCGCCGCGCCAGAAGGGCTGGCCCGCCAGCTGCAAACCCAGCAGACCGGGCACAAAGCCGTCAGATGTGCCCATCGCCAGCGGCACGTACTGCCCGTCCTGTTTTACGGCGTCTAATAGATCAAGGAATTCTTGCGCAGTCGCGGGTTCTTCCAGACCAAGCTCGGCAAAGATATCGGCGTTATACATGAAGCCATGGATGACCGCCGCCAGCGGCACGCCAAAGAGCTCGCCGTCATCGGTGCTCCAGGCGCTAAGCGCGCCGGCGCTGAAATTCTCCAGGCCGGCCAGGTCATTCAGATTGGCCAGGTCGCCGTTGAGGTACATTTCGAGGCGATAGTCAAAGGGTTCGACCATAATCAGGTCGCCCGCCGTACCCGCCTCCATTTTCGTGCCCAAGGTGGCGCCGTATTGGGTATTAATTGTTGGCTGAAAGTCGACGCTGATGTTTGGATAGTGGGCTTCAAACGCCGGCAGAATGACGTCGTTCCACTCGTCCGCGTCATCGACCCGCCAGCTTTCGATGATGAGCGTGACCCCGTCGTCTTGCGCCAGCGCGGATCCGATCGGCAAAGCGATGACGCTGGCTATCAACAATACAAATGCGATACGTAGAGTTTTGGTTGTCATTTCATTCCTCCTGGAAACAAACGGTAACTTCGTTGCGCTGGACCCCTACGATTAGTCTTTCAGCGATACTTCACCTCCTTGATCTGCTGGCGTCCGCGAACGGGCTACGGGAATACTTGCCCGTCACGCTGGGACGGATCGTGAGTCATCAGAATGTGATCGGCCCGCTCGATGGCCGCTTCCATGCTGTGCCACAGGTCAACAAAGCTGGCGAAGCGACCAATTGGCGTTAACGGCCAGCCGCGCTCGACATCAGGCTTGAGGTTCTCGCGAACGAAGAACAGATCGCCCGCTAAAACACAGGCGCCAGCGTCAGTCTGAACCGAAACAGCTTGATGACCCGGGCTATGCCCAGGCGTCGGAAAGACGCTGATGCCCGGCAAGATTTCCGCGTCACCCGCCACCAAATCGAATTCACAGCCCTGCCAGGGCGGCTCAAGCCCGCAGTTGGGGTGCTCATACGAGGTCCAGTACGGCGGTATCGGATTCAGCGCAAATTCGTATTCGGTCGCGCTAACCACCAGCCTGGCTTTGGAAAACTGCTTGACGTTATAGCAATGGTCCCAGTGAAGATGGGTGAAGATGATCGTATCAATCTCGTCGACGCCAATGCCCATCCGGTTTAGCTGTTCGTGTATCGCCTGGCCCGGTTCTTGCCGCCCGGCGTGGTGATAAGCCACAGACCGCTGCGTATCGCTCATGCCGGTGTCCACCAGGATCTTGCGTCCGCCGCCCTCCACCAGAAAGGCGAAAACAGGGTGTTCGATTATCTGCCCGGCGCCCTTTCTAAAGGTGGCGTACTGGGCTTTGTCCAGTTCCTGAAAGCCAGTGTTTATTAGACGAATGGTGTAATGAGTCATACTCGCCTACACCCTTTCTCTTCGCAGCTGGCTGGTTTGTTCACGTCCCTCTACTGTCGCGGGCGCGCTATTGCCGTTATCCGAGCGCATTCCCCGAGAAGCAAAGTGCTCTTCCAGCACGGCTGTCGCGGTGTCGCTGTCAGTAACAAGCGTCGTAATCAGCTCGCCATTCATGAGTCCCAAAATGGCCAGGACTCTGTGCGCGCCCATGGTAAGCGCAATGCGCTCGGGGATCTTTCGCAAGTCGTCAAATGTAAGGGCGATGGCGCGTTCTCTGAATTCAGTGTCGCATTCCCTGCCATTCAAGTCATAGAATCTGCCAAAGATCGAGCCAACCGCCTGGCTTGCCGTCAAGTGCGCGAAGTCACGCTCCGACACATAGCCGGAGCGAAATAGAAGCGAGTCCACATCGGTAGGTCCTACACCCATAATGGCGATGTGGGACTCGGACGCGAGTTCCAGCGTGTTGCGGATTATTGGTTCATTTGAAAGCGCGTGAGCCGTCGCGATGTTTTCTACGATGGTCGGGGCCGGCAGCTGGAAACATTGTGCGTTCAGTTTTCGCGCGATCTGCAGCGTTACAGCCCGCGCTGAAATCTCGTCGGTAACTTGTCCGAAGCCCCCGGCGAGATCGACCACGCGCCGCGCCTTCAGCTGGTCGCTTGGAAGGTTGTCAACCAGATGCGCAATGGTGCGTCCCCAGGTTATGCTCAGCGAAGTTTCCGGCTTGATGCCTGCCAATAGACTTGCCCCGGCCTGGCCGACTGCCAGCCTTACGGCGCTGATATCAGACCGGTAGGGCGTGGGCACGACAACGGCCAGCTTGATTGGGAATGTTCGTTCCAGTTGAAGGGCCAGTTTCTCGTGTTCTATGTTCGAATCATGGAAGTGGACCTGAACAATGCCCTTTTCGACCGCTTCTTTGATATAGCGCGACACTTTAAAACGAGAGATATTCAATTGCTTGGCAATTTCCTGCATTGTCATATTCTCGTGATAAAACAAGTAGCAACTGCGTAGCAAGTGTGAGTGCTTTGGCAAGCTCATAGGCCTGTATCAGTCTCTTCTTCGGGTCGATGAAATGGCGCCAGCGTCGCTGATATCACAGTTCGATTCCTAATTCGTCGCACAGTCGGGTCATGTAGTCTTTGGCCAGGATGTGCTGCCGCTCGATTTCCGGCGTGGAATCCGGCGAGCGATTGAATCCAGGATAGCCGGCGGCGCCCGGCACATCCTCTAGCTCAAGCGAGAGCGGACCATCGTAGCCTATGTTCTTGAGCGCGATGAGAAACGCGCGCCAATCAACCTTGCCTTTGCCCGGCCGCCAATGCGCGTTTGTCTGTCCATCGTTGTCGGAAATATGGGTGTGAAAGATGCGTTCGCCCACTTCGTACGCCACCATGTTGGGCAGCTCTCCCATCGGGAAGAGATGGCTGGGATCCAAATTGAGGCCGATAGCCTCGGATTCAATCTGGTCGATTATGCGAAGCATGCCGGCGGCATTGTGCATCATGCGGTGCGGGTGCGGCTCCAGGGCGACGCGCATCTCTCTTTCTTCGCAGGCCTCCGCGAATTGCCGCAGCACATCGACCATGTCAGACCAATTCTGTTTCCAATCAACGCCTTCAGGGAATTCGACGCTCCACTCTTGCGCGGTAGCTTTTCCCAGTAGAACCGGAATATCAATGTCAAATGGATTGGGCGGGAGCGCGATTATTTTGTTCGTGCCGAGCTGCTGGGCGGCGTCCAATACTCGCTTGAATTGCTCAACAGCGTCAGCCCTTTGTTCAGGCTCCACACTTCCGATTCCCACCGGAATGCAAAACACGCTGGATAGAACCAGACCCAAATCCGCGATCAGACTTCGAAGCTGTTTGTTCGTCTCTGCCGTGTAGTAGTCCTGCAGAAATTCCTCGCTCCATATCGTCAGTTCCGCGCCTTTGAAGCCCAGTCTGGCAATGGTCTTGAGCGCTTTGTCATAAGGCGGCGCCCAGCTAAACGTCCAAGTTGTCGCGCCCAGATACATTGTTTCGCCTCCATATTTCGGATGATAGAAAGTGTAGGTCTCGACTTACAGATTTTGCATTTGGCGCGACAATTGCGCTAGAGACTCGCAATCAGTTCGCCCAGCGTCGCATAGGCTTTGCCCGCAATTTCTTCAATCGGCTGCTCCCAGTACTCCGGTCGGAAAATCTCCACCGAGAGAAAACCTTCGTAGCCCCGGTCCTTCAGCAATGACAGATGCCGAGCCGGTATGACGCCAAGCGTCGGGTAGAGGCGGCGCGCATCCGTCAGCTCATTGAGCGCGCCGTCTTCACAGTCGTTGACATGGATGATATCCAGCTTATCCAGGGGAATAGCCTGAATCTCTTGATCCGTGACCCCGGAGCGGAAGTAGTGAAAGGTGTCCATCAGTACGCCCACATTCTCAGGCGCGCCCGCCATCTCGATCAGCTCCAGCGCTTCTGTTGGTCCCGGCACAAGCGTGTGACCGCCGATGGCTTCAACCGTCAAGCGGACTCCGTTCTGGGATGCGAGCCGCGCCATAACAGCCAATTCCTTCGCGTGGATGGCGAGCGCTTCCTCGCGGCTAAGGCGAGCTGGCTGGAAATCCGGGCAGACAGCGAGCAAATTGCAGCCGATCTGAGGGGCAATCTGAACCGCTTCACGAAATTCCTGGCGCGCCGGCACACTGTCGCGAAATGGCCAAATCCGTAGCGGGCAGATGCTCACTGGAATCAGACCGCTGCTTTCCAGCAGTTGTTTCAGGTCGGCGGTTGAATGCGTTTCGAGATAAGCAGCGAGCTTGTCCCACCAGATTTCCAGGCCCGCGAAGCCGGCCTGCGCAGCGGCGGCGATGTCTTGTTGCAATGTATAGGGCATGGTCGTCGCCCCATTGATGCATGACTTCATAAAATGCCCGCCTTACATCAGCTCGTGAACTCGCCAGAATCTGCGCGCAAAACTTCCTCGGTCGCGCAAGCCACAGTAAGCTGTCATTGATAAGTTGTCGCTAGCCAAAACAGACTAGGGTACGTTGATTTTGCACTTGTGTGTATGCTATGCTCGTATGTGCATTAATGTACTCGATTCCAGCGTACATGTCAAGGATTAGCGATTCGAGCATTTGGGAACAAGCGTATGGATCACAGAGACAGCGGTTTCTTTGCCGATCAGGCAAGTCTGGAAATGGAAGATTTTGTTCTGCTCGACTATTGTTTCGAGTCCGTGATCGAACCGGCGGCGGCGGCGGCTCATTTATGTCAGGAACAGTCCACGGCGCAATGGCAGCGGGTTGGCGTTGATGAAGATCTGCGTGAACGCTTTGGCGCCAAAGTGATTGATTTGGCGGTCACAGGCGTTTTCGATCAGCCAAGTCATCCGGTGCCATCAATTGAGACTGCAAAGACATATCAGTGTCGGGTCAGAATCGCCCACCCGCATCGCAATTTCGGACCCAGAATCCCGAATTTTTTGACCGCTGCTCTCGGCGAGGGCGCTTTCTACTCCCCTGGAATCGCGGCGATCAAGCTGATGGACGTCGAATTCCCGCAAAGCTTCTTACGGCACTTTGAAGGTCCCAAATTCGGCGTTCAAGGCCTGCGCGACATGTTGCAGGTCTATGACCGCCCGATCTTCTTTGGCGTGGTCAAACCCAACATCGGGCTGTCCCCCGACGATTTTGCCGAGCTTGCCTATCAGAGCTGGTTGGGCGGTCTTGATATCGCCAAAGACGACGAAATGCTGAGTGATGTCCCCTGGTCGCCGCTAAGGGAAAGAGCGGAGAAGGCCGGAAAGGCGCGACTTAAGGCTGAAGAAATCACGGGTGAAAGGAAAATCTACCTCGCAAACATCACGGATGAAGTGGATCGATTGATTCACTTACACGATATTGCCGTTGAACGAGGCGCCAATGCCTTGATGGTCAATGGCATGACCACGGGATTGAGTGCCGTCAGGATGTTAAGAAAGCACACTAGAGTGCCCTTGGTAGCGCATTTCGATTTCATCGCTCCGCTCACACATATTTCATATTTTGGCGTGCACTCAAAGGTGATGACCAAATTGCAGCGATTGGCGGGATTTGACGTCATCATCTTCCCGGGATTTGGCGCGCGGATGAAGACCCCGGATGAGGACGTTTCGAGCAGCGTGCAAGAATGCCTGAAACCCTGGGGACACATCAAGCGGGTTCTTCCTGTTCCAGCGGGGAGCCAGTGGGCGGCGTCCACCGGCATGCTGTATGAGCGGCTGAAGACTGTTGATTTTGGCATCGTCCCGGGCCGAGCGGTGTTTGCGCATCCTATGGGGCCAAAAGGCGGCGCGGCCAGTCTGCGGCAGGGATGGGAAGCCGCCGTTTCTGGACAGTCCCTTGAAGTGTATGCGCAGAACCACAAAGAACTGCAGCTGGCTATCGAAAGCAACTCGTAGCCAGGAGGATAGACGGCTGATGACTGCGCCTGTTTCGAGTCACGACATTGACGCCATCTTACATGCGAAGCGCAGTCGGAGTTTGTCGTTGTATGCCCGCGAATCTTTGACTTCGGCATAACGCCGGGAGCTTGACGTGACGGCGAGTCCTGCGGATAACGCAGTTGAGAGAGCGCGCGGACATATCGGCGCGCTGCGAGATCAAGTATACTCATGCGCGCGCGAAGCGGGTGACGCTAAGGTGTTGGCGGCTACCCAGAATTGCTTGTGCACAGCTACGGTACAGCTTCTTTGCGCGATTGTATTGAACTTCACATTACAACGAAGTACATAACGAGTGTAAAGAAGTATAGGATGTGCTGTGCCACGAATCTTCGACAACATATCGGATAAGCTGCTTACCGCGCTGCAGAATACAATGCAATCCGCTGACCGGGCGGATTTTTGCGTAGGCTATTTTAATCTGCGCGGCTGGCGACTCTTACAAGCGGACATAGACCAGCTGTACGGGGACGCAGAGGGCTACTGCCGCCTTCTGATCGGCATGAACCCCACGCCCCGCGATGAACTGCGCGAGTATCTCAGCCTGAAAGCCCGCAGGCCGGTCGATCAGCAGCAAGTATTGCGGCGCAAAAGAGAAATCGTCGAGGACTTCCGGCGTCAACTTGCGCTTGGCGCGCCTACCAACGCGGACGAGCAAGGGCTTCGTGATCTCGTCCAGCAACTGCGCTCCGGCAAAGTTGTGGTGAAGCTGTTCTTACGCTATCCCTTGCACGCCAAACTGTATCTTATCCACAGAGAGGACTACACTGCGCCCACCGCAGCCTTCCTCGGCAGCAGCAACCTCACCCTGGCTGGCCTCTCGAAACAAGGCGAGCTGAACACCGAGATCAGCGACTATGACGCCTGCCAAAAGCTCAAGGTCTGGTTCGAAGAGCGCTGGGATGATCCATGGTGCCTGGACATCACCGCGGACCTGATTGAGGTCATCAACAATAGCTGGGCGAGAGAAGATATGCTCACGCCCTATGAGCTATATCTGAAGATCGCCTATCACCTGTCGCAGGAGGCGCGGGCCGGCCTTAGCGAATTCAAGTTGCCGCCCGATTTTGACAACAAGATTCTTGATTACCAGGCGGCGGCTGTGAGCATTGCCGCGCGCCATCTCGACAATCGCGACGGGGTCTTGCTCGGGGATGTAGTCGGGCTGGGCAAAACCCTGATGGCCACGGCGCTGGCAAGAATCTTCCAGGATAAGCTTGCGTTGGACACCCTGATTATCTGCCCGCCAAATCTCGTGCCGATGTGGCAGAAATACCGCGCTGACTACCGTCTCACCGGGGACGTCCTTTCCCTCGGCATGGTGACCAAGGTATTGCCAACTCTTCGCCACTACGACATTTTGATTATTGATGAGAGCCACAACTTGCGCAATCGCGACACGGCGCGATACCGGGCGGTGCGCGATTACGTGGCTAAGAGAAAGCGCCGCTGCATATTGCTGTCGGCGACGCCTTACAACAAGAGCTTCCTGGACCTGTCCGCGCAGCTGCGTTTGTTCATCGGCGAAGAGGACGCGCTCCGCATTCGACCCGAGCAATATCTGAAAACCATCGGCGAGGCGCAATTTCAGCACCAATTCCAGGCGGGCACGCGCTCAGTCGTCGCCTTCGAGAAAAGCGAATCGGCTGACGACTGGCGCAGTCTCATGCGCCTCTACACGGTCCGCCGCACGCGCAGCTTCATCGAGAAAAACTACGCCGAAACCGACCCCGTCAGCGGGCGCCGCTTCCTGGTACTGGGTAACGGCGAGCGCTTCTATTTCCCCCGCCGCGTCCCCAAATCCGTCCCGCTGGGCGCCAGCCCGCAGTACCAGCGGCTGTATTCCGACCAAGTCGTTGAGCTGGTCAACGACCTGAGCCTGCCGCGCTACGGCTTGGGGCAGTTTGTCGACGACAAAGAAGCCGAAAAGGCGACGGCGGGCGAAAAGCAGCAGATCGAGAACCTTTCCCGCGCCGGCAAACGCTTGATGGGGTTCTGCCGCACGAACCTTTTCAAGCGCCTGGAGAGCAGCGGAGCGTCGTTCCTGCAATCGGTGGACCGCCACATCGCGCGCAACCACGTCTTTCTCCACGCGATAGAGAACGGCCTGGAATTGCCCATCGGCTCGCTGGACGCCCATATCCTGGATCCCGATACCCAGGACGAAGACAGCGATTCCGATTTTGTCGCCCTGCGCCTGGACGCGGACGGTGACGCCGACGACAGCGCGGACGCCGACCATATTTCCGGGGACTATATCCGGCGGGCGCAGGCTGCTTACACGCTGTTCAGCGGGCGCTACAGGCGCCGATTCAAATGGCTGCGCGCGTCTCTGTTCGCTGATGAACTGGCGCGGGAATTACAAGATGACGTTGACCGCTTGACGCGCGTGCTGAAGCTCTGCGGCGAATGGAATGTCGGCGAAGACACCAAGCTGGCTGCCTTGCACAGGCTCATCAGCGCGGATCACGCGGGCGAAAAAGTGCTGGTCTTTTCCCAGTTTGCGGACACCATCCGCTACCTGCAAGCTGAGCTGACTCGCCTGGGCGCCGCCGAGCTCGCGGCGGCCACCGGGCAGCACGACAATCCGACCGCCCTGGCGCAGCGCTTCAGCCCGCAGAGCAACGAACTGCGCAAGAAGCCAAGGAATGAGATACGCGTCCTGCTGTCGACCGATGTCCTCAGCGAGGGGCAGAACTTGCAGGACAGCGCAATCGTCATCAATTACGATTTGCCCTGGGCGATCATTCGCTTGTCGCAGCGGGCCGGCCGCGTCGACCGCATCGGACAGAAAGCGGAAGAGATCCGCTGTTATTCCTTCATGCCGGCGCAGGGCGTCGAAGAAATCATCCGCCTGCGCTCGCGCGTGCGCCAGCGGCTGCAAGAGAACGGCGAAGTCGTCGGCTCGGACGAGCAATTCTTTGAAGACGATAAACACGCCCAACAGCTGCGCGATCTATACACCGAGAAATCCGGCATCCTTGACCTGGAATCCGATGATCAGGTTGACCTGTCCTCGGAAGCCTGGCAAATCTGGACGAACGCCACGAAAGACGATCCGAGACTGAAGCGCAAGATTGAGTCCTTGCCCGATGTCGTCTATTCCTCGCGGCAATATCAAGGCTCGCTCGACCGCCCCGAAGGCGTGATCACATACGTTAAGTCCAGCGATGACACTGACGCGCTCGTTTGGCTGGACAAAGAAGCGCAAGTCGTCACCGAGTCGCAAGCGGAGATCCTGCACGCGGCCGAATGCGAGCCGGACACACCGACGCAGGCGCGCCATCCGCTGCACCACGATCTGGTGCTTGCGGGCGTGCAAAAGACGCAGGAAGCGGATTATATCGCCCGCACCGGCGGGCAATTGGGACGGCCCAACAGCACCCGCCGCAAGACCTATGAGCGGCTGAAAGGCTATGTCGAAGCGCTGCGGGCGGACATGCCGATCTTTGGCATACCGGACGGACTGGAGGCGGCAATAGACGACATCTATCGCCACCCGCTGCTTGAATCCGCGCGCGACCGGCTGAATCGCCGCCTCCGCGCAGGCATCACTGACGAGGACCTGGCGGACCTGGTGGTCGGGTTGTGGCAGGACGAACGCTTGATCCGGAAACAGGAAGGCGACGAGGGGCGCGAACCGCGCATCCTTTGTTCTTTGGGCTTGTTTGACGAATAGGGGCGGGCGACATGATATGTCGCCCCTACGAATTTCGACGTAGAGGGAAAACGATTATGGCGATGGATCGCACTAAAGCCCGCGACTTGTTGCAGGCTTTTGAGTTTGAGAAGCTGCTTATCGAAATCGGCTGGGAGAGCGTGCCGCCAGCGCCGCCACGAGACATTGGCGATACCGGCTATCAATATCGGCTGATCTCGCAGACGGTGTTTGAGGTGTTTCCGCTGAATGCGAGCGCCGACGGGTTGCCGAACGCGCGTATGCGGGCAGAAATTCACAAGCATATCGAAAAGATATCCTTTGAAAATCTGATAATCTTCCTCGACAACGACGAGATCCGCACACAGAGCGTCTGGTACTGGGTCAAACGGGAGGGCAACATAAAGCGCCCGCGACCGCACGAATACTGGATAGAGCAGCCCGGCGACCTCTTTCTCAGCAAAATCGCGGACATGGTCATTGAGATGGGCGACCGGCGCGCTGACGGCACGCTCCCGATCTCTGAACGGACCAGGCGCTTTGCCGATTCCTTTGATATTCGGCCCGTCACAAAGAATTTCTACAAAGAATTCAGCGGACTGCGCGAAGACTTCGGCAGCATGATTGATGGCATCCCCAGCGAGTCAGACCGTTTGCTTTACGCCTCGGTGCTGCTCAACCGCCTGATGTTCATTTACTTTCTGCAGAAGAAGGGATTCATCCAGGAGAATGTCAACTATCTCGACGACAAGCTGGATGAAAGCCAAGAGCGCGGACCCGAACGCTACTACAGCGAATTCCTTTCGGCGCTTTTCTTTGAGGGCTTCGCCAAGCCAGCGCGCGAACGCGGCGCCCAGGCGAAGGGCCTGCTCGGCCCCATACCCTATCTGAATGGCGGGCTCTTCATCCCGCACCAGTTGGAGCAGCGATACAGCGCCATCCGCATCCCCGATATCGCTTTCGAGGACGTATTGCGGCTCTTCGGCGAGTATTCCTGGTATCTCGATGACACGCAAGGCGCGGACGACAATGTCATCAACCCGGACGTGCTCGGATACATCTTCGAGAAATACATCAACCAGAAAGCCTTCGGCGCCTACTACACGCGCACGGAAATCACCGAATACCTCTGCAAACGCAGCATTCACGCCGTCTTGCTGCAGCGGGTCAACCAGCACAGCGTCCGACAATTCAATACCTGGGGCGATGTTCTGGAGCGGCTGGACGCGAATCTCTGCAATATGCTCTTGTTTGAAATTCTGCCAAAGCTGTCGATCCTGGACCCGGCTTGCGGCTCGGGCGCATTCCTCGTCGCCGCGCTGAAAAACTTGATCTATGTCTACAGCGCCATCTACGGCCGGATTGACTTTTCCAACAATGACAATCTGCTAAAGCACAAGGCCGAGATTCAGAAAAAACATCCGTCGCTTCACTACTACATACGCAAGAAGATCATCACCGACAACCTCTACGGCGTCGACATCATGGATGAAGCGACCGAAATCGCCCGGCTGCGCCTCTTTTTGGCGCTGGTGAGCGTGGCGAAGAGGGTCGAGCATCTGGAGCCGCTGCCCAATATCGATTTCAACATCATGGCCGGCAATTCCCTCATCGGCTTGCTGAGCGTCGATGACACGCGTTTTGACGAAAAGAAACAGATGCAATATATGTTTCAGGAGCAAGCGGCGGAGAATTACCGGCGGGAAGTGGCGGAAAAGAACCGGCTCGTGCGCCTTTTCCGCGACGCCGCCGGCTATTCGGACACGCTGGACAAGCTGCGGCGGACTATCGACGATCGCAAGCTAATCGCCTACCAGACCCTGAACGACATCCTGCTGGATGACTTCCGCGCGCTGAAAATCCAGTACGAGCAGGCTCGGCTCAAGGGTAAGGCGGTCAAGCGGCAACTGGAGACCACCGACATCGAAGCGCTGACGCCCTTCCACTGGGGCTACGAATTCGACGAAATCATATCGACGCGCGGCGGCTTTGACGTGATTATCACCAACCCGCCCTGGGAAGTGTTCCAGACTGACGAGAAGGAGTTCTTTCAGCAATTTGACCCACTCATTCAGAAGAAAAAGTTGCGGATTACTGACTGGAAGAAACAGCGCCGCAGACTGATGGAAGACCCCGAAATCCGAGACGCTTGGCTAGAGTACGCCAGCAGCTTTCCGCACGTCAGTCGCTACATCAAAACCACGCCGCAGTATCGCAATCAGATTTCGCGGATGAATGGCAAAATCGTCTCGCGAAAGATCAACCTGTACTCGGTGTTTACCGAGCAGTGTTTCAATTTGCTTCGTGAAGGCGGCGCCTGCGGCATCGTAATTCCGTCCGGGATCTACAGCGACTTGGGCACAAAACAACTGCGCCAGATGCTATTTGAAGAGAATCAGGTTACCGGTTTGTTCGGCTTCGAGAATCGCAAGAAGATTTTCGAGGATGTGGACAGTCGCTTCAAGTTCGTGGTGCTGTCATTCGAGAAAGGCGGAAGCACCGCGCAGTTCCCCGCCGCCTTCATGCGCCACGAAGTCAGCGAGTTAGAGGGCTTCCCAACTGATGATGGTATTCACGTCGGCGTCGATCTCATCAAGCGCTCGTCGCCGTCATCGCTGTCGGTGACCGAGTTCAAGAACGAATTTGACTTGCGCATCGTAGAAAAGATGCTGGAGTTTCCCTTGCTCGGCGACGACGTGCCCGGCAAGTGGCAGGTGACTTTTCGGCAAGAATTGAACATGACCAGTGACAGCAGTCTCTTCTACGAAGAACCGGGCGAGGGCCGGCTGCCGCTCTACGAGGGCAAGATGATCTGGCAGTTCGAGCATGGCTACGCGCCGCCGCGCTACTGGATCGATGAGGCGGCCGGGCGCGCGCGTGTGTTGGGGAAGCGCGGCGAAGACAGCGGGCAGACGCTGGATTATCAGATGTATCGGCTGGCACATCGGTCAATTGCGCGTTCAACTGATACTCGAACGCTTGTGGCAAGCGTCGTCCCGCGAACGTTTGCTGGCCATTCGCTCAACGTTTGGGACGGAATTGAACCGAGTGTGATAGTCACTTGCGTCGCGGTGATGAATTCATTTGTTGTGGACTGGCTCTTGCGCCAGTCCGTGTCCGCGAATATTACTATGTTCTTCGTCTACCAACTCCCCGTCCCGCGCCTCATGCCCGGCGACCGCTTCTTTGACGCCATCGTCCGCCGCGCCGCGCAGCTCATCTGCACCGCGCCTGAATACGACGACCTGGCCGCCGAAGTCGGGCTGGGCAACCACCACAAGGGGGTTACCAATCCCGCCGGCCGCGCCCGGCTCCGCGCCGAGCTGGACGGCATCATCGCGCATATCTATGGGCTGACGGAAGACGAATTCGCCTACGTGCTGAGTACCTTCCCGCTGGTGGCGGACTCGGTCAAGGCGGCGGCGCTGGCAGCCTATCGCGATGTCGCGCGTGGGGACTTGGCATAATTTTCACCACAGAGGATATGAGGATACACAGAGGTCACAGAGTTTGATTGCCATAGTGTAGACGTTGTGAGCGAAACGGGCTAAAGTCCAAGTGTTCGTTCCTATGTCTTTAAGGACGCGCTCGCATGGCCGCTACGAAACCCCCGTAAGGAGAATCCGCGCAGCGCCAGAAGCGCCGGCGGCTGGCGAGGGGCGCCCGGCGCATGAAACATTCGCGGCAATCCGTCGGAAAACTTCAGGCGATGCCCACTCGCGTTAAGTCTGCTCGCGGCAGCGGCTGAGGCGCGCCACAAACCCTGACTGCATCCAAATTCGCCCCGCCGAGCCGGACGGCATCTTCGCGCATATCGCCGGGCTGAGCGAAGACGAATTCGCCGCGTGCTGAGCGCGTTCCCGCTGGCGGCGGATTCTGTCGAGGCGGCGCTGGATGTGTATCGCGATGTCGCGCGGTGGCGCGACACTACGCCCCTGACCCATTTGCAATATGCTGGCCTGGTCGAGCCAGGGAATCGCGGAATCCGGTACTTTAAGAACGAAAGAGAGAAGTGACGCTGATATCGCCAGAAAGCGCGCGAGCGGAGGAGTGCGGACAATAAATGCGATTCGGGCTCAAGGGTTGTTTGGGTTGACCATGGTTGCGGATGGCGTCAGACTGTTCAAGGATGACGATTTGTTTGCGTACCGACAGGCATAGATCGCGAGTTCAACATAATGAAGAACAAGAGCCATGCTCCTATCTCTAAAGCGGCTGGATGTCGCCGATTGCTATCGATATCTAGCCTTGCCTTGATATCGGTATTCTCGGCCTGCGCGCTCTATCTTTTTACGCCAGTAGTCTTCTATAACCCGCAGATGCAAAGAGTCGTAGATAGCGTAAGGCAATCCATCCATTTTCCCAACCAGGCGCAAAAAGAAACTGACCTGATCGCATTCGTTTGCGATCACCGTAGGGGATACGGTTCAAACTTGTATACAGTGCATGCCGATGGAACCAACCTGCAATTGATCGATAGCAGTTCTTCCAAGATTCATTACTCGCTGGATTGGTCGCCTGATGGGACTTGGCTCGCAATGAATATGAAAGACGAAGGATACTGGTCGTGGAATAGACGATGGGCTTACGAATCGCACTATTCTGAAGTCTATAGTATTCGCTTCGACGGCTCGGTGATAAAGCGATTAACCTACAATCAGAACGATGAGCACAATCCGCAAAGGTCCAGCGACGGGGAAACAATTTTTTTTGACTCCGGCGGACTTCATTCCGTATCAGCAGACGGGGGCGAAATCAAGCAAATTAATCAACTCAGACGCGGATCTTACAGTCTATCTCATAATGGTCTTCTGCTTTCCATCCTCCACAATACTACAGGCGATCCCGCGCTTGACTATAGCCTGCATCAAGATTCGTCGGGATTGAAATTACTAGTTAGTCCCGACGCACAATTGTTCTTTGCCAATCTGCGTCAGTGGTCACGCAACGATGAGGCATTCCTTTATGCCGATGAATACGATGGACTGCAAGTATTTGATATGAAATCCCTTCTCAAAGTAAATGCAACAGATTTAGGCGCCGGGCCTGCTAGTTGGTCGCCCAATGGCAAATTGCTTGCGATCATAAGCATAAGCGACAAATATGCGGCGCACGGTGACTGGATTAGGGTGAGCAATGATGGAAGTCTGGACGATCGTTCTCGCCGCTACCTGCATCTGCTAGATGTGGCAACAGGTCAAGTATCGGCATTCTTGCAGGACATCAAATATGTGCCGATTGCATGGTCCCCTGATAGTGAATGGATTGCGTTTTCTTCTGCGTCGCAAGACAACCGCCTGTTCAAAATAAGGCGGGACGGAACGGGACTGCAACAGTTAACGGACCTGGAATGCAGCATGTCCGAAATAAGCTGGTCACCCAAATAGTCGAAGGGGGGATACGCCTGAGTCACCAGCAACCATAGATGTTCATCATTCCGCATAACGCATCATAATCATAAGGGAGGAAAAGCAATGACAACAAGGTGGACCATCGGCATCGACTGGGATCGGGACGGCAACTACACGGACGAGACGGCTCGAGTCTTGTCCGCCAAGTGGACGCGCGGTTTCCAGCAAGCGTATATGGATGTGGGCAATGACGCGTAGCATCGCCTCGTCCTGCGCAACGACGACAAGCGCTTCACGCCGGAAAACAGCGCCGGCCCGCTGAGCGGCAAGCTGGCGCCGCTGCGCCCGCTGAAGGTCGAGTCGCACGACGGCACGACCACGCGCCGCTACATCTCGGGCTGGGTCGAGTCGGTGCATCCGGCCGCCAACAAATACGGCGAGCGGCTGGTCAAGATTCTGTGCATCGGCGCGATGCAATTCCTGAAGGCGACCGAGACCAAGATCGAGCTGCAGGAGAACCAGCGCAGCGACCAGATCATCGACGCGCTGATTCAGGAAGTCATCTTCCCGCCGGACGAATTCAAGAGGCGCGAACAAAAGGTCGCTTTATGCTAGAACAAATATGCTATTTCTGTATTTGAGGACTCATTTAAAGCGGATGCCGCGTCCGGCGCGATGGCTTGTGACAGGGCAAATCGCGTAGCGGCGCATTCACAGACTGAGCTGATGATTAGCGGGAAGAGAACTCACGGTGTATCCATACTATTTGCTTCCAAGTGCCGGTGATACGCAAAAGCCTGACGCCGAAGAGGAACAGAAGTCGCAAGCGCCGCTGGCGGTGGATACCGGTTTACAACATTACGAATACAACCACTACCACCGGCTCGGCCTGCCGCAGCCGGAAGAACCTGACAGGCCTGGTAGCACGCCACCAGCTCACGATAAGGACGAATCTGTCGATGACACTGGTGCGGGCAATAATCCCGTCTTCAACCCCCTCTTGAACAAGGAGACGGCCATAGAGCATAACGAGGGTGCGCGCCGGGAACGGGAGGCTGCGCGCAACAAGCAGTCCACACCTAGCCTTCCAGTTGTCCCGGAAGATTTGCCGGAAGAAACCAGACCGGACATCAGCGAAAAAGCGGCAACAGGAATCTAGATTACATTATCGAGGGGCGGGTATTCGATGCCTATACCGTCGGTGATCCTGAGAACATTGCCTCGGCTAACGACGCTCTTGGCTCAATATGGAATATGCTACCAAAGAAAGTACCTAGCCAAACAGATCGTCTGGTAATCGATTTGTCATATACAGACCTGACGGCAGACGGGTTGAAAGAATACTTGCCAGGCTGGTATGTCAAGGGAGACCCACTTGTTGCTGAACTGAAGGAGGTAATCATGATACAACACCATAGTTTCATCGGTACGTGGGTTCAACCAAACGTTTAAGACAAGGAGGAAGAAATGTCTATCGAAGATAGCATCTTTGTTATGTCCGCGCATAACACACGAGAAGTCACAGCCAGCTATTGCCAACATCTCTTTGACGACTTTGAGATTGAAGAAGTAGAAGTCGTGGTCGGTCAAGAACGAGTCTCCGTTGTAAAGCCGCTGATGTCAATCGACACGTTTCGTTATTTCCCACCCGAATTAATCAAGCAGATAATGCATGATAAGGTTGGTTTTGACCCTAATATCATGATCGCTATCTATTACCGAAAGCCAACGCCGTGTATTGAAGCGCTGCGTAATGACGTACTTCGAGGCGTAGCGGGACTGATTAAAACGATCAACTGTAGCTTGGCAGTCAGTTTTACCGACATGTACGTATTGAGCTACCACGACGGCGAACTCATGATCATGGAGAATCCCCACTTCAAATTCTGGACCGAAGAGAGGCTGCGTCTGTTTGCTGACATTCCTTACAAGTTCTAAATCAAGTGACATAAAGGAGGAGAAGTAGGATGGCAACGACATGGACAATCGCAATCGACTGGGATCGAGACGGGGAGTTCAGCGGCGACGACATCGTCACTGAGCGCGCCGTCTGGGTCAACTGGTTCCTGGGCTTTCGCGAGCCCTACAAGGACATCGCCCAGAATTCGGTCTTGGGTCTGGTCCTGGACAACCGCGACCGGCGCTTTTCGCCGGAGAACGAGGATGCGGCGAATCCGCTGGCGGGCAAGATCCAGCCGCTGCGCCCGGTTCGCGTGACGTCTAACGACGGCACGACCACGCGCACGCATTGGTCGGGCTGGGTCGAATCGGTGCATCCGGCTGCCAACAAATACGGCGAGCGCAAGGCGACCATCCGGGTTGCCGGCGCGATGCAATTCCTGAAGGCGACCGAGACCAAGATCGAGCTGCAGGAGAACCAGCGCAGCGACCAGATCATTGATGCGCTCATTCAGGAAGTCATCTTCCCGCCGGCGCTGAGCGACTCCTGGGTGCTGGGCGACCCCGACTACAGCAAGCTGGGCAAATCGACCAAGCTGGCCAATCTGGAAGCCTTCCGCGACATCGCGGCGGCCGAGCGGGGCGCACGCCTGGCGTATTAGCGTTCGAATCAGTGAGATGAGACGGTTTGTGACAGGGCGCGTGTCATCTCACTGCTTCACCTATCTCCACGACAACTCGCAAACAGAATCAGCCGGACGCCTGCGAACTTGAGGCAGGCGTTGTTGTGAGCATTTCGATCTTGGAACGGCTGAATCATGAGGAGCAAGAAAATGGATAAAACGAAAACGGCGCCGCGACGCTTGTTGGGGTCGCGACGCTTCTGGTCATCGGTCATCAGCGTCGTCACACTGGTAGTCGTTGCGGCGCGGCCGGAGCTGGAAGAGCATCTGGATGTGCTGGCGCCGACGATCACGACCATCTGCGTGACGCTGGTGGGCGGCTATGTCCTTGAGGACCGCGAACTGGCCAAGAAAGCCGGACTGAATGAAAGTGAGGGAAATCATGACGCAGACCCAGCCTGAACCGACCCGCGTCCAACTAGCGCTGCGAGAGATCGCCGAGGCGCGCGAGCGTCTCCAGTTGGCCAGCGATGTACTGGCGACGTTTGTAGCAGCGGAAGCGCCAGCCGCCGTCGTCCAGGAAGCGCGCCAGCTGGAGCCCAAGGCGCCGCCGCAAGACCTCCTCAACATCGCGTATGAGGTTATTCATCAAGTCTTTCCCGATGAGCTGGCGCGGCGGGCGCGCAGTAATAGCTCGACAGCGCGAGATTGGCTGTATCGCGTCTATGCCGTGTCTTGCGCGCCCAGAGGCGTTGCCGAGCCCGTAGCGACGCTTGTTGTCATGCTGGCGGCGGTCAAGTTCGGCCTGCGCCATCAGCTGCTGCTGAAAACCGAGACACGCTTGGGCCTGGCGCACAAATCCCCGATTCCTAACCTCGATCTCTTTCTGGAAACATTCATATCCGAGATGATTGAAGCGGACCGGAGCGACGCGTGTATCAACGACTGGCTGAAGCGGTTGGTCAGCGAGCATTTCCCGAGCTTCAGCACGAGCAATCGGCTGGATCTACCGACCGGCGATTATCTGCTCATCCCCGAGGCCATCGAACCGATCAGTCGGCAGACCGCTGCGTCCCTATCGGCTTCCGCGCTCACATCACCCGTCGATCCGGCGTCCGGTGTCGTGATCCCGCCCGCAAGCGATTGGCGCATCACACTGGGTTACGCCGAAGTCCTCTACGACGAGTCTCTCCCGGCCTTTCATGGCAAACATCACAGCGGCATCGACATCGCGCGTTACGGCTGCTTCCAGGCGCCGGTATACGCCATGCGCCGCGGCGTCGTGATCGACTCGGTCTACTTGCCCAAGGGTTTCGGCAATACGGTCACGGTTGAGCACGATGACGGGACCTGCCTGCGCTACACGCATCTGGACAAGACGCTGGTGAAGAAGGGCGCACGCGTCGCCCGCGGCCGGCAGATCGGGACGGTCGGCAAAGGCGCGAAGAATATCTACGCGGCGCATCTGCACCTGGACATGCCGCGCTCCCGAGCCTACGCCCGCGCCGGAACCTATTACGACGCGCCTTCTGAAGTTGCCGAGCGTTTCGTTAATCCGCTGAGCCAGGTCCCGGCCAGTATTTGACACTTGGGGCTAGCGCCCCAGCATCTGCGCCCTTTGCGTTGGGGACACGCACAACCTTCTTTTTCCGCTCCTGGCGCGACTCATTTGGAGAAGTTTTCCAGCTTGGCTATAATTCGCAGCAAGATCAATCTCTAGGCAGGGCAGGGTATGTACAGCGACATCAACAGCGAGGAATACCGGGATCAATTCGCCACCAGCGCGCATCAATTCATTGATGTGCGCGAAGAAGAGGAACACGCCGAGGGGCATATCCCCGGCGCCGTTAACATCCCGCTCAGCGAATTTATGGCGCGTGTCGACGAGATTGACGAAGACGCCCCGGTGGTGCTGGTCTGCAATACCGGCGTGCGCTCGGCGCAGGCTGCGCTCTATCTGGCGAGCATGGGCTACGAGGACATCTATAATCTCGAAGAAGGCACTAAAGGCTGGATGAAGAAGGGCTACGCGGTCGACGGCGCGTAGCCGCAAAGCCAGCGCGATTCATAGTGAACGCTGGGTGAACAAATGCGAACAAGGAGTTGACGGCGATGGCATTACGCTCAATGGTAGGCGCAAGCGTTAAGCGCAAGGAAGACCCCGGACTAATCACCGGCGCCGGCAAATACGTCGGCGATATCAAGCTGCCCGGCATGTGCTGCGTGGCATTCGTCCGCAGCCCCTACGCCCACGCCAATATCCTCGGCATCGATACCAGCGCGGCGGCAGCCCGCGACGGCGTTGTCGCTGTCGTCACCGGCGCCGATATGCGCGCCGAGTGGGAGGCCGTGCCCGTCGCCGGCGGGGATATCGCGCTGGAAAAGTACAGCCATCTCGCGCTTTCGGTGGACCGCGTCCGGCATGTCGGCGAGGTCGTCGCGGCGGTCGTCGCCACATCGGCCGAGGTTGCGGAAGACGCGGTCGACGATGTTGTCGTCGACTGGGAAGAATTGCCGGCCGCCGTTGACTTGCTCAGCGCTTGCAAGAGCGACTCGCCCAAGGTATTCGACGGCTTGGAGAGCAACATCATCGATACCGGCGAGAAGAAGTCGGACGATGTCGACGAGGTCTTCGCCAGTGCGCCGCACACGCTCAGCCAGCGCATGCTCAGCCAACGCATCGCCGGCGTGCCCATGGAAGTGCGGGCAGTGGCGGCCGCGCCCGATGCCGTCACCGGCGGGCTGACGCTCTGGTCCAGCACGCAGATCCCGCACGGCGTTCGTTCGGCTTTGGCGACTGTCCTACGCCTGCCGGAGAATATGCTGCGCGTGATCGCCCCCAATGTCGGTGGCGGTTTCGGCGTCAAGAATCAGCTTTATCCCGAAGAGATCGCCATCGCCAAGCTGGCGCAGCGTTTCAACCGGCCCCTGAAATGGGCGGGCACCCGCGTCGAGCACTTCGTCGCCACCACGCATGGCCGCTCGCAGATCGCCGATGTCGAGGTCGCATTCGATGAAGAAGGGACGCTCCTCGGCTTGCGCCTGCATGTTATCGGCGAGTTGGGCGCCTATCCGCCATTCTATGATATCGCGCATTTGACCGGGCTGATGGCCAGCGGCAACTACGCGATCCCCTCCGTACATTTCAAGGCCAGCAACGTCTTCACCAATACCATCGCCGTCGCGGCCTACCGCGGCGCCGGCCGCCCCGAAGCCATCTATTACATCGAGCGCGCCATCGACATGATCGCGGATGAACTGGGTCTGGATGCCGCCGACGTCCGCCGGCGCAATTATCTCAAGCCCGAGCAATTTCCATACCGAACGCCGACCGGCTCGACGTATGACACCGGGGATTATGCAACCAATCTGAGTACCGCGCTGGAAACGGCGAACTATGATGGATTGCGCGCCGAGCAGGCTGAACGCCGCGCGAATGGCTCGGACAAGTTGCTGGGCATTGGCCTGGCGACATACGTCGAGATGTGCGGCTTCGGCCCCTACGAGAGCGGCCAGGTGCGCGTCGAGCCTAGCGGCACGGTCACGGTCTACACCGGCACATCGCCGCACGGGCAAGGCTTGCAGACGACTTTCGCCCAAATCGTTGCCGACGAGATCGGCGCCGACTACGATAAGGTCATCGTCCGGCACGGCGACACCGGCTCGCAGCCAGTTGGCGTCGGCACCTTCGGCAGCCGCAGCCTCGCCATAGGCGGCTCCGCGATCGTGCGCTCGGCGGGGGTGGTGCGCGACAAAGCGATAAGGATCGCCGCGCACATGCTCGAAGCAGCGCCCGGCGACATCGAATTCGCCGAGGGCGAGTACCGCGTCAAAGGCGTGCCCAGCCGCAGCTTGCGCCTGGACAAGATCGCCGCGCGCGCTTATTCCGATCGCTTGCCCGATGACATCGACACCGGCCTGGAAGCCACTGATTTCTTCCGCCCGGCTGATTTCATCTACCCCTTCGGCACGCATGTCGCTGTGGTCGAGATCGAGAAAGACACCGGCGTCATCAGCTTGCGCGAATTCTATTCCGTTGACGACTGTGGCCCACGCATCAGCCCGCTGCTGGTGGAAGGGCAGATACACGGCGGCCTGGCGCAGGGCATCGGCCAGGCGCTGCTGGAAGAAATCGTCTTCGACGAGCAGGGCCAACTGCTCACCGGCACCCTGATGGACTACGCCATGCCGCGCGCCGACGACTTCCCGACCTTTGCCATCGACAAGACCGTGACCGCGACCACGCTCAATCCGCTTGGCGCAAAGGGCATCGGCGAAGCGGCAACCATCGGCTCAACGCCGGCTGTGGTCAACGCCGTCGTGGACGCGCTGTCGCCCTTTGGCGTGCGCCACCTGGATATGCCGCTGACGCCGCGGCGCGTCTGGGAAGCGCTGAATCCGGGCTAGCGCCGTCGCTCATGTCAGCCAAATACGACCTCGAGCGCGATCTGTCGCAATTGGAAGAGATGACCGAGCGCTTGGAAGAGTACCTGCTCGGCGCTGTGCTCTATATGCCGGTCGGCGGCTTCTTTCGCGCCGCTGCCATGCCGCAATTGACCTTGGGCGCCTTGCTCCTGCGCCGCCGGCGACTGACAGAATTGCGCGCGTCCTTGAAGCGGGAACAAGCCGCTCGGCTCGGCCTTGCCCTGCAGCTGCACGACCAGGCGCAAGCGGATTGGACCCGGCATTACGAAAAGAAGCTCCAACAGGAAGTTCCCTCTCGCCTCCAAGTGATGCGCGCTTTCTTCGCGGACTGCCGCGAGAGCCCGCGCGACTGCGCGCCCGCCTATCCGGTGGAAGCGCTGCGGCGAACCATCGTGCAAGAAGTCATGCTGGCGGTAGACGAGTTCGGCTATGACGCGAGCGAATTAGCGGCGCCCCTGCATCAGACCGACGTGGCGCTGCGCCGGATCCTGCGCGCCGGCGATTTTATCTGGTCGGCCCGGCTGGAAACTGTCTATCCGCGCGAGCGGTTCTGGTGGCTCTATGGCAGTCCAGACGTCTAGTAGCGCTTCCGTTGAGTTCGACATTCATTGGTGTATAATCTGATTGAGCGATTCTCAGGAGTCACGCCATGAAGAAATTCACTGTGGACGAAGCTAAAGAAAACCTGGACGACGTGCTGGAACACGCCAAAGAGGGCGGTACAGTGATCATCATCGGCGAAAACGACCAGGCCTACAAGCTCGTCGCCACAATCTATAGGAAGCCGGGACCGCGTAAGGCGGGAAGCGCTAAAGGGCAAATCATCATTACTGACGAGTTCTACGAGCCATTGCCCGAGTTCAAGCCCTATATGGAATGAACTACCTGCTGGATACGTCTTCATTCCTGTGGTTCGTCAATGGCGATCGACGATTGAGCCTAAACGCGGCGGGCATAATTGAAAGTTCCGACGACGATATCTACCTCAGCTTGGTCAGCATTTGGGAAATCGCGATTAAGGTGAAACTGCGACGCGGATTGGAGTTGCGTCGGCCGTTTCCAGAGTTTATTGATGATCACTTAAGCGCCAATCGCTTCGAGTTGCTCGAGATCAGCGTTGCGCACATCAAGCAGGTCCACGACCTGCCCCTCATTCACCGCGACCCCTTCGACAGGCTGCCCATCGCGCAGTCCCTCGTCGAGAACATTCCCATCATCACTAGCGACGCTGCCTTCGATCGTTACCCGATCGCCCGAATCTGGTAGCCGCGCCTCCCCCACATGAGCCTTTTCGTCGTCTTCATTTTCGCGGCGGTGCTGCTGGGCGCCGGCGCCATGCTGTCCCCGGCCTGGCGCACTGCCCAGCCGCGCGTCGCGTTGTCCGCCGCTCTCTGCCTGGCGCTGGTTGTCGGCGGCGCGGTCTTCTACACCGAGGCCTTCGGTTGGGATACGCTGGTGGTGGATTATATGCTTTTCGCGCTGCTGTCCGGCGTGGTGCTGGGCGGCACGCTATCCACCGCCCAGGCGCGCGCCGAAGCCCGCGGCGAACGGTTGGCGGACCGCGACCAAGGCTGGCCCGGTCCCGAAGACCTGGCATTCTTCGCTCTGGTTGCGCTGCTGGTCGTCATCCCGCTATTCCACTTGGCAGCGCCCTTGGGCGTTCAAGGCCAGGTCAGCGCGCTTCACAGCCTGGCAACGCGCGAAGGCGAATCGTTCACCTCGCTCGCGCCCTTGGCGCCAGACGCCACAGTCGTCATTGCGCCCGGCTTCCACGCCCTCTGCGCCTATCTCAGCCAGCAGCTGGGCCATCCCGTCCCGCTGATTCAGATGAGCGTTTCCGCCGTCATCGTCTTTCTGGTGGTCTGGCTGGCTTACGACTTCGGCGCCGAGATCCGCGACAAACGGCTTGGGCGCGCGCTGGCGATTGCGCTGCTGCTCTGCGGCGGCCTACACATCAGCAACCTGGACGGCCACTTCGTTGAGCTGCTGGGGCTGCTTTTCACCCTGGCTTTTCTCGTGTACGCGCTGCGCTGCCTGCGCCGCTTTAACCTGGCCGATGTCGTGGCTGGCGGCTTAATGATGGGCGCGGTCGTCTATACCAGCTTGAGCTTGAGTCTGATTATGCTCTTCGGCTATGTTGCGCTGCTGGTTCTGGCCTGGCGTTGCGGCGGCGCCCTGAAATCGCGGCTTGGGCTGGCCATCGGGTTTCCCCTCGTGGCGCTGCTGGGCGTCGCGCCCTGGCTGATCAACAGCCTGCCGCTGATGCTCCCCATCAGTCCATCGCCCTTCGGCGCCGCTCCGGCCAATCTCGCTGAATTGACGCGCGGCCAAGGCTTCCTGATTGTCCCCTTGGCGATCTGGGGTATGACGGTTGGCCTGCGACAGCGTGGCAGCACACGCTTAGTCTCCCGGCTGATGCTGATCTGGCTGTTGCTGGTCATGGAGTCGGCGCTGCTGGGCGCTTTGGGTCGGCTTGTGCCGCCGCTGGGCGCGCTGACCCACGCGCCCAACATCGCGCGGCATGGCGCGATCCTGCCTTTCGCCTGGTTCGGCGGCCTGGCGCTGCTGCAATTTTGGGAGGGCAGACTACCGCCGGCGCTCAAAGGCAGACTGCGCCGCGCCGCCTGGCCCTTGCTGGCGCTGGCCGCGCTGATAATCGTGACGATTGGCGTTACGTTTCAGCCCCTGCTCAGCGCTGTGCGCCCGCTGCTCAATCTGCCGTCGCAGACGCTCGGCCAGGACGAAGCGGCCTCGCTGGACTGGCTGCGCGAGAACGCGCCGGCTGACGCCTTGCTCGCGGCCAGCGACGGCAGCGGCTGGCTGCCCGTTATCGCCGAGAGGCGCGCGCTGAATCTGCGCGCCACGCAATACTTCGAGTGGGACCTGCTGGAGCATGGTGGCTTTGAAGGCGAATCGCCTGCTTATCTGTTCGTGCCGGCCGGCGCTGACCCGCCCAACCACGCTTCACTTGAGCTGCTGTTTGAACAGGGTGGCGCGCGGGTCTATCGAATGGCGGCGAACTAGGCGTCTGCCTGGTCAGGTCGTGCAGAATGCTCTCCGCCGGCAGGGCGCATCTGCCGCTGTTGGTCGCGGCGGACCTGGTGCAAGAAAACGCCGGCGACGCCGACCGCCTCAAAAACCAAGACTGCAATCCCTAGCGCGTCATGTCCTAGATGAACCATATAGAAGCCGCCGAGGGAAACAAAGATAAATGCGAAGAATGCAGTCCACTGCCCAAGACGAATGCGATCGGCGTTGTTCTTTAGCTCGGTCAGCGCCACTCATACGAGGTTATCGTGTTGCTTCGACGCAAACTCGTTATCGCTGCGGAACTTCTCTTCAGCGATATCAAGAACACGGTCATTGGCCTCAAGCTTCTTGATCTCCAATTGTTCGTAACGATTGAAGATTCGCTCGGCTGTTCCCGGCACAAGGGTATTCCAGCCAGCGGCTTCTTCATACGAAGGAAGGGTGCTACTGTAACGCACTTCCCTAGTGATCTGGAGCCCATGGCTAACGAGCATGCGACTGAACGCTTCTCGTTTGTCGTCCGGAATGCGTTCAAGAATATCTGCGGGAAGTAACAGGTCGTCAGTTGGATCAGCAGCGTCACCCGCCGACTCGGGTGAGTCCTTGTCGAGCTTACTCATTCGCGATTGCTCGGGCCATTTGCTCTTTCGTATTCATTCATCGCCCAATACAATGTTTCACCGACATCTTGCCAGACAGAGCGCGTTCGGTCTTTTTCCAATGCGCGCAAATCTTCCCGCAAGTTCGCCAGCAGCTGCTCGTTTCTGCCTTGACCCAATACGCCAAACAGGTCGAAGGCGCTCGCCATCCCATACAGAAAGGGACGCTCCGGCAGCATATACTTCTCGGCGATTTCCTTTTGCTTTTCCGTCTTCACCATCGCCTCCAGCCAGCTATTTGACTTTCAATGCTATTCTATGCTCCTGGTTGCAGCCATGTCAACCAATTCCCGTTCGTCACATGCGCCTCTCAGACAAGCCACTATACCATCATCCACGTTAAACTCCTACCAGTACTCATCAGTTGCGGAGAACCCCAAATGCCCAAAGAAAAAGTCGTCGTCACCGGCGCCAGCGGCATCATCGCCGGCGTCTTGCTGCCCGCCTTGCGCGAGCGATACGACCTGACCCTGCTCGATACCCGCGCCCACAACCGCGACGGCGAAGAAGTCGAAGGCGTGGAAATCGTCGACCTGCTTGACCGCGACCGCGACCGCTACCGCCATTTCTTCAGCGGCGCCGATGCAGTCGTCCACTGCGCCTACTACCGCATCCACGACCAAGGCGACGATGTCTATTTCGCCTCAGAACTCGAGAATCTGCAGCTCACGTACAATGTCTATCAAGTCGCCTGGGAAGAGCGCCTGCGGCGTGTGGTGGCGGCCAGCACCAACCACGCCGCTGACTTCTACGAGAATTACGCGCTGGACGGCGCCGCGCCCATGGTCACGCCCGACCAGAACGCCTCGGACAATTGGTACGGCTGGGGCAAAATTGCCTTCGAGCAAATCGGGCAGGTCTTCGCCAGTGGCGTCACGCACGGCGGCCGACCGCTGGAGAATGTGCAGATCCGCATCGGCGGCCCGCGCGAAACCGATGTCGCGGCCGCGCCCCTGGGCGACCTGCGCCGGATGCGCCGCGCCCTCGCCGTCTACATCAGCCAACGCGATATGGCGCAACTATTCATCAAGAGCATCGAGACGGCCGATATCCGCGATGCGCTGGGCGTACCCTTCCAGATCTTCTACGGCATCAGCGCCAACCCGCACGCCATCTGGAGCATCGCCAACGCCCGCGGCGTCATCGGGTATGCGCCGCAAGACAACTCGGAAGAACGCTTCTCTGATCTTATTCAAGCGCACATGAAAGCCGCCGGCGTCAGCTAAGCCGCCAGCCAGGCTTAACGCTGTAGGGGCGAGCCTTGGCTCGCCCGCGCGCAGACCATTGCGCGCGACCAAATTGGTCGCCCCTACGCGCGCTGGCTAGTATAGGTAGGGGCGATTCGGTGAATCGCCCGCCTCCAACGCCCGAACCAATCCCCTCATTCCCGCAGCAGCCGCGGCGCCGCGACGCGCATATACGGCATCAAACTTCGCAGCGCGCCCTCTAGCGCCGCCAGCGCCAGCGCAATATCATTCGCCGTCATGGGCGTCGTGATGCTGAACATGCCGCGATTGCTGGTATAAACCCCGCGGTTCAGAAGCTCGAGATGCAGCAACTGACGCAATACGCCGATGCCCTCGCCGGCGCGCCGCGCATCCGCCAGGCTGACCACCGGCCGGTCGGTCCAGTGGATTTGCTGCAGCGAGCCGTAGCCCAGGCATTGCGCGCGGATGCCCAGCGAACGCAATATGCGGTTGACGCCGGCGCCCAGGCTTTCGCCCAGGCCGTTAATGCGCGCGATCGCCGCTTCATCCAGCCGCTGCATCGCCTCCAGCCCGGCAGTCATAGTCATGTTGTTGCCGTTGAAGGTGCCGCTGTGAAAGACGAAATCGGGCGACGCCACCGGGTCAAACAGCTCCATGATGTCCTGGCGCCCGCCGAATGCGCCCACCGGGAAGCCGCCGCCGATAATCTTGGCGACTGCGGTCATATCGGGGGTCGCGCCCTCAATGGCCTGGTAGCCGCCGCTGCTCAGGCGCAGCGTTACGATTTCATCAAAGAGCAGCAGCACACCGTAGGCGTCCGCGAGCGCGCGCAGCCCGCGCAAGTACCCGGGCGCTGGCGGAACCATGCCGCCCGCGTTGGGCATGGGCTCGACGATGATGCCGGCGACGCGCTCGTGATGTTGTCCGAGCAGCGCTTCCAGCGCCTGCAAATCATTAAATGGCGCGACCAGGACTGCATTCAGCACGGCATCGGGCACGCCCCGGCCTTCCACCTTGGCAGCGGGCAAGTCAAAGGCGTCCATGTCGGCGCTGACGCTGACCTCAACGAAATCATGCGAGCCGTGATAGCCGCCGTCCATCTTCACGATGATGTCGCGCCCGGTGTAGGCGCGCGCCGCCCGCATCATCATCATGGTCGCTTCCGTGCCGGAATTGGTGAAGCGCAGCTTTTCGAAGCTGGGCACGCGCCGGATCAGCAGTTTCGCCAGCGCCACCTGCGGCTCGGCCGCCGTCCCGAAGACCGTCCCGCGCGTCAATTGGTCGGCGGCGAATTCCACGATATCCGGCTGCGCGTGCCCGTGGACCAGCGATGTGAAATTATTGAGCATGTCGAGATAGCGGTTGCCGTCGCAGTCCCTTAGCCAGGCGCCTTCCCCCGCGACCATATAAGTGGGGTAGGGCGTATACCAGGTGGCCGAGCGCGTCTCGCCCGCCGGCAAGTATTTTCGCGCCTCGTCGTGACGCTCGCGCGAGCCGCGCGTGCGCCCGCGATAGCGCGTCATGATATCGTCTTCGACAGTCAGTAAACTCTCGCCAATCGCCATCTCAATCTCCTGCAGCCGCCCGTTCAAATTGCGGCATTGCTTGTTTCGACGGGATTGTATACCTGCGCTGCGTTGGGCACAACTTTTGCCAAGGGGAATCTCCAACTCTCTTCAAATGCCGTAGGGGCGAGCCTTGGCTCGCCCGCCGCTCGCCCGCCGTCGGCGCCAAAATTACGGGCCTTACACTGCGATCGCTGCGCTCAGTTTTCGTTAGCCGCCCAGCTAGCATCCGGTAGCGGCCGTTTTCCAACTCGCCGATAGCGAGGAATGCGCGCGTGCCGTATAATCGAATGACGACATTGCAGGAACAAGCGGAGAAAGCATGCGATATCTTACTTTGCTTTTGCTCATGATTTTGACTGCCGCCATTCAAGCCCAGGACAGCGACTTGACGCTGCAATGGGACCCGGTGCGCAATACGGTCCGAGGAAGCGTGGACCTAATCGGCAGCGCCAATATCCCTGACTTGCAGTGGTATTTCGCGGAAGCCGCGCCTCACGACAGCGGCGAGGCGGAAGTCCTCTGGACGCCCATTTCGAGCCTGGCCTTCGCGCCGGTGGTCAATGGCAAACTCGGCAGCTGGAACACGACTATGCAGGCCGATGGCTTTTACAAGATTCGCTTGCACGCGGTCAATGCGGCGCAAGAGAGCCTGTATTATGTCCTGGCGCCAATCCTGGTCAACAATAACAACAGCGCTCTGGTCAACTTGGAGCCGGTGCTTCCGGTTGGGACGGGCGACGGCGCGGACGCCAGCGCCAGCGCGGCCCCGCCAGTGATCGAGAACCTGTTGCCAATGCAGGTCGGCGGACATATCAAGTATTTCGACGAGCGATCGCAAGCCGCCCTGGATGCCGCCGGCATGACCTGGGTTAAGAAACAAGTCCAATACGGCATCTCCGACGGCAAGGACCTCATTGACGCCGCACACGCAAAAGGTTACAAAGTATTGCTCGGCGCCAAGGGGGACAAGAACCAGCTTGCCGAAGACTTTGACGGATATGTGGCGAATTTCGCCGAATACGTCGCTTTCTTGGCGCGAAACGGCGCGGACGCCATCGAGGTTTGGAACGAACCCAATATCGATCGCGAATGGCCCTCCGGGCGGGTCAGCGGCGCCAACTATACAAAAATGCTTCGGGCCGCCTACGAAGCCATAAAAGCCGCCAATTCGGATACCCTGGTCATCAGCGGCGCGCCGGCGCCAACGGGCTTCTTTGCCGGTTGCGGCTGGGGCGGCTGCGACGACAATGTGTTCATGGCGCAGATGGCCAACGCGGGCGCGGCCAACTATGCCGACTGCATCGGCGTGCATTACAACGAGGGCATCCTGCCGCCGTCAGCCCAAGGCGGCGACCCGCGCGATACCTATCCCACGCGCTACCTCATACTCATGCTGCGGCGCGTCGCCTGGCCATTCCGCAACGCCGACATCCCCATGTGCATGACCGAGATCGGCTATTTGTCGCCCGAGGGTTACGGCCCGCTGCCGGCCGGCTTCACCTGGGCCGCGCAAACTTCAGTCGCCGAACAAGCCGAGTGGCTCTCGCAAGCGGTGCTGATCATGTCCAACTTTGAAGAAATGCCGGTCGAGCTGGCCATCGTCTGGAATGTCGATTTCGATACCTACGGCGCCGACCCGCAAGCCGGCTACGCCATCATCCGCGCCGACGGCAGCTGCCCGGCCTGTGACGCCATAGCGAGCTTGCAGCGCTGATAGGCGCTGACCCGAAACGGGCGTAATCAAAAGAACATGGCGCCCATACGCGCGCTACCGCCAAGACACTGGGCTTGGGCGATTCCTATTCTGCTGGTCGTTGCAATCTTGAGCAGCAGACAAATTGACCTGTATTCGCCTTCCGGCGACGAAGAGTATTCAATCGCGGCAGCCGGATTTGCGAGTGGCGGGCACTCTCTGGCCGAAGTCTCTCAGTTTGTGCTGGATTACCCCGATGCTCAAACGCCGGGGTATTTCTTTCTGTTGAACCTCTGGGGCAATTTCGCGTCCAGCGACATAGCCGTGCTTAGAGTCTTCAGCATCTTTACCGGCTTGCTTGCCTTGGCAGTGGCATACCGCCTGGGATTCGACTATATCGGCCCGCGCGCCGGCTTGATTATGCTCATACTGGTCGCGTGCAACGCTTATTTCAACTACACCCACGTTCAAATGCGCATGTACAGTTGCGTCGTGCTCGCCTCAGGAATCGCGGTCTGGTTGTACATGCGAATGACCGTCAACTATCGCGGCGCCACCGTGAAGCGCTGGCTGGCTGTTTCCGCTGCGATATACGCGCTGCTTATGTTTCATGTGCTGTCTACGCTCTTCCTGGTCGTAGCGCTCTTCGGCTGCCATGTGATTTTCGCCCGCAAAGTCTGGCGCTGGTTTGCGTTCCCCTTGGCGATTGTCTGCGCGCTCGCGCTTGCCGCGCCTTACCTGGCAAGCGTAATTGATCATCTGCTTGCCTTTTCAATCGTCGATCGCGTGGCGCAAAACACCCTGTCGATGCGCCTGATATTACCAGTCGAATTCGCAAGAGCCGGATTGTCGGTAATACTCAACAGCTCGTATGGCGCGGGACAATTGGCGCTGGCTGCGCTGCCGCTCGCCGGCATCGCGCTTTCTCTGGCTGATAGCCGGACGCGCCAGCCCCAAGTCCGTGTGCATTTGATTGCGCTGTTAGGCCTAATCGCCCTGCTGTTCTGCGTCAGCGCCGGGCTTGTCACAACTGAACGAATGCGATATGCGGCAGCGCTGCTGATGCCTTGTCTGTTTGTGATCGCCGCTGGTTTGTCTGCCCTGGCGCGATGGCGCAGTTGGATGATTGTATTCGTCGTCCTATATGTGATCGCGGGTATTTCCCATCACACAAGCGGCAATTCTGACCTGTACGTCACCTACGGATGGCGCCGGGCAATTACGCAGGCGCCGGTTCATGCCATATATCGCCTTGCGCTTCAAGGCGAATCCAAACCACTTCTGATTGGTTTCCAGCAAACCCCGCATTGGATAAACATGGATATGAAAGAGTACGGTTACGGCACACTTCAAGAACGCTACTTCGAGAGGCACGGCATACAGGTGGAAGTGATATTTGAAGGCCGGGAAGCAGAGGACTATATCAGCGAAGCGCCGACGCCAAATATCTGGACCTTTTATCAGTCCTCAGCGATACCGCCTGATCTCGTTCAACTCGAGAGCTATATGCGCGAGCGCGGCTATCAGCTTCGTCAGATCGTCGAAACCGGCAAGGATACAGTGATCCGGCAGTACGCGCGCTGACGCGGCCTGATGGCAAAAGAAGCAAGCTCTGCCTAAGAAGGCCAAAGCTTACCGCCGCGGGACCTCGGCCGCTATCCAGCGGGTCGCCTCGTCGTCTTCAACGGGTATGCGCGTAACGCCGCCGCGCGCGTGCAGATAATTGAGGTGCGCCAGCGTCTCGGCCAGGGCGAAGCGCCATTCGTGCGCTGTCAAGCGCTCCATGTCAAATAGCTGCGTCGCCACTTCCAGCACCGTGCGCGCGCCCGACGATACTGCAGCCCGCGTTTCCTCCAGGCGCTGCTGATGGTGGGCGATCAGCTCCTGGATACGCCCGCGCCAATCGCTGATCAGCTGCTTGTGCCCCGGCAGAGCCAGGCGCACGTCAAGCGCGGACAGCGCCTCCAGCGACTCCATAAATCGGCCCAGAGGATCCGGCTCGGTGTGCGGCCAGCTGCCGATATTGGGCGTGATCCGCATCAAGACGTGATCGCCGCAGAGCATCAGGCGGTCGTCGACCTCGTAAAAGATCATCTGGCCGTCGCTGTGGCCGGGCGCGTGAATCGTCTGAAAGTCGCGCGCGCCCAGGCGGACCGTCTCACCCGCGCGCAGGAAGCGCTGCGCCAGCGGATGGGGCTGGGTCAAGTCGCGGGTGCTGTAAAGGGCGTTTTCGATGTTGTCGACCGATTCTTCGTCCATCCCGCATTCCAGCATCCATTGGTGATAGAGCGGCGTATTGTCGCGGCGATAGAAAACCTGCATCTGCCGCCGCTCGCGCTCGGGCAGGAAGAGCGGCATGGGCGTCGCCGCCTGCCGCTGCCACCAGCCGGCCATGCCGAAGTGATCGGGGTGCATGTGGGTTAAGACAATCTTCTCGATCGCGTCCGGCGTGATATCCAGCGCGTTGAGGGCGCTCCGCCATTGCGCGCGCGCCGCCGCCGTATTGAGGCCGGTATCGACCAGCGTCCAGCCCTCCGCGCCGCGCAGCAGGTAGCAGTTGACGATATTCAACGCGTAGGGCAGCGGAATGCGCACCTGCGCGATGTCGTCCGCGATCTGAGTGATGCCCGTGTCGCTCATGCTGGGGTCCTTGTCCGGCGCGCATTTTAGCAGGGGAAGATTGATGGCGACAGATTCGTCGAGTATTTTGTACGCCCGCCAATGCACAGGCGCTCAATCGGAATTGTCCGCGTCAGTAATTGCGGTTTTGCGATTTTGGCAATACGATTAGCTGTGCCGGAAAGACAGGAATAGAATTACTTGAACGCCTCAGAACTGGAAACAGCTGTCGATTCACAGAAACTCGATACCGACTCGCCATTTGCTCCCGAACCTGGAGACAGAGGTCTGCCGGCCAAGCCCTCGGTTCCGCGCGCTCCGGTCCACCACTATAACGAAAGCTATTTTCGCGTACGCGAATACGGCAAGCGTCCTTTGGGGCGATTCAGTATGTATTGGTTCGCGCGGCGCTATTATGCGGCGCTGCTACGGCGTTATGCCCCGGCCGAAGGCGGATCGCTCCTGGAGGTCGGCAGTGGCTTGGGGCACCTCTTGGGCTTGCTTCAGGATGACTTCCAATGCACCGGGATCGACATGATGGATTACGCGGTGGAACAAACTCGCCAGCAAGCGCCGAGAGCGCGAGTCCTCCCGGGCGACGCCAACCAGCCGCTCCAGTTTGAAACAGGTGAATTCAGCGTCGTGGCAGCTTTGCATTTGATCGAGCATCTGGAGCGACCGCGCGCGTTTATCGGAGAGATAAGGCGCGTCTTGCGGCCTGGCGGTCTCTTTCTTTTTGTCACGCCGCATCCGGAGTACGCGTTGAGATCGCTCAAAGATCCTGCCACCGATGCTACCGGCATCGATCCTACTCATATCAATGTGCAGCCACCGGCGGTCTGGCGCGCCTGGTGCGCGGAAAACGGCTTCCGAATCGAGCGTCACTTCGGCGACGGCCTATGGGATGTGCCGTACTTGCCGCTGGTGCCGACCAAGCTGCAATTCGCGCTTTTTGGCTGGCCCGCGCTGCTACAGGTATTGACGAGAGGCGCCTTCATTCCGTTGAACTGGGGCGTGAATCAAATCGTTATCGCGCGCAAGTCCGCCGGAATATAACGTGGCCGGCCTTAAGGCTGCGCGTCAGAGATGTCGCCGGTGAAGAGATAAAAGAGAATCCCGTAAGGCGTCATCAGCTTCTGATACGTCAGGTCGTCCGGTAGCGTGCCGCTGTCGAAAGGCTGCAAGTTGAAGCCCTCGGCAACGAGGTCGGCGTTGACCTGCTTCATATCGGGGGCGAAGTGGCAGATGGCGAAGGGCTCGTCGACGTCGTCCTGATGCAAGCCGATCAGGAAGAGCTGGTCAAGCCAGATGCCCCAGGGCGAGGGCTGCTCGTATTTGCCCAGGACCTCGTAGCCGGCCGCTTCCCAAAAGGCGCATTCGACCTCGATATCGGGGATGAAGGCGGATAGCTCGCCAAATTTTCCGAGTCGCGTGATGTCGGGCGCCTTCGCCACATTATCGTGCGGCAGTTGGCGCGGCGGCGGATCGCTGCTGAGCAGGATGCGGATGCCGGCCGGGCTCGTCAGCGTGCTGTCGGCGATCGCCAGGCCGCGCTCCTTCAGCGCGTCCAAATCGCAGCCGAAATAACGCAAGCTCGGGTTTTCGCCCTGGCCCGGCAGCAAGTGCAGATGGTAGCGCCCGTCAGTGTAAACATCATCGCCCAACGGGGCCAAACCCAGTTTCTGGTAATAAGCGCCGGCGGCAGCCGTATCGTCAACATAATTCAGGATCTCGACGTAAGTTCCCAATCTCATTTTCCGCTTCTCCTTGATTTGAGGCGATATCTGCTGAAGGCGGCTGGCCCAATCGCCGCCAGAAGTGTAATCAACCACAGGGCGCAGCCAATGTAAAGTGCCGCGCGCCATAGCTGTGGCTCAAAGCTGAAGACGACACTGCTTTCGCCGGCGGGCACGCGCACAGCCCGGAAGATCAGATTCGCACGCTGAATCGGCGTCGGCCGCCCGTTTACACTGGCTCGCCAGCCCGGGTGCCAGGCATCGCTCAAGATTAGGGTGGCCGCCCGCGGGGCGCTGACAGCCAGGCTGACGCGCGTGTCCCGGTAGTCGAGGATATCGACGCGCCCGCTGGCGCCGGGCGTCGAATTGCGCGCGTCGGCAGCGCCGTGGATGACGGCCACGCCGCCCTCTTGCAACAGCCGCAGCGCCTCCATATCGCCGGCGTGATTGTCAGCCACGTTAAGGATTTCCGCCGCCAGATAGGCGCGCTTGCCCGACGGCGGGGTGCGGTAGACCTTCACTGCGCCGCTGTAGACGCGCTCGAATGGCGGCGGCTGGATTTCCTGGAAGTCGTCCGGCACGGCACTGTTGATGGCGGTCACGGCGACGATGCCCGGCTCTTGGCGCAAGATAGCGGGCAGGCCGGCCATGTCGGTCACGGTCAACGAGAAACCCTCCTGCACGGGTAGCGCCGGCGCGTCGAAATCCAGCGGCCGGCGATGCACTACGCCGACGCGGTCGAAGCGGCCATCCAGCGGCTGTTCCAGTTCAGCAACGCCGTCCCAAAAATCCCACAAGGCCGTGTCGTAAAAGACGCCATCGTGCCAGAAGTCAAAGACCTTGTCAGTGATGACCGTTCGGGTATCGGTGGCGCGCAGCCAGCGGAGCGGGGGGATGCAGGCGGCGCGACAACTGCGCGGCGTGAGGCGCTCGCCCAGACGCCCGTCTACCGCCGGCAGCGCGTCCGGCGGTTGCAGCAGCGTACTATAGAGCGAAAAACGCCGGCTCGGCGTGATGCCCCCGCCAAAGCCGTCGATGCTGGGAATGCCCCAGGTCAAGGGCAAGTTGGGCATCAGCGTCTCTTGCAGCTTGATCGCGTCCAGGGCGTGGAATTGCGCCTCGTAGTCCATGCCCAACCGGCCATAGCGCGCGCGCAAATCGCTGATATCGAGCGGATCAAAATAGAGCGGGCTTATCGCGATGAGGCGGCTCGGCGCTACTTCCTCGGCTTGCAGCGCCAGCAACGCGCCGGCGGTCTCGCGTTGGGACAGGTAGACATCGGGCGGCGAGAGATCGTTGTAGGGCATGTTCAGCGACGCGAGAAAAAGTTCAGCCACTAGCAGAACCGCGGCGGCAATCGGCGTCCAACGATGACGCAAAGGCAACAGGCAGACGAGCAGCAGCGCGCTGCCGGCCCAGATCAGCAGCGAGCCCTCGCTAATCGCGGGCCCGCCGAACAGCAGGTTGCCTTCGGGCTGCAAGACGAAGCGCGTCACGGCGATCAGCAAGGCGATGAACGCGGCGACCATGGCGATTCGCTTCCAGCGTCGTAGCGATTGCGCCGGGGTGCGACCCAGCGACTCGACGCCCATGCCGGCCAGCAGCGCAATCGCCAGCGCGAAGAGCGCCAGGAACCGCGCCGGCACGCGAAACAAGTTGAAGCCGGGCAAATGCGCCAGCAACAGGTAGAGGGGATTGTAGCGCCCGAAAGCCAGCGCCAGGCCAACCAGCGCCAGCAATATCCAGAGCCAGCGCTTCCGAATGCTGAAGGCGTCTGAGGCGGCGCCCCATAGCGCCAGACCCAAGCCGATGACGCCAGCAGTTGCGACATATTCGCCAAAGAGCTGGCCGTCGTAACTGGGCAGCAAGGCGCGCCCCAACACACTCGGCGGCAAGGAAAAAGCAGTCGCCTCTTGTACGCTGAAGCCACTGCTGCGGTTCGACAGAGATGACAGCTCCAGACTGGGCAGCAACTGCGGCAGCGCCAGCATCAGCGCCAGCGCGAAACACACCGCCAACAGCAGCAGCGCCCGCCGGACCCGCGCTGTTAGCCGGTCCCGCCAGTTCCCCGCTGCGCCGCCATCGCAGGCGATGCCGTAGAGCGCCAAACCGATGCCGCTGATAAAGACGGTCTGCGTGTGCCCGCTGAGGATCTGCATCGTCCAGGCCATCGCCAGCAGGAACCCGGCGCGCCAAGCGCGTTCGCCTATTAGCAGACGGTGGAAGAGCGCGAACAGGACCGGCATCCAGGCCAGACCCTGTAGCTGATTGATCTGTTCGACATGCGCGCCGAGATAGCCGCCGAATGCGAAGACGATTCCGGCGACCAGCCCCGGCAGCCAGCGCCGGCTTATCGCTATACGGTACAGGGCGCAGGCGCCGGCGGCCGCCAGCGCGGTATGCAGCAAAATGCTGAGGCTGACGGCGGTCGGCGCGCGGAAGGGCGCGGTCAGCCAATTCAGCGGGTAGTAAGTACCCAGTTGCGGGTTGGCCAGCAGCGGTACGCCAGTGAACAGTTCGGGCGCCCACAGCGGCAATTCTCCGGCGCGAAACGCGGCGTTGCGCGCGTCCCAATAGGGATAAAAATACTTGAAGGTATCGCCGCGCGCGAGAATCTTGCCGCCGAAGGCAAGCTGATGAAAGAAGAGGAGCGCCAGCAAGAGCATGACGCCGCCGCAGAGAAGCCTCTGCCAGCGTAGCGCGTTCATTGCCGCTCGCGCCCGCGCTGCGCCTGCGCCCACTCCTCGCTGTAGAGCAGCCCGCGCGAGGCCAGCGCCAGTCGCAGCCGGCGCAGCCCCGGGGCTTGCCGCCGCTCGCGCTGATAGCGCCGCCAGCGCGCGTCGGCTTCGGCGCCCCAAAGCAAGTCAGCGACCTCAGGCGGCAGCGTCAATTGCGCGGGATTGCCCCAGGTCTCCCAGGCCGCTCGCAGTGCGCGCGGATCGCAGGGACGCAAGTGACGCCAGTCGCCCCGCCGCATGAAAATCAGATTGACCTCGATGTCTTCGCGGTCGCCGCCCGTGTTGCTCAGATTGCCGCCGTGCACCAGGAATTCGCCGCCACATGCGCGCGCTGGCTGAAACTCCACTGCTGCAGTGGCGCGGCTGGCCCACTCGGTATCGCCGGCCACGCGAAAGTTGGCGTCAAAGGGACCCAGCCGGTCGAAAAGCGATCGGCGCGCCATGAAGAATGGGCTCAGGCCATTGCGGCGGGTAAAGCGCGCGCTGTCAAACGGGCAGGGCGCGTTGATACGTTGCTGGCGCGGCCAGACGCCAAATCGCTTGTTCTGCAAGATGCGGGTAAAGGGAAAGTCAACCAGCTCAGCGCCGGCGCGCAATGCTTCGTAGCCTTCGATGGCGGCCTCCGCCACGCGTATGTCGTCGGCGTTCCAGGGCGTGAAGCAGGTCGCCGCGGTCAGTGAAACGGCGCGATTCCACGAGGCGTACAGGGTCTCGCGCGGCACATAATGCGGCGTCATGCGGCCGAGGTACTGCCCATTGATTGCCCCCGCCAACTGCTCGACTTGGGCTCGTTCGCCCGGGCTGGCATCGTTGACGATCGGCAGGTAATGCGCCTCGACGCCCCTTTCGCTCAAACGCTTGGCGAAGCCGAAGAGGGCCGCTGCAAATTTGGGCAGATGCTCTTCGCTGCGAAACAGGGATGAGATAACCGCCATAGACATCGGGGATGCGCTCGCTCAGCTTATGACGCTGGTTATCACATCATAAGCGCCGCGCAAAATCAAGCGCTGTCCGGCTCGCGGCCTCAGGGGTAGCGGAACTTCGTAAGCCAGCGCCCTTGACTGTCTGAGGCCACTTGGCCGATTACCCGCGCGCCCATCCGCTTGTAGAACGCATCCGCGTGCGGGTCGGATGTGAAGGTGAATGACGGCGACTCAGACGCGACTTGCTGAAAGAGCCGCCTGCCGATGCCCATGCCAATAAATTCGGGCAGCACCCAGAGATGCTCCAGGACGTCGCAGCCGCTCGCGCGCTCAAGCGCGGCGAAGGCAAGCGGGCAATCAGCTTGGTCAACCGCCGACCAGACCGCGTGCGCCGCGATGTAATCGGCGGTCACGCTGAGAAAGGTCCCGCGCCAGCGCTCAATTTGCGCGGCCGGATAGCCCCAATGCGCTTTGGATCGGCGCGCGATCTCGCTCAGTTGCTCGGCTTCGTCCGGTCGCGCCGCTCGAATGCGGATGCGCATGGCTTAGCCCGGACAGAGTACTTGCTCGGTCGTCAGGATGGCGGCGAATTCGTCATGCAAGTTCGCCAGCGCCAGTTGATGCACGGTCTCGGCATCGTAGCAGTTGCCGTCATAGCTGCGATGATTGTGTGCGGCGGTGGCGTCCGCGACCACGACCGTGTCATAGCCCAGGTCGCCGGCCATGCGCGCGGTTGTCGAGACGCAATGATTGGTCGTCAAGCCGACGATGACCAAGGACTCGATCGCGGCCGCTCGCAAGCGCGCGTCGAGATCGGTGCCGACAAAAGCATTGTTCACTTGCTTGCGGATGACCGGTTCCACGCCTTGCGGCGCCACAATCGCCTTGATGGCGTTGCCCGGCAGCTCTGGCCGCAGCGGCGAATCCGGCTCGGTCGACATGTGCTGGATATGGAAGACGGGCTGGCCGCGCTCTCGCCAATGCGCCAGCAGACGCGCCATATTGGCTTCGGCGCCCGGGTTGTTGCGCTGGCCCAGGCGCGGCTCGTCCAGGCCTTCTTGCACGTCAATGAGGATCAGCGCGGCGGTCGTAAACTTGCTGGTCAAGGTCACGCTCCTTCAGTCGACAATTCAACATCGCGCGCTATGTTACGCTGGAACAGCCAATTTGCGGAGGGGCGCTTCCGCCAACAGAGCCTTATCACGCGCCAACGAAATTAAGCTGTTCTCGCGCTCTTTTTCTGGCGCGGGCCTATGATATAATGCGGCGAACCTTCGAAGGGCGGAACCTTGGCATGCTCCAGGTGGTGAGTTTCAACATCGGTGGCGCGCGCGAAATGCGGCCGGCGCCGCACGATCACGAGAAACTGGCAGTGGACGCCTACAGCACGTTGCAGCAGGTGATCAACCCGCGCCAGCCTACGGTGATTGCCCTGCAGGAATCAGGCATCGCGCTCCACAATGACCAGCCCCGAAATGTTGGCCGCAAGATGGCGCGCCTCTTGGGTTCGGATTATATCGACGCCTTCGCGCCGGAAGTGACGATGTGCGATCATCCGCATCCCAACTTGTGGGATCGGCCCGCTTATCGCAATATGAGCGGCGCCGCCGAAGGCAATGCTGTCATCACCAATCTGCCGGTCGAAGACTGGGCTTGGGGCAGCTTCCCGGCCTACGACGACTGCAATATGAGCGGCGCCTGGGCGCGCCATACGCCGATCAGCCGCGCCACGCTCTACAGCAGCGGCAATCGCGATACGCAGCCGCGCAACCTGATGGTCGCGTCGCTGAATTACCGCGGCATTCCGCTCTATTTTCTCAATACGCATCTAGGCGTCCTCCTTGGCGAAGATCGTCACGACGCCGGCTTTGAGCGCTCGCGCGCGGCATCGCAAATGCGGCAGGCGCAAGTCAACGAGGTGCTGTACGTCGTTGAAGAATTGAAGCGCGCCGACCGCGCCAATGACGCGCCGGAGCGGGCGATCCTGCTGGCCGGCGATTTCAATGCGCAAGCCGACGCGCCCGAGATGGTTATGCTGCAGCGACACTTCCGCCTGTTGAAGCCGGAAAACAAGACCAGCGAATTATGGACCCATCAGCAGCATCGTGTTCTCATAGACCATGTCTTGCTGCACGACCCGGCCCAGGAGTTTGAAGTGATCTCCTGCCATATCCAGAGCGCTATCCCCTTTGATGACCTGACCGATCATCGGCCCGCCGTCGGCATCTTCGCCCGCGCCTGACTTACTGCCCCTGGGATCTGGACTCGGCTGAGCGCGCTTTGGCGCGTTCCTTGCGCAGGCGCTTGTTGCGCTTGTTATGGCGCTCGTGCATGTCCAGCAGGTAGGCGAAGTTTCGCTCGATTTCGCCGGCGCTCGGCTGCAGCGCCTCCGGGCAGCGTTCGCGCCGTTGCCGCGTCACTTCGTAAATGGCGAGCGCCGCCGACACCGAGACATTCATGCTCTGCGCGATGCCCAGCATGGGGATGGTCACTCGCGTGTCAGCCAGCGCAATCGCCCGCGGCGACAGGCCCGTCTTCTCGTTGCCGAACAATAGCGCGATTCGCGGATGGCAGAAGTCCGCCGCGTAAATCGGCTCGGCAGCGGGATCAAGGACCGTAGCCACAAGCTGCCAGCCCTCCCGCTTCAGATTTTGCAGCGCCGCCTCCGTGCTGTGGTGAATGCGGTAATTTAGCCATTTGTTAGTGGCGGTCGAGCTATTCTTGCCCGCTTGCTTGGGATCAAAGGCCGGTTGCGTCTCAAAGATGACGTTGATCTCTTGTATGCCGAAGGCGTCGCAACTGCGGGCGATGGCGCCCATGTTGTGGGGGTCAAAGACATCCTCAACCACGATGGTAAGGCCGGGCTGCCGCCGCTCGGCGACGTCCCTCAGTTTTTTCAAGCGCGCTTCGGTGGGCATAGGTTGGGAAACGGCAGGCGGTTGTTACTCTCAAGCAAACAGCGCGCCTAAGCCAAGTTGGAAACCGGGCAGAACATCTTCTCCGCTAAGCGCGTCCGCCGCTTCCAGCGTCTCATCTGTGAAACTGCCATCTTCTTGCATTCGCCAAACTTCAACCGTCAGCGACCCAGGAATTATGATCCAGACGAGGGTCGTGCCGTGTCTAAGGTAAATCTGGGCTTTTTCTCGCAGTTCCCCGATCGAATTGCTTGGAGAACGGACTTCAACAGCCAGGTCCGGCATTGACGGAATCCACTTGTCGGGGAAGGGGTCGGGCGCTCTGCCACGCGCAATAAAGGCCAAATCTGGCGCGAGCACTGTGTAGCGATGATCTTCGTGAAAATAAGCGGTTTCCGTCGTGACGTAGCCAAGCCGGTTTTCTTCAACATAAATGTCCAGATAGCGTCCCAATCGAATTACGAGTTGCCCATGTCGTCCACCTGGCTTGGTCATCTCAATGATTGCTCCGTCGATCAATTCATAATCCTTGGCCCTATATCCTTCCTGCGAGCCCAGTTCCCACAGGTCGTCCACGTCGTACACTCGCTGCCGCAGTTCCATCGCCCGTCGCCTTTCTTCTGTCGCATAGACATCATAACATATTCTGGCGGGCCTCTTCGGATTCGCCCTCCGCCAATTTGCTGCAATTCCAGCGCGACTCTCGTTATAATGAGTAGCAACTACTACTGATAAGGGACGCAGATGATGATTGGCAAAACGATTGGCATCCTCACCGCCGGCGGCGACAGCCCGGGCTTGAACGCGGCGATACGCGGCGTGGGCAAGGTGGCGATCGACAAACACGGCATGCGCCTGGTTGGCTTCCGCGATGGCTTCCGCGGCTTGATGCAGAACCGCGTCATCTGGCTGGGCGACGATGAGCTCAGCGGCATCCTGACGCTGGGCGGCACCATACTGGGCACCAGCCGCGACAAACCGCACCGCATGCTCATCGGCGGCAAGACCCGCAATATGACCGATGTCATGGTCGAGAATTACCTGAAGCACGATCTGGACGCGCTCGTCTGTCTGGGTGGCGGCGGCACAGCGAAGAACGCCCTGCGCCTGGCGAAAGCGGGCGTCAATATCGTCTTCCTGCCCAAGACAATCGACAATGATGTCAGCGGCACCGATGTCACCTTCGGCTATGACACCGCTCTCGGCATCGCCAGCGAAGCCATCGACCGCCTGCACTCCACCGCCCATAGCCACCACCGCATCATCGTCTGCGAGATCATGGGGCACAATACGGGCTGGCTGGCGCTGGGCGCGGGCTTGGCCGGCGGCGCTGATGTTATCCTGATACCGGAGATCCCCTTTGATATCGAAGTCATCGCCAATTCGATACGGGCGCGCAGCCGCGGCGGCAAGCGCTTCAGCATCGTGGCTGTCTCCGAAGGCGCCATGACGCAGCGCGTCGGCAAGAAGCTGCATGACGCCCGCGCGCTAGTGGCGGAAGCGGAAGCGGACATGGCGCGCTGCGCCGATGACCGGGTCGAGTATAAACTAGCGCGTGAGCGGCGCCGGGAAGCCCGCGCCCAAGTAGCCGAGGTCGAGCGCGAGCGCCGCGGCGGCACGCAACTGCTGACCAACGAATTGGAAAAGCGGACCGGCCTGGAATCCCGCGTTACCATCCTCGGGCATGTACAGCGCGGTGGCGTGCCTTCGCCGATCGATCGCTTGCTGGCGACGCGTCTGGGCACGGCCGCGGCCAACCTGATCGCCGCAGGGCAGTACAATATCATGGTGGGCGTCAAAGGCGATGGCGTCTGCGCCGTGCCGCTGGAAGAGGTGGCGGGCGTTCGCAAGAATGTGCCGTTGGATCATCCGCTGCTCCAGACGGCGCGCAACCTCGCGATCTGCCTGGGCGATACGCTGTGAGGCGCTACCCCGCTTCCGCGCGCACCCGCGCCACCACCGTCGAGGCCGCGCTGGCCATCAGCGAGACGTCATTCATCACCGTGACGAATTCGTAGCCGCGTTTGATCATGTCAATGGCGTGGTCGGTATCGGCCGCGAACAACCCCGCCTTCAGCCCGTGCGCGCGCGCCGACTCCAGGATCGCGTCCAGCGCCGCGTCGACGGTCGCGTCCGCCGCGGTCAGCCCGGCGCGCCCGGTCATGCTCAAGCGCAGGTCGCCAATGCCGACGAAAACGCCGTCCAAGCCGGGCACGCTCATGATCTCGTCGCGATTTTCGTAGCCGGTTTTGGTCTCGATCATGGCGAACGTGATGACTGTGTCGTTGGCGCGCTCGGCGTAATCGTCGCCGGCAAAGACCCGCGCCCGCGTCGGGCCCAGGCTGCGGTAGCCCAGCGGCGGGAAGCGGCAAGCGCCGACGAAGGCCTCGCATTCCGCACGCGTCTCGATCATCGGGCAAATGACGCCGTAAGCGCCGGCATCGAGCAGGCGCATCGTATCGCCCGGTGTGTTCCAGTTGACCCGCACCATCGGCACAGTGTCGGTGGTCGAGATGGCTTGCAGCATCAGTATCGCTGTCTCCATGCCCATCAGGCCGTGCTGCATATCCACGACCAGGCTGTCCCAGCCTTGATGCGCCATGACTTCGGCCGACCAGGTACTGGGGCTGTGCAGCCAGCCGTTGATGACCGTCTTGCCTTCCGCCCATAGAGTCCGCACACGATTTTCCCGCATGTTCCTTCCATTCGTGTTTAGTGATACACTACAGTGGAGTATACGGTCGGGACGACTGTTTTCCAAGTTTGGGTAACAGACTGAGTTAGCGGCGCGCAGCGAGTGAAAACCAATTCGGCAACCGCTACACTAGGTGAAGAGTTCGGTTGCCGGCGAAGGAGAACGACATGGAGAATCTGGCGCTTGAAGGCATTAAACTGCTTTATGGAGTCGTAGCGGACAAAGATGCAAACGATCGGCTGGAAGACTGTCGTAAGCAGGAATTTGCAGGTGAAGAACTTGAAGGTCATCATCCGCAAGCCAAACGCGTTGTCAGTAGCTTGTTTGCAGTCGTTGAAGAAGCGGCGCGCGCGAACAAGGAAGGCTGGCTTTGCGTAAAATCGCATCTTCCCAAGTCCGAGATAAATCGACGGGTATTGCTGGGTTACCTTCACCAAAATGAATGGCGCTGGACCTTGGAAGAAATCGCGGTCTTTCATGTCGGGCAAGTCGAATGTACGCTGTATACAGACGGTGTTCTTCAATTCAAACGGCTCGCCGTGTAATTGAGAATAGCGCCCTTGCTGGACACATTTCCAATGGCATCATAATCGCAATCCACGGTAGATCTTAGAATCAGTCGTCCCCATCTCCCCATTTTGATGAGATAGGTGGGCTGTACGCTCATTACATCAGCCCGTACTGTTCGCGTCAATGAGAGACCTGTGGCAACGACAATATGCTGTCCGGCAACATCAACAAAGTCATCTTCATCAATTTCTGCCAGCGCTTTCACCTTTACGTGCACGCGCTGGCGCTGCTGCTGCTGGCGCGCGGCCTGACGCTGGTGCAGATTAGCCTGATCGAATCGATCATGATCTTCACCATCTTCGTGATGGAAGTGCCCACCGGCTTGCTGGCCGACCGCGTCGGGCGCAAGTGGTCCATCTTCTGCTCCACCATACTATTGATGACCGCCGAATTCATCTTCATCTTCGCGCGCTCCTTCGAGTGGTACGTCTTCATCGCCCTGCTGACCGGCACGGGCTTCGCTTTCGCGTCGGGCGCGGTCGAAGCCCTGGTCTATGACAGCCTGCCGCAAGAGGGTCGCGAAGACGCCATGAAGCGCGCGATGGGGCGGCTGAACAGCTGGGGGCAGATCGCCTTTGTCATCGCCCCTCTCATCGGCGGGCTGATCATCGGCGAGGCGCGAGCGGAGGATTTCATTCCCGCCATCGCACTAACTGTGGTCGCGCTGCTTATTGGCGCTGTCATCTGCCTGACCCTGCGTGAGCCGACGGAAGACACCGGGGAAGCCAAGGCGGGAAGCCTGACGCTGTTGCGCGACGGCGTGCGACTGCTGCGTCATCATCAGCGGTTGCGGTGGCTGGCGATGCTGGTGGTCTTCACTACGCCGATCACATCGTCCCTGGTGACGACCCTGGGTCCGCCATACTTGACGGAGAACGAAGTCTCGCCTTTTGTGGTGGGCGTCGTCTTGTCAGCCGGCAGTCTGTTGGCGGCATTCACGCAGCGCTACGCTTACAAGCTGGAGGAATGGCTGGGGCAAGCGCGCGCCATCGCACTGCTGACTTTGCTGCCCGGCCTGATGTACTGGCTGCTGGCGCTGGCGGCCGGCCCGGCAGCCACCGTCTTCGTCATGATCCTGATGTACGGCGTAAACGACATGAAAGCGCCCCTGTTCTCCGCCTACCAAAACGCCATCATCGAGAGCCGCAACCGCGCCACCGTGCTGTCTTTGATCAACATGTTCCTCAATCTGTTCGCCGCCCTGGCCGCGCCGGTGTTCGCAAAAATAGCCGAGACTTCGCTGGCGGCGGCATTCCTGGCGATGGGTATGATGATTGTCGCGGCGGGTCTGCTGCTGCGCGCGCACAGACTGCCGAAGGCGAAGCCGTAGCGGGAGTGTCTTGTAATCCAGGGTAGTCCTGCGAAATTCAGCGAAAAGTCGGCATGTAAGGGCGATTCTGTGAGTCGCCCAAATGTCCGTGGCAGTTGCGGTGGGTGATTCGCAGAATCGCCCCTACACCAACGCGTTGCTTGAAAGCGCGTAAACGCCGCGCTTAATGTACACCGCGCCGCCAGGTTGCAGCCGGCTTTCGAAGAGCGTGAATTGCTCAACGCGCGCCGGCTGGGCATGGAAGTCCAGGTGCGCTTGCAGCCAACGGCTGGCGAGCCCGCGCCGGAGCGGTTTCTTGAAGCGCATCAGCGTGATATGCGGGTGGAAGCGCCGCCGCTCGCGCCGGAAGCCTTCGCTCTCCAGCGCCGTGCCAACCGCTTCGTACAGCGCGCGCAAAGGCGGCGTATTCCGCACGCCCGCCCAGATGACGCGTGGGCGCGCTTCAATCGGGAATTGCCCGACGCCGCTGATCAGCAGATCGAAAGCCGGCGCCTCGACCTGGCGCAGCGCACGCCCGTAAGCGCGCGCCACCGCCTCGGGCACATCGCCGATGAAGTGCAGGGTCAGATGAAGCGCCTCGCGCCGCGCCCAGCGGCCGGGCGGCAAGTCGTCCCGGCGCAGGGTCAGCACCTGGTCTTTGGTCGTTTCCGGCAGGTCGATGGCGACGAAGAGGCGTGGCACGATCAGTCCCAGTTTGATATTTGTTTGCGATACATTTCGAATATATACTATGCCACAATGGGCAGAGTCTGCCAGCTTAACAATGGCGGCTTGTTCCAGAAAATACTTCACGCAAAGAAACTGGTGTCGGGAGAATCTTGATGAATGACAACCCGCTTATCTTTATCGTCGGCGGCGCGCTGTTCCTATTCCTGGGCTTAAATGGCTTGCGAAAAGGAGAAATCTATCTTGGTCGGCTGGTCCGATTTATCGGGCCAAGAATGGTGCTGAAGTCGCGTATTGCCGTACTGATCTTTGGCGTCGGATTTAGCATCGGTGGCGTCGTGTCATTGCTTTCGGGGCTCGGCGTTCTGCTCAGCCCACAATCGGACATTGTCGACCAGATTATGCCCATCGCTTTTGTTGCATTGGGAGTCGGTTTCATTGGGTCGATAGCGGTGGAACTCTTTCTGTATGCGTCCAGCATGCCGCCTTATGATGACGTCGATCCTCAAGATGTCGCCGACCAATATAGCAGTCGCTATCGCTAAGCGCTCGTTTCGCCCGGTATCTTGGCGGAGAAGTCAACGGCAGCGCTCGCCGCTTAGCTCGCCGGCGTACGGTGCGCGTTACCCGGCGCCGGTCGTTAGGCCGTGACCGACTTGTCGCTCGCTACCATATTCACCGGCGCCGTCATCCTGGTCTGGGGTATGCGTTCGCTGCGCAATGGCGTTGTAAATGCGCTCTTCTTTAAGCTGCGCGGACGTCACTCAACCTGGCTCTTCGGCTTTGTGTCGGTGATTGCGGGCCTGCTGATGCTGCTAAGCGGATTGACCAATTTCAATGCGTTGAGCCCCGAACGCGTCGAGAGTTTTGCCAAAGCCGGGCTTTACGTCTTCGGCATCGGCTGGGCGCTGGCGCTGCTCATGGAAGTCATCGACCGCGTTACCTGGCGGCTGGATCCCCGCTTGCAGCCGGCGGAATTGTTGGGCAAGTGGAAACGGCGCGTCAAGCGTAAGCGCGAAATCGAAGCGCCAGTCCCGGGCATGACCCCCGAGGCCGCGGCGCCGGCGGAACGACCGACAGATTCGGTCGCGCGCTTGCCAGATTAGCAAATTGGATTTACGCTGATACGCCGAGTGTATCAAAACTTTGCCAAGGAGCGCGTCATCTTGAGAGTTGCTACCCTTAAGCTTTGCCTGATAACGGTGCTGATCCTAATTCAGACGGCCCCGCTGCAGGCTGACAATCATTGCGAATTCGCCGACGAGACGATTCTTGTCGGCGGGATTGTGCCCTTGTCATCGCCGGGCTCTGTGGCCGGCGGCATCGGTATGGACTGGGGCTTCAAGCAAGCGGTCGCCGATATCAACGCCGGCTGCGGCGTCGAAATCGAGGGCGCGAATCATCGCGTCCGCGTCATCACGGTGGATTCGGAAGGCATCTCCGAATTTGGACAAGCCGCTGTGGAGCGACTGGTTTTTCAAGAAGGGGTCCACGGCATCGTCGGCGTTTACCATAGCGCAGTCGGTTTGGCGACGATGGGTATGGTGCAGCGCTACAAAATCCCGACCATCTACGCGCACCCGCGCAACGATTTCATCAGCGCCAGCGGCTATATCGAATATGAAGGCGTGCCGCCGCGCGCCGGCCAGGGCGTCGACTATGTCTTCCGCACCTCGCCGCCCAGCTCGATCGTCGGCAAGATCGTAACCGACTGGCTGGTGGTGCAGGGCGTTGAAGATGTCGTGCTCATCCTCGAGAACACCGACTACGGGCATCCGGCTGCGGCGGCCGAACGCGCGCACCTGGAGCGGGCCGGCGTCCAGGTCGAGCAGCTGGAAGTTGAACTGGGCACGGAAGACTTCGTGCCGATCCTCAGCCGGCTGTGGGCGCGGCCGCAACTGCCCGACGCCATCCGCATCCTGGTCAGCGGCGAGACCTCGTACAATTTGACCCAGCAAATGGCGGAGTTGGGCATCGCCCCTACTGCCGATACCATCTGCGTCACCAATCATCTCGCTTTTCAATCCGAGCAATACTGGAACACGGTTCCTGACGGCAATTACTGCGCCTTCGACCGCGTCGGCACGATTCCCAGTTTGTACAACGATATGGCGGTAGAGTTGGACCGGCGCTACCAGGAAGACTTCGGCGACATCCTCGTTAGCTTCGCTATGGAAGCCTACGATAGCGTCTGGCTGATGGCCGACGCCATCGAGCGCGCCGGCAGCTTCAACGATCCGGACGCCATTGTAGCGGCGCTGGAGACGGCGGACATCGACCTGTCGCAAGGCCACTATTATTTCGATTACGGCCACCACAATCCGGTCCTGCCGGACGGTGTCCCGGCCTACATGTGGCATCAATGGCCGGTGCCGGTGGTGACGGTCATGCAGTACTTCGAAGAGGGGCAGAGCGGGCTGGACGCCGCGGTAGTATATCCCGAGGTCTACCAGACGCATGGCGCTTCGTACTTTAAGCCGGGCGGGTAGGCTTGGTGGGCGTTTGCGGCCCCCTGTGTCTTCACCGCGATGACGCCGCAGCGATTTCAAGCGCAACCTCGACGTGAATGAGCTCTCCCAGACAATTGGCAATCCGCAGGGGCGAGCCAGCGGTTCGCCCGAGCGCGCCCCGCTGCTAGGTCTTCAAGAGCCTACAATCTTTCGGCCGGTGGCGAATCCGCGCCTACATCATCGCCGCTGACGCAACTCATGAAGCGGACATGAATCAGTTGACTGAACTTGTGATAAACTTATATTAAGTAACGTAGCAGAAGCGTGCCCTATTCATGGAAGGGGTTATAGGCATGAACCGCAAATTGTATGTGTTTCTTCTATTTTTAGCGCTAGCCTTGTTGACACTGGCGCCTGTCGGCATAGCGCGCGCCGACAGCCACTGCGAATTCGCTGATGAGACGATCAAGTTTGGCGGGATCGCTCCGCTGTCGCCGCCCGGCGCGACCGGCGCCGGCGTCATCGTCGATTGGGCTATGCAGCAGGCAGCTGCCGATGTCAACGCCGAATGCGGCATAGACATTGCTGGCGTCAACCACCGGCTGGAAGTCATCACTGGCGACTCGGAAGGCATCTCTGAGCGCGGGCAAGCGCTTGCCGAACGCTGGATTTTCGAAGACGGCGTCCACGGGGTGGTCGGCGGCTACCACAGCGCAGTCGCTCTTGCGATGATGAAACTGACGCAAGAGCAACGCGTCCCCACCGTGTTTGCCGGACCCTGGAACGACAATATCACCGCCAACGGCATTATCGAGTTCGATGGCAGACCGCCACGCATAGAAGACGGCGTTGACTACATCTTCCGTACGTCGCCCGCTAATTCCATGGTTGCGGCGATCGCAGCCAACTGGATGATTGAACTCGGACTGCAGGATGTCATCATCATGACCGAAAACACCGACTACGGCATACCTGCCGCCGCCGACGAACGCGCGCTGCTCGAGGCCGCCGGCATCACCGTCGAACAGTACAACGTAGAATTAGGCACTGAAGATTTCGTCCCGATACTCAGTCGCGTCCAGGCCCGTGCTGAACCGCCCGACGCCATCCGCAATCTCATTACCGGCGAGACCGGCTTTAACCTCAATCAGCAAATGGCGGAGCTCGGCATTACCCCAAGCGACGACACCATCTGTATCGCCGAAAGCTTTGCCAACGATTCCGGCCAATTCTGGGCGGCGGTGCCCGACGGCAACTATTGCGCATTCACCCGCACCGGCGCCACTCCCGCTCTGTTTGGCGACATGGCTCACGCTTTAAACGCGAGCTACAATGAAGCTTGGGGCGGCATCGCGCCGAGTTTCGCCATGGAACCTTACGACAGCGTGCGCTTGCTGGCTGAAGCGATGGATATCGCCGATAGCTACGACGACCCCGATGCCATCGTGGCCGCGCTGGAAACCATTGATGTAGAGCTCGCGCAAGGGCGCTACTATTTCGACTATGGCAGCCATAACCCGGATCTGCCGGAAGGCACACCGACTTTCATGTGGCATCAATGGCCCGACCCGATCGTTGTGATGATGCAATATTACGAACAGGAGCAAGACTCCCTGGATGCCGCCGTGATATATCCGTCGGTCTATCAGACACATGGCACGAGCTATATCGTACCCGGCACATCGCCCTGACTTCGCCGCTGACGCCGCTGTGGCGTTAAGATCGCTCGATAGAACGGGCGGGCGCGCAGCCCGCTCGTTTCTATTGCAACAGATACAGGAAAACGTGTGATGACATTTCCCTCCTTGAGCGACGCTTTCCGGATCAAGCGTTTGCAGCAGCCCGGGCGCAAGCTTCGCATGGTCCTGGACACCGATGCCTACAATGAAATCGACGACCAATTCGCCTTGACTTACGCGCTGCTTTCGCCGGAGCAGATGACGGTGGAGGCGATCTATGCCGCGCCCTTTCACAATGACCGCTCGGCCGGGCCCGGCGATGGCATGGAGAAGAGTTACGACGAGATCTTGCGCTTGCTGGATTTCCTGGGCGTCGCGGCCGAGGGGCTGGCCTACCGCGGCGCCAGCGAATACGTCGGCGCCGCGCGCCAGCCACAAGAAAACCCCGCCGTCCGCGATCTAATCCAGCGCGCGCTCGCCAGCCCGGATGACGACCCGCTCTACGTAGTCGCCATCGGCGCGATCACGAATGTCGCCTCGGCCCTGCTGCTGGAACCTGAGATCGTCAAGAAGATCGTGGTGATCTGGCTGGGCGGGCATAATTTGAATATGCCCCACGCGCGCGAGTTCAACCTAAAGCAGGATGTGCCGGCTGCGCAGATTGTGCTGGACAGCGGCGCGCCCCTGGTTCTCGTGCCTTGCTATGGCGTAGCGTCTCACCTTCTGACGAGCCTGCCCGAATTACAGGCCTGCATCGGCGGCGCCGGCCGCGTCGGCGATTACCTCTGCCAGATTTTCAAGGAGTACCGGCCTGACACCTTCGGCGCGTCCAGCGTGATCTGGGATATCGCGACCATCGCCTGGCTGATCAATCCCGACTGGGCGCCGACCGACCTGGTTCATAGCCCGCTCTTAACCGATCAAGCGACCTGGAGCGTGGACCGCTCGCGCCATCTGATACGCGTGGCCAACTTCGTGCATCGCGATCCCATTTTCCGCGACCTGTTTGGCAAAATCCGCGCGCATGGCGGCCTTTAGAGCCAGTCATAGGCTTGGCGCGTGCGGCGGATACGCGCGCGCACGGAAGCCGCTTCGTCCCGCTCGGCAGCTGCCAGCAGATCCACGACGCGGCTGCGATAGGCCGGATGCTGATCGGCGAGGACGGCGGCGCCATGGACGCTCCAGGCGCGGATGAACGTGTTGGCGCCGGCCGCCTGCGCCGCCAGCGCGGCCATCAAAGGCGCCGCCAGCGCTGCCGGCACGGTCAGCGTATCCATCATTTGCAGCGTGTGCAGGCGGGGAAGCCAGCCGGTCTCCTGGACCAGCAGGCGCAAGAGCGTTTCGCATTGGCCGGGTGACAACTGCGCGCCCGTTACGCCGAAGCGCTTGAGCAGCCAGGTGGCGGCTGCTTGAAGATTGCCGTCGGCGCTCGCGGCGAATTCGCACAATTCTGCGACCAATTCGGCATCGACGCTCCAGGCCGCGGCAAAGCGCTCCAGCGGGCCAGTGCTCTTGCCGTCGAAGTCGCCTAGCGCTTGCGCCAGCGCGTCAGACCGGCCGGCATTCATTGCAGCTTGGGCAAGTAGCGGCTGGCGCTTTCGACGAGTTGACGCAGAGCGGGTTGCTCCAGATCAGTTTCGCTGCGGATCTTGACATGCCGCAGGTCAGCGCCTTTTCCTTCTAGTAGTCCGTCCGGATCGGGCAGGTGCGCGCCGTACATAAAGCCAAAGTTCAGGTGCCGCTTGAAAGGGGCGATATAGCAGAAATGCTCGGACATCTTCTTGGGGCCGACACCATAACCGGCGATCTTCTGGCGCGCCCAGGGCACCTCGGTGACGCCCGGCATGACGTCCGCCAGCAGCGCCCGTGCGGCGCGGGCCAAGGCCTGTATTTCCGGCGACGCTTGCGCGATAATGTCCTCAAATGTCCCGTTGCCGCCGACGGTCTTGACGGATGGCTCAAGCATGGCAGTCCTCCGGTCGCGGTGGTATTGACGAAATCATACCCGGCGCCGATGCAGCGGTCAACGCGGCGCTGCTGTGTCCGCCGCTTATGACTGCCGACCGGGCGCCATGATGGAGTCGGGCGGCGAAATATGATATATTGCGTCAGATAATGCCGAAAATCTACGACTTGAAGCGAATGTTGCGTTATGATTGAGTGTATCGTCTCGGCGACTCGAACTTGAAAGCAGTCTATGCCGCGCGTTTCTGTAATCATGCCGGTCTACAACGGCGAAACATACCTGGCCGAAGCGATCGACAGCATCTTGTCGCAGACCTTCGCAGACTTTGAACTGATCCTTGTGGATGATGCCTCAAGAGACGCCTCGGCCGACATTTGTCGCGAATACGTGGCGCGCGACAAACGCCTCCGCTTTGTCCAACTGGAACAAAATGTTGGGGCTGGGGGCGCCCGCAATCGGGGTATTGCAGCCGCATCGGGCGACTACATCGTCTTTATGGATTGCGATGACGTAAGCTTGCCGCAGCGCCTGCAAAATCAGGTCGCCTTCCTGGATGCGAACCCGGATATCGGCCTGCTTGGCGTCTGCGGGCATCTGACATCCAGTGACACAAGGACCGTGCTGCATACATTTGACTTGCCGCAAATGCATTGTCTCATCGCGCTCGATATGTTTGTTGGGGTGGGTATCATTTACTCTACCCTTATGCTGCGGCAAGAACTGCTAAGGTCTATTGGCGGATTTGAGAAGGGGCGCCGTCATGGCGAGGACAGAGAGTTGCCTTGGCGATTGCTCTTCGAGAAAAAGGCGAAATCAGCGAATCTCCAAGACTATCTGGTGTTATATCGCCGGCACGACGGCTCGACGAGCCTGAACCGCGACGCGAGCCAACTCGCCGAGACCGCAGAGGTATTGACGCACATGCTGCGCCAGGTATGGGGCGAGGCGCCGCGCGACGCGCTCGCGCGCTTTCGTAAACTGGGACGGTATCAGAAGTTGAGCTGGGCAGAGCGCAGAGCTGCCAAGCGAGATGTCCAGCGTCTGATAGAATCTCTGATTGCGAATGAACTGGTCCAGGGCACAGATAGACAGATTCTGCTGGCGTATATGAACCAGCGGATCGAAGGGGCGATGCCGCGGCGCTGGCAAATGCTGCTGCATTGGCGGCGACATCGCGCGCGGCGGCTGTGGACGGCGCTTAAGGCCAGCAACTAAGCACTCAAGGCAGTCAGGAATAGTGGATCAGTGCCTCTCGTTTCAGTCATCATGCCGGTCTTTAACGGCGAGCGATACGTCGCCGAAGCCATCGAGAGCGTGCGTGCCCAAACATTCACGGACTTTGAATTGCTGATTGTGGATGACGGGTCGACCGACGGCTCGGCCGAGATCATCCGCGCCTGCGCGAAACGCGACTGCCGCATTCGTTTCCTCAAGCATGATCGAAACATTGGCCAGGGACCGGCACTGAATACGGGCCTGGCCACGGCGACTGGCGCCTACATCACCAATATGGACAGTGACGACGTCAGCTTGCCGACCCGGCTCGAGAAACAAGTGCGCTTCCTGGAGAATCACCCGCAAATCGGCGCGCTTGGCGTATGCGCGCAGGCGAAAAGCGCAGACTTGACGACAACGCTCTTTAACTTCAATGTTCCGCAAGAGCACGCGCTCATCGCATTTAACTTGTTCTTCGGCGCCAGCTTCGTCGGCGCGACTGTTGTTTCTCGGTCGGAATTCATAGAAGCGATTGGCGGCTATACGAAGGAAACCATTGCAACGCCTGACGTCGATCTATTTTGTCGCCTGCTCTGGCATACATCAGTTCGGTTCGCAAACCTGCCAGAATGCCTGTATCTCTATCGCCGGCATGAGCAAGCCGTTGGCGTTGTCAATATGTTTGAGCAGTCTGAGGATGAGCGTGAACTGCGAGAAGCCCTACTCCGACGCTTGTGGGGCGAGGCGCCGGCGGGCGCCGTCGACCGTTTTCAGCGTCTGCGTTACCAGCAGAAGTTGAATTGGCTGGACAGGCGATCCACAAAAGGAGACATGCGCCGCCTGATAGACGCGCTGATCGCCCACAACTGCGTCGAGCCGGACGACGAGCCCATGCTCATCGCCGAGATGAACCGGCGCCTGGAACAAGCCAGCCCCAGGTTATGGCAGCAATTCTGTCACTGGCGGCGGCGTCGCTTTTCTCGCGGAGAATGACGTTGTGGGTAGTACAAGTGGCCGAAACGCAGTGGGCGAAACCGCGCCCCTGGTCTCAGTTGTCATGCCGGTGTACAACGGCGAACAGTATCTAGCCGAAGCCATCGACAGCATTCTGGCGCAAACCTTCACTGATTTTGAGTTCGTGATCGTGGATGACGGCTCGACCGATGAGTCAGCCACGATCAGCAACTTTTACGCAGAGCGCGACTCCCGCATTTGCTTCATTCAGCTAGCGCGGAACATGGGCATTTCCGACGCCCAAAATCAAGGATTCGCCGCCGCCAAGGGCAAGTTCATAGCTATCATGAATCAAGACGATATCTCATTGCCAGAACGCTTTGAGAAGCAAGTGGACTTTCTGCTGGCAAACCCTGGCATCGACTTGCTGGGCGGAAATATGCTCAATGTATACGAAGACTCGTCGTCGAATCACTTCGCCACGCCCGGCTCCCACGCTTTGATCGCGTTCTTTATGTCTTTTGACAATTGCCTAAATCACCCTACCGTAATGATACGAAGCGGCCTGGTAGAAGCCGTCGGGGGATATGATCCGGCTTTCCTCTACGCTAACGACCTTGACCTGTACACCCGCCTGCTATGGAATCTACGAATTAAGTTTGCCAATCTACCCGATATCCTTCTGCATTACAGACGGCATGAGCGCCAGGCAACCAGAATGCATGCCGCTAGGGTTTCAAGAGAAGCAACGCTGGCGCGGCTACACTTGCTAGAGCAGCTCGGCGCGCCGCAGCCGGCTACAACGCTCGAACGCCTGATGTCACTCCCGCTCGAACGGCGGCTGAGCTGGGGCAACCGGCGAGCCGCCAAAAAAGACCTCCGCTGGCTCGTTGCGTCACTCATTGACCGCGACTTGGTTGATCGTAGTGACCAACCGCGCTTGGTCGCCGAGGTGAACCGCCGCCTGGAAGGAGCCAGCCCCAGAATCTGGCAGCAATTCTGTCATTGGCGGCGACATCATTTCTCGCGAGGAGAAGGACTTGCATTTGAATCCCAGTGACTCAAAGGCGACGGGCGAATCCCCGCCGCTCGTCTCGGTTGTCATGCCTGTCTACAACGGCGAGACTTATATGGCCGAAGCGATCGAGAGTATCTTGACGCAGACATTCACCAATTTCGAGCTACTGATTGTAGATGATGGCTCAAGCGACAATTCGGTGTCGATTGCCAGAGCCTTTGAAACGCGCGAGAACCGCATTCGTTTGTTCCAGTTTGAGCAGAACAGGGGCAAGGCTGACGCTCGAAACTGCGGTATCACCGCTGCGAACGGCGAATATGTCGCGTTTATGGATTCCGACGACGTTAGCTTGCAAACTCGCTTGGAAACCCAGGTGAACTACCTCCAGGTCCATTCTGAAATCGGCGGCCTCGGCACTTGTGGCCGAGCAGTAAATCATGACTTATCGTCGCCTCTGTATCGATATTCTCTTCCACAGCATCATGCGCAGATTGCTTTGGACTGGTTTATCGGCAGGAGTATTTTGGGAGCTTCACTTATGCTGCGGCGAGATTTCTTGCTCGCTGTCGGAGGATTTGAGCCCGGGCGACGGTCGGTCGAAGATCTGGAGCTGGTTGCGCGCTTGCTTCACAAAACAGCGATCAAGCTCTCAATTCTAAATGAAGACCTCTACATTTATCGCCTCTATGGTCAAGCAAAGCGAAAAGCCCCCGGCACCCCAATACACAATGCGTACATGGAATTGCGCCGGCGTGTACTTGCAAGTTTATGGAACGAAGCGCCGGAAGCATCGCTCGGCCGTCTCGACGACTTGCGAAAGCGAAAGAGGTTGAGTTGGGCGGAGCGCAGAGCGACCAGGCGGGACCTGCTGCGCTTAATCGATTCGATGATTGCAGCAAACTGGGTTGAAACGAATGATAGACCCGTGCTTGTCGCCGAAATGAACCGGCGCCTGGAAGAAGCCAGTCCACGCCGCTGGCAGCAATTCTGTCATTGGCGGCGACATCACTTTTCTCGCGGAGAATGACGTTGTGGTTAGTCCAAGTGGCCGAAACGCAGTGGGCGAAACCGCGCCCCTGGTCTCAGTTGTCATGCCGGTGTACAACGGCGAGCAGTATCTAGCCGAAGCCATCGACAGCATTCTGACGCAGACCCTTAGCGACCTGGAACTCATAGTCGTCGATGACTGCTCCACGGACGGCTCGGCGGCGATGGTCCGCGATTACGCCAGCCGCGATGAACGCGTCCGTCTAATCTTGCATGAGCGCAACCGCGGCTCGGCATCGGCGAGGAACAGCGGCATCGCGGTTGCGCGCGGCGAATTCATCGCGGCTATGGATTGTGACGACATCAGCCTGTCGCAGCGCTTGGAGAAGCAGGCGAGATTCCTGCAATCCCACCCGGACATTGGCGTGGTTGGCGCGCATCTTCAAATCGCGTCTGCGGACAAGACCGCGCTCCGGGTTCAAGAATGTCCGCAGCAGCATGCGCCCGTCGCGCTGTTCTGGATCGTCGGAAGCATGACCATGGCCGGCGCGGCGATTATGGCGCGGCGCGAAGTTTTGCTCGCCGCCGGGGGATACGAAGAATCGCGCCGAGTCGCGGACGACAGAGAACTGCTTTCGCGTCTGTTTGCCAAGACGCGGTTGGCCAATGTGCCCGAAGCGCTGTATATGTATCGGCGTCATGAAAAACAGAAGTCCGAATCGTTGAAACAAAAGCAGGCGTACGAGGCCCTGGCGATAGATCGTCGGTGGCTGGCCGGGCTTTGGGGCGAAGCGCCGGACGAGACCCTTGCGCGCTTCCGGCGGCTGAACCTGCCGGATAAACTCAGCTGGGCAGAACGTCGCGCGGCCAAAAGAGATATGCGCCGCCTGATTGACGCGCTAATCGCCCACGACTGCGTCGAGTCGGATGACGAGCCCCTGCTCATCGCCGAGGTGAACCGGCGCCTGGAACAAGCCAGCCCCAGAATCTGGCAACAATTCTGTCACTGGCGCCGGCGCCGCTTTGAGCGCAGGTAACGATACGTTTTCCCGAAACCGTGTTACTGTCAGTCATATGCATATAAAAAGTCTTCCGGCAGTCTCCGTCGTCATGACCGTCTACAACGGCGAAAAGTGTCTCGCGGAAGCTATCGCGAGCATTCTGTCGCAGACGCCGTCTTCAGGGCTAGATTTGCTAGGCGCGCGCATACTTTGCTATTATTGGCGACATGCATGGTATATGTATGCCCCTGGTCTCGGTAATCATGCCCGTATTCAACGGCGAAAAGTATCTCTCCGAAGCGATCGAGAGCATCCTGACACAGACCTACACCAATTTCGAACTTCTGATTGTAGACGATGGCTCAACAGATGCGTCGGCCGCGATCATCCGCGACTATGCGGAACGGGACAGCCGCATTCGTTTCCTCAAGCATGAACGGAATCTGGGGACAGGAACAGCACAGAATACAGGCTTCGCTGTGGCGACAGGCGCATACATCGCCAATATGGATCACGACGACATCAGCTTGCCTACCAGGCTCGAGAAACAAGTGCGATTCCTGGAGAATCACCCGCAAATCGGCGCGGCAGGCGTATGCGCGCAGGCGAAGAACCAAGACCTGACAACCACTCTTTTCGACTTCAATGTGCCGCAAGAACATGCGCTTATCGCCTTCAACTTGTTCCACGGCGCTAGTATTGTCAGCCCGACCGTCGTCATGCGGGCGAATTACTTGAACTTGGTCGGCGGCTACACGAATGATGGAACGAAAGCTGCTGACCTCGATCTTGCCTGTCGATTGCTTTGGCAAACATCCATTCGATTTGCCAACCTGCCAGAATGCTTGTATCTATTTCGACGGCATAAACGGGCAATCGGTGTGGCCACAGTAGGTGAGCAGTCTGAGGAAGAACGCAGCATACGCGCAGGTCTGCTCCGGCTTCTTTGGGGCGAAACGCCGCCGGGCGCCGTCGACCGTTTTCAGCTCTTGCGCTTCCAGCAGAAGTTGAACTGGCGGGACCGGCGCGCTGCCAAAAGCGATATGCGCCGCCTGATTGACGCGCTAATCGCCCACGACTGCGTCGAGCCGGATGACGAGCCCCTGCTCATCGCGGAGATGAACCAGCGCCTGGAACAAGCCAGCCCCAGAATCTGGCAGCAATTCTGTCATTGGCGCCGGCATCGCCTCGGCTTCTGAATGCGCTGAGAACCGCCTGGGTCAGGGCGCTGCCTTGATAGCCTCTCCACGCAAGCAACTCTGTGCCCTCGGAGTTCTCTGTGGTTAAATCAAGTCCACATTACCCGCCAAGAAATCGGACCAGCTGCTCATGCCAAGCGACAACCTGCTGCACTGGCGCGACGAGTTCCCCATCCTCGCGCGCTGCAATTATCTGATCAGCAATTCCCTCGGCGCAATGCCGCGCGGCGTCTATGACAGCCTGAAGCTGTACGGCGATACCTGGGCGCAGCAAGGCGTCTCGGCCTGGAACAACGGCTGGTTCGAATTGTCGCAGACCGTGGGCAATAAGATCGCGCCGCTGATGGGCGCGCCGCCCGATGCCGTGCTCGTCCACCAGAACGCCAGCATCGCCAACAGCATCCTCTTCGGCGCCCTGGATTTCAGCGACCTTTCGCGCGACAAAGTCGTCATCACCGAGCTGGATTTCCCCAGCGATGTCTACGCCCTGCGCAGCTGGCTGCCCGATCACGTACGCATTCACACGATTCGATCGCGCGACGGCGTCAGCATCGACATTGACGAATTCCTGGACGCCATCGACGAACGCACGCGCCTGGTCAGCACATCGCATGTGCTATTCCGGAGCGCTTACATCATGCCGGCGCGCGAGATCACGGCCAAGGCGCACGCGGTCGGCGCGCAGGTCGCATTCAACGGCTATCACAGCGTGGGCGTGATCCCGGTTGATGTCGGCGCGTGGGACGTGGACTACTACATCGGCGGCGTGCTCAAATGGCTTTGCGGCGGGCCAGGCGGCGTCTTCATGTATGTGCGGCCCGACTTGCTGCCCAGCTTGAACCCAAAGGTGACCGGCTGGTTCGCCAGCCGCGCGCCCTTCGCCTTCGATGTCGAGCGGCTGGACCTGCGCGAGGACAGTTATCGGCTGATGAATGGCACGCCGGGCATCGCATCCCTGCACGCCATTCAGCCCGGCGTCGACATCGTGGCGCAGATTGGCGTGCCCGCCATCCGCCAAAAGTCTATGCGCCAAACCGCGCTGATTATCGAGCTGGCGGATGAACTGGGCTACGAGGTCGTCTCCCCGCGCGCCGCTGAGTTGCGGGCAGGCACGGTGACAGTCAATCCGCCGCAGGCCTGGGAAGTGTCCAGCGAGTTGCTGGCGCGGGATATCAAGATTGACTTCCGGCCGCAGGCGGGCATTCGCATCGCGCCGCACTTTTACAATACCGACGCTGAAGTGCGCGCCGCCATGTTTGCCATCCGCGACATCCTCGCTGACGGCAGTTGGCGGCGGCATCAAACCCGGGTCTAGTGGAACTTGTAGGGGCGACTCTGTGAGTCGCCCGCAGCGCAAAAAGAACTAGCCAGTAAATAGGATTAAAGTATGGGCGGCTCGGCGGGTAGCCCCCAAGCCAGGGGGACAGACATGACACAAAACCAGTATATGATCGAAGGCCAGGACGGCTTGAGTTGGCCGCGCTGGCAACGCCTGCTGCGGACTGCCGAAGACTGCGGCTATCAGTCCGTCTTCCGCTCCGACCATTTCACCAACGCAGACGGCGCGGACAAAGATTCGCTCGAATTATGGGTGTCGCTGGCCTACGCGGCGACGCACACAAATACGCTCGAATTTGGCCCGCTCGTCGCGCCTATCACCTTCCGGCATCCCAGCATGAATGCGCGCTATGCCGCCGGCATCGACGATCTCAGCGGCGGGCGGCTGGTGCTGGGCATGGGCGCAGGCTGGCAAGACCGCGAGCATCGGAAATTCGGCATCCCCTTCTACGACTTCTCCACGCGCTACCGCATGTTGGAAGAAGCGCTCGAGCTGACGCGGCTGCTGCTGCGGAACGACGCGCCCAGCGACTTCGCGGGCGATTTCTACCAACTGGAAGACGCCATTCTGCTGCCGCGGCCGGCGCGGCCGGGCGGGCCGCCAGTTCTGATCGGCGGCAACGGGCCCAGGAAGACGCTGCCGCTGGTCGCCAAATACGCCGATGAGTGGAATGCAGTATACATCGACCTGCCGACTTACCGGGCGCGCCGCGCGCTGCTGGCCGAATATCTGGCCGCGGAAGGCCGCGCCGCGGACGACATGAAGTACTCGCTGATGACGCGCGTCATCTACCGGCCGACGCAGGCGCAACTGGATGCCTGCCTGCATGAGAGTGGCATCAGCGACGAGGCGCGGCGCGAGGGCAAGATGATCATCGGCGCAGCGGCGGAAGTGATCGACCAGATCAGCGAGCGAGTCGACGCCGGCGTGGAGCGCTTCATGCTGCAATGGGTGGAGCTGGACGATATGGAGAATCTGGAATTGCTCGCGCGGGACGTGCTGCCAGCGATTACAATTTAACCACAGACAATGCCGACATAGAACACATTACGTACTGCAACAGGTCGTCCTTCAAGCCCCCATCCC
>VXLV01000059.1 GCA_009841405.1 Chloroflexota bacterium | reverse complement strand
AACACCCAACCTCCCAACACCCCGCTGGCCTATTGTGTGGGGGGCGCGGATTGTTGTAAACCCCCCCGTTGTGGGTTAAAAATCTTTTGTGGGCGAGCCAAGGCTCGCCCCTACGGATACGTTGTTAGCGGGCAGGGCAACTGAATATGGCCGAGATAGTAGAGCAGAAGTCGAATTCGCTGCCGACGGGGCACGAGCCGATTCACCGGCTTGAGATGAGCGGCATCGTCAAGCGCTTTCCGGGCGTGCTGGCGGCGGACAAGATCGACTTTGATGTGAATGCGGGCGAAATCCACGCGCTGCTGGGCGAGAATGGCGCGGGCAAATCGACGCTGATGAAGATGCTCTACGGCCTGTACCATCCGGACGAGGGGCAGATTCGCATCAACGGCGCCGAAACGATCATCCGCAATCCGCAAGACGCCATTCAGCACGGCATCGGCATGATCCATCAGCACTTCATGCTCGTGCCGTCGCTGACAGTGGCGGAGAATATCGCGCTGGGCATGAAGTCGTCGCGCGGCTTGCGGCTCGACCTGGACGTGGTCAGCCAGCGCGTGCTGGAGCTTTCCGAGATTTACAATCTGCGGGTCGATCCGGACTTGCCGATCTGGCAGCTGGCGGTGGGCGAGCAGCAGCGCGTCGAGATTTTGCGGGCGCTCTACAAGGGCGCGGCGCTGCTAATTCTCGACGAGCCGACCGCCGTGCTGACGCCGCAGGAAGTCGATGGCTTGTTCCGCATCCTCAATCAGTTGGCCGACGATGGCCACGGTCTGGTCTTCATCTCGCACAAGCTGCACGAAGTGCTGGAGATCAGCCACCGCGTCACAGTTTTGCGCGATGGCCGGCGCGTCAATTCGATCCCGACCAGCGAAGCGACCCGCCCCAAACTGGCCGAGATGATGGTCGGGCGGCCGGTGCTGCTGGAGTACGAGAAGAACGCGCCCGACCCGCGCGAGGAGCGGCTGGCGCTGCGCGGCGTTAGCGCTTTAAGCAATCGCGGCACGGTCGGCCTGGACGCGGTGTCGCTGAGTTTGCGCGCGGGCGAGATTGTCGGCATCGCCGGCGTCTCGGGCAATGGCCAGCAGGAATTGGCGCAGTGCATCAGCGGTTTGCGCGAGGTTACCGAGGGTAGCGTTGAAGTTGACGGCCAGGATGTCACCAACGCGCATCCCTCCGCCTTGCACGCCATTGGCTTGTCGTACATCCCGGAAGAGCGGATGATAGACGGCGTAATCAAGGAATTCAGTGTGGCCGAGAATTACGTGCTGCAAGATCACGGGCATCCGAAGTTCACGACCGGCAAGATTTTCATGCTCTTTCGCAAGATTCGCGAGGCCTGCCGGCAGGCGATCAAGGCCTTCGAGATCAAGACGCCCAGCACCGAGACCCTGGTCAAGAGCCTGTCCGGCGGGAATATCCAGAAGCTGGTGCTGGCGCGGGAGCTATCGCGGGATCCGGGCGTGCTGATCGCGGCGCAGCCGACGCGCGGCGTCGACATCGGCGCGACCGAGTATATTCATCAGCGGCTGCTGACGGAGCGGGACGCGGGCACGGCGATTCTGCTGATCAGCGAGGATCTGGATGAGATACGCGCGCTGTCGGACCGGATCGCGGTGATGTACGAGGGCCGCATCGTCGGCGAGGTGGAGAATGTCGACGTCGACATCGAGCACCTGGGCCTGCTGATGACTGGCGGGGGGTAGTTCATCGTCAGTTGCTGTAACTCCACGTTTGGGACTCGTCGTCAAATCTCCATTCACTGGGAGTCTCTGGCCGGCATGAAGGCGGTAGTTGCGTTTCACCGACTCGTTCTGTGAATGTTATGTATGCACGGCTACCAGTGAGCGCATTGACAAATGATCCCAGAAGAATGTCCGCATGCGCTTCGGCCTTCTCCAAAATGCCCCGTTCCTTTGCGCGATCGATGAACGCCGGCATTGATTGTATCCCTCCTAGAATCTTTAGTTCGCCCCAGTCGGTACCGCACCAAGTGCGCGATCTGTCGTATTGATCGACATAACTTACTTGGCAGCTCGTCAGCTCTGGCGGCGAGATTCTCAAGGCGTAAGTATCAGACGCATGGTCATAGCTAATGTCGTCGCGTCGAATTCCGCCAAAATCAATGCCTGCTTCAATGACAGCTTCCACGACATGATCGGCGCCGTGGCTGCATAGGCCGCGACTGATGCCTACGTGAACATCAGCACGCGCTAGTTCAAAGCTCGTTAGCACCAATTTGCCCATAGATCGGACGTGCAAAAATATCTGTACAGGCGTAGAGGTCGAAGTTGGCGTGTAGGTGGCTGTCGGCGTGGTTGTGGGCGTTGACGTGAACGTAGCAGTGCTGGTGGGGGTTGCTGTGAACGTGGCAGTGCTGGTGGCCGTTGGCGTATTGGTAGCGGTTGACGTAAAGGTAGGGGAGGCTGTGGGAGTATGAGTGTTCGATGCGGTTGCAGTCGCTGTTGGGGTGGATGTAGCTGTCGCGGTGGATGTTTCCGTCGCTGTGGCCGTATTCGTTGGAGTAGCGGTAGGCGTAGCTGTCGGAAGTGCAGTGTAGGTTGGGTAGGGCGTATATGTGGGATAGGGAGTAATGGTTAACGTTGCAGTTGGCGTGTCAGTGTCTGTCGGTGTCAGAGACGGTATGTCAGTCGGGTAGTCAGTGAATGTCGGCAGAGGCGTGTAAGTCGGGTTCGGAGTCAAAGACGGAAGCAGTGGCAAATCTGTGTAGGTTGGCAACGGAGTCTGTGTTGCGGGTGACCCAAGAACCACATCCCGAACAAACGGAAAGAATCCAGGATTGCTTACCAGAATGACAACTAGAACTACCACGCATGCGAAGAGAACCAAAATCACGTCACGGCTTGATCTCTGCACAGCTCCGTCTCCAGACTCTTTGCGCATTAACTCGTCTGCTTCCAGGCCCCGTCAGTGTCCTTGGCCCAGCCGCTTGGAGGAACGGGCTTGCAGGAGTCAGGTAACTCCGAATTGCCGCTTGCGGCGTCGAATTCGAAAGTGGAATTGAGCCCAGTGAGATTAAGAATGAATTCGCCTATACGGAATTCGGCCTCTTCTGCCGCCCGTTCTAAGATGCCCTCTTCAATCATGTCCCGCGCAAAGCCGTCTATGGCTTCGGCATGGGCGATTTGCCGCACCATATCCCAATCAGCTGATAGCAGGGTCAAGGAATGCTGATTTTGGTCGATATACTCGATTCGGCAGCTTGTGATTTCCGGCGCAGGCAGCTTTATGGTATAGGTATCATCACGTAGCTCAATGGCATCTTCAGTAAATTTTTCGAAGTTGATTCCGGCGTCAACCGCCCCAATAGCGATATGGCTGGCGCTGTAATAGCCGGCATTGAGAAATCCCTGATGGATTTCTACATCAATGTCGGTTGTGCCAATCTCAGACGACACGGTCACCAATTCCGCAATGGCCCGGGTCTGCTTCACTACAATAACGGGGCGGCTTACAGTAACGTCGGTAGGCGGGAAGAAGAAATCGCGAACATTGTGTGCGGCGCCAATCAGATAGCCGCCAAGGATGATACCGATTGCCAAAACCGCGATAGTCAATATATTCCTGCCGAAAAACTTGATTACTGTCAACATATCGCCTCCTTAGGCACTGCAAGGCCGCTTGCATCCGCCTGCGTACAGCTAATATAACGTATAGTTGCTGCAAAAGTTTCTCATAAATGTCGAGACGCGTTCTTGTCGCAGATGACCGGGGCTAAGATATCCAGTTATGTTGCCAGAGCCAGACTCGAAAATGCCACGCTTCCTCCCCCTCTACCGTGCGATGTCGGCATCGGTGGTGGAAGCCTTCTGCTGCAGCAACCCGCTCATCAACGCCGCGCTGCATGTAGCCTGCGCGCCCTTCATCCTCGAGCTGACCCGCCTCGGCCTGAAGATGGAGGGCATGATCGCGCGCGACGGCGACTTGAAAGGCGCTTGCGCGTGGCTGGTCGGCATCGGCGCGGCGGGCATTCGCGTGCATGGCGCGGACGGGATTCCGCTTTCGGGGCCGCTGCTGTTCGTCGCAAACCACGCCGGCCTCGGCGACGCTCATGCGCTGCTGATGTCGTCGCCGCGGCGCGATACACGCGTGCTGGCGCATGATTTCGGTATCTTGCCGGCGCTGCCCGAATTTCGGCGGCATGTCATCGTCGTGGATGCCGTGCGTCCGGAGGCCGCGCTGCGGGCGTCGCTGCGGCATTTGCGCGCCGGCGGCTCGCTGCTGCTGTATCCGCGCGGCGAGATCGAGGCGGATCCCGGCCTGGATTTGGAGTTGGCGCTGGCGTCGCTGCCGGCCTGGTCGGATAGCATTTCGCTGTTTGCGCGGCACGTGCCCGGGCTGGCGGTGGTTCCGGCCGCCGCGGGCGGAGTGCTCTCGCGCCGGGCGCTGCGAAACCCCTTGGTGAGGCGCTACCGTGACCGCGACAAACGGCATTTTCTGGCCGCGACCTTTCAGATGATGTTCGCTTGCTACCGCGACCCGCTCATCAGCGTATATTATGGGCGAGCCTTGCAGGGGGGGAGCGCGGAACGCGAGCATGCGGTCGCGCAGATGGCTGCTTTATTGGCGCGCGTCCATGCCGAGCAGTCGGCGCGCCCGCCCGACTGAGCGTCTAATTGGCGCAAGTTTGGGCTTTATGATCTGGTTTTGCGGGCGATAATGACAGGGACTTTGCCGCCAGGAATCCGTGCCGGTCTAAATGAGCCAGTGGTCGAATAACAACCCTTCGCAGGACAGAGTTCACTATTGGCTGAGCTACTGGAATCTGCTGATATCGCTGGTCGGCCGTGATGTGCGGGCGCGCTTTCGGCGCACATTCCTGGGGCCGCTATGGGCGATAATTCCGGCGATACTGGCCACCGTGATCTACAGCTTCCTGAGCGGACTGATCTCGGTGGATACTGAGGGCGCGCCGCGCGTGGCCTTTACATTTGCCGCCACCGTACCGTGGACATTTTTTCAGAGCACGGCGGTGCGCATCCCGCATGGTGTCTTGGCGAACGGGACACTCTTGCGCAAGATGCCCGTGCCGCGGCAGGTCTTCCCGCTTGTGGTGCTGCTGACAACGTCCTTCGACTTTCTCATGTCATTCATCGTCCTGGCGGTAACGCTGCAGATCTTTGGCATAGCGATCACCAGCGCCTGGCTGTGGCTGCCGCTCCTGGTGCTGATGACGGCATTCCTGGGCTGGACGGTGGGCATCGGCATTGCCGCCTTCACCATATACCGGCGCGATCTAATGCACGGCATCCAGCACATCATGCAAGTTTGGCTAATCTTGACCCCCGTCATTTATTCGGCGAAGGAGCTGGAAGACGGATTGCAGTTGGTGCACCGGCTGAACCCGGCGGTGGGCATCATCGACGGCTTCCGGCGCGTGCTGGTCTTTGGCGAGGCGCCCGATGTCGGGTTGCTGCTGGGCAGCCTCGTGATCACTTGCCTTGGGCTGGCCCTCGCCTATCCGCTTTATCGCATTCTGTCGGCGTATTTCACCGATGTCGTCTAAGTCATGAGCGCGCGAGCCAGCCAGACGGGCAGCGATTCGGACTGCGCCATAGTCGCGGCGGATGTTTGGAAGCGCTATGGTTTGCCTTTGCGTCCCTATCTTCGGCGTCAGGTCGATCGGCTGCGCGGGCGGGACGTATCCGATCGCTCCGCTTATGGTCCCTGGGCATTGCGCGAGATTTCGTTTGAAGTGAAGTCCGGCGAGTCCCTGGGCATCGTCGGCAAGAATGGCGCGGGCAAGAGCACCTTGCTCAAGCTGATTGCGGGGGTCAGCCCGGCGACTTACGGCAGATTGCAGGTAAACGGACGGCTATTCCCGATGATTGAGCTGGCGGCGGGCATTCACCGGGATTTGACCGGGCGCGAGAATATCAAGCTGCTAGGCGCCATTATGGGTTTCACGCCCAGGCAGATGGAAGCGAAAATCTCGATTATTGAAGACTTCGCGGAGCTGGGCGAGTGGCTGGACCAACCGGTCTGGCAGTATTCGAGCGGCATGCAGGCGCGCCTGGGTTTTAGCGTGGCAGTGAATGTGGATGCCGATATATTGCTGATCGACGAAGTGCTGTCGGTTGGCGATGTGAATTTCCAGAAGAAATGCCTGAACCGCATGGACGAGCTTACCAATAGCGGCGTCACGATCATCTTTGTGACGCACAATCCCTACGCGATCGAGCGGCTCTGCGACCGGGCGATCTATGTGCACGAGGGGCGGATCGCCGCGACCGGCACGCCCGATGATATCTTGAACGCGTATTTCTTGAAGTCGATGGACCGGTCGACGGTGATCGCCGGCAAAGATGTCCTGAGCGCCGACCTGCGCGAAGGGACGGGCGCCTTCCGCGTGACCGGGATCACCATGCACGATGTCGTCAGCGGCGACGAGATCACCGGCTTCACGATGGGTGAATCGGTGGACTTTCGGATCGCTCTGAATGTCAAGGAGCCTGTGCAGGCGTATAACTTCTCGCTGCGAATCGTGGATCCGGCCAGTACCGTCGTCAGCTTCGTAACCGTGCCCATGGCCGCGCGTCCAAGACTCGCGTTGCAGCACGACTGCGTCCTGCAGTGCCGCATCGAAAATATCAACTTGCTGCCCGGGCAGTACTGGATTGATGTGGTGGCCCGGGAACTTGTCGGGCCGGTGATTGACTCGGTGTCCTATGCTTATACCTTTAACATCTACGGCAAACCGGATGCGATAGAGCAGATGCAAAGCCGTGGTATCGTGTATCTGCCAACTGAATGGAAGCTGCTGGACGATGCCGCGCCGACGCCGCTGGACGATGAATAGGCGGCGTCCGGGGAGGCGACCAGGAAGCCCCCGCCCACTCAACTGGGATGGGGGACCGCGCTGAATGTCCTTGAATGCTAGGCGCGGCGTTGGCGTCGCGCGAATTTGTCGTTTCTGTAATCTGTTGATATGGAAATCTCCCGGAATCATCTTGCCCGGGCGCTGGCGATAATTGATTCGCGCTATCGGCTCAATGGCGTTCGCCAATTGAGCGGACGGGCGCTTCTTGTCGTCGTCAGCGCGGGCGACGGGGCGAGCGAGCGGCTGATTGCGCTGTCGCATAGCGTGGCCGACCGCAAGCGCAACCCGGATATCGCGCGCGCTGAATACCGTCTGCTGGCGACCTTGCGGCGCGCGGGACTGGCAGTGGCGCAGCCGCTCCATCTCGCGGTGGATCATGAACCGCCCTACTTCATCACGAGCTTCATCGCGGGGGCGCCGCGTTACAGCGCGCAAGATGGGCCGGCCTTCTGTCGGCGACTGGCCGCGCTGCTCACCGAGGTCCACGCGCTTGACCCCGACGCGGTTGATCTATCGTATCTGCCGCGGCAGGGGGATCCGCTGGCGGAATACCTTGATTCCACATGCGCGGCGGACGAGCGAATCCGCGCGGCGATGTGGCGGGCGGCCAATAGCGTCGAGCCGAATGCCAGCGTACTGTTGCACGGTGACTTCTGGCTGGGCAATTTGTTGTGGCAGGGCGAGGCGCTGAGCGGGATCATCGACTGGGAGGACGCGATGCTGGGCGACCCGCTGGGGGACCTGGGCAAGAGCCGCCTGGAAATGCTGTGGGCGCTGGGCGAGGCGGCGATGCGGGAATATAGCGACGCCTACCTGGCGTTGAATCCCCAGCTTGATGCGGGCGCGCTGCCGTTCTGGGATCTTTGGGGCGCGGCGCGCTTGCCGCACTTCGCCTCGTTCGCCGCGGATGCCGCCAAAGCTGCTGACATGCGGCGCCAGTATGAGCGCTTCGTGAAGTCAGCAATCGACGCGCTAGACGCGGGCCAGGAATGAGCTGACCTCGTGGCAGAAAGCGGGCGCGTTTTCCAGGTGCGTATTGTGGCCGGCGGCGGGGATGAGCCGCAACTGGGCGCGAGGCATTCGGGCGGCCATCGCTTCGTTGATGCGGCGGAACTTGTGGTCCTCTGCACCGGCGAGCAGCAGGGCGGGCAGCTGCAGCGCCGGCAACTCCGGCCACAGATTGGGCTGCGCCCCTGTGCCCAGTCCGCGCAGGCTGTTGGCCAAGCCGACGGCGTTGTTGCGCAATCGCTGTTGTTTTTGCGCCACCAATATGTCCGCGGGCAGTTTTGACTGGGAGGCCCAGAGCGGCAGGCGCTCCCAGTAGTCCACGAAGGCGGGCATGCCCTTGCCTTCGATGCGATCGGCCAGGGCGAGGTCGCGGCGGCGGCGCTCGGCGCTCTCGCTAGCGTCAGCCAGGCCGGGCGAGGCGCTCTCGAGAATCAGCGAGCGCAAGCGCTCTGAATAGCGCAGCGCCACGCGCAGGGCCAGCCGCCCGCCCATCGAATAGCCGAGCAGATGCGTCCGCTTGATCGCGAGTTGGTCGAGCAAGTCGATGATGTCGGCGGCGAGCGAGGCCATGTGATAGCGCTCGACCTTGGGCGGCGCGTCGCTTTGGCCGTGGCCGAGGCAGTCGATCATGATGACTCGCCAGCGATCCGCAAGCGCATTGGCGACAGCATGCCAGGTCGCGCAGGCGCCGCTGAATCCGTGGAGAAGCAGCAGTGGCTCGCCGACGCCGATAGCTTCGAGATGGTATTGTAGGGCGCTGGTTGTCGCTCGGAGGCGGGTGGTTCGCATAATGTTAGTTTTGGCGAAGATTGTACAGATTAATATAACCACAGAGAACACAGAGGACACAGAGGAGGCAAGCCAGGGCTCGCCACTGCGGATTGGGCGAAGTAGTTCGTGAGTCGCGGTTTTGCGCTAGTCATCGTCGAAGTATTTGCGGGCTTGGCGGCGCATGAGCTTGCCGGATGCCGTGCGGGGCAGGGCATCTGTGAAGGCGATTCGGCGCGGGATTTTGTAGCCGGCCAGGCGCTGGCGCGCGAAAGCGATGATGTCGTCGGCAGTTGCGGATTGTCTGGCGCGCAGCTCGATGAGGGCGGCGGCGCGCTGGCCCCAAGCGGGGTCGTGCAAGCCGAGCACGATTGCCTCGGCCACGGCCGGATGCTGGCGCAGGGCCGCTTCCACGTCGGCGGGATAGATATTTTCGCCGCCGCTGATGATCAGGTCTTCGCGCCGCTGCAAAATGAAGAGGTCGCCGTCTTCGTCGAAGTAGCCGATGTCGCCAGTGTGCAGCCAGCCGGCGCGCAGCGCCCTCGCCGTCGCGTCAGGGTCCTTGTAGTAACCGCGCATGACGCTGCCGCCGCTTACGAGGATTTCGCCGGGCGTCATTGGCGCGGCGTCATTGCCCTGCTCGTCGATGATCCGAACGCTCGCCGACATCATCGCTTTGCCCACCGTGCCCTTTTTGCGATACACCGACTCAGGCAGCGCAGTAACCACTTGTGATGCCGTTTCCGTCATCCCGTAACAGGTCGCGATCGGCAGATCCTCAGCCGCGCAGCGAGCCAGCAGCTCAGCCGAGGGCGCTTCGCCCCCGAGCAGGATGATTCGCAGGCGCGGATTCCAGGGCCGCGTCCTGGCGTCGAGCAGACGCCCGAGCATGGTCGGCACGAGCGATACGATGGAGATCGGATTATCGCTGAGGACGCGGTTGGTCTCGTGAACATCGAATGGCGCAGCGGGACCGAACTCTATGGCTGTGCCGCAGATCAGCGAGCGCAGGATGATGCTCAGACCGCCGACGTGGTAGAGGGGCAAAACGCAGAGCCAGCGCGCGTTTCGCCGAATCTCAAGCGAAAGCGCCGCGCCGATCGCGCTGTGATAAATGTTGCCGTAGGTCAAGACAGCCGCTTTCGGTTTGCCGGTCGTGCCGGAGGTATGGATGATGGCGAAGTCGTCTTCGAAACGCAGCGCGCCCCAACCATCGAAGTCGCTGGGCCGTTCGTGCGCCGTCATCGTCGGCAATTCAAAAGTCGGCGCGTCCATTTTGCTCGTCTGCGCCCGCGCCTCCGCCGTGCATATCACCAGACGGCATTCCGCGTTGCTAACCTGCCAGGCCAACTCGCTAGCCGTCAATCGCGTGTTAAGGGGCACGCTGACCACGCGCATTCGCGTCAACGCCAGCATCGTCAGCGCAAAGGGCACGGGCGGCTGCATCAATATCGCGGCGCGGTCGCCCGGCGCCAACGCCGTGTCGCTCAAGATGGTCTCGCAGGTCAGCGCTACGTAGCGATTGACTTGGGCGAATGTCCAGCCGGATTGTTCGAGGGCGAAGAATATATCGTTGGGGTCGGGGTTTAGGGGATGCTGGCGGTCGTTCATGGTCGCTTGCGGGCGACCCAATGGATCGCCCCTACGTCTTCGCTGGTTTTCATGTGTCATGGGCGGCGTTTAGGCGCGGCGCGGGAACTTGCTGAAATCGGGTTTGCGGCCTTCGAGGAAGGCGTTCTTGCCCTCGCTGCCTTCTTCGGTCATGTAGAAGAGCATGGTGGCGTCGCCGGCCAGCACTTGCACGCCGGTCTGCCCGTCCAGCTCGGCGTTGAGGCCGGCTTTCAAGAAGCGCAGCGCGATGGGGCTTTTGCTCAAGATTTCGCGCGACCATTGCAGCGCCTCGCGCTCCAGCTCGGCCAGCGGGACGACAGTATTGACCATGCCCATGGTTTCGGCTTGCGCGGCGCTGTATTGTCTGCAGAGGAACCAGATTTCGCGCGCTTTTTTCTGGCCGACGTGGGCGGCCAGGAAGGACGAGCCGAAGCCGGCGTCGAAGCTGCCGACTATGGGCCCGGTCTGGCCGTAGATGGCGTTGTCGCTGGAGATGGTCAAGTCGCAGCAGACGTGCAGCACATGCCCGCCGCCGATGGCGTAACCGGGTACAACCGCAATCACCGGCTTGGGGATATTGCGAATGTAGCGCTGCAATTGCAGGACGTTCAGGCGCGGCACGCCATCATCGCCGACGTAGCCGGAGTGCCCGCGCACTCTCTGGTCGCCGCCGGCGCAGAAGGACCAGATGCCGTCTTTCGCGCTGGGGCCATTGGCGGTGATCCACAGCACGCCGACCTCGCCATCATGCCAGGCGTGCAGGACCGCTTCGGTCATCTCGTCGATGGTTTTGGGGCGGAAAGCGTTGCGGATATTGGGCCGGTCGAAAGCGATGCGGGCGATGCCCTCGGCCTTGTGGTAGGTGATGTCATCGTAGGCCTTGACCTCCTGCCAATCGGCCAGGCGCATGAGGTCGGCCGTTTTGATTTGGGCTTGCTGTTCGGCTGTGGTCGTCATCGAGCGTCTCCTTCTTTAGTCTTTTTTACCACCGAGGGCGCCGAGGATAGTGAGTTTTTCCGATTAGATTGGCGGATGGATGAATTCACCAGTCCCCATCCTATGTTATTTTGTCCAGATTGCTTATGGCGTGTTTGACCTTTGCCATGATGTCGGCGCGGCGTTGGAGGTCATTGATGGCGTCCGTGCGGACTTCGATGAGCGTTGAGCGCTGCGTACCGAGGGAGCGGCGGAATGCAGCGCGAAATGACGGGCGGTCGTCGGCGCGGACATAGTCGAGCCCGTACATCGCGGCCGCGTGGCTGAAGTCCAGGCCGTGCGGCGTGATGAAGTAGTCGCTGAAATGCGGTTCGAACTCGCGCACCGGCAGGCGCTGGAAGATGCCGCCGCCGCCGTTGTTGAGCAGCACAATCGTAGCGGGTACGCCGCAACGATTGATCGCCAGCAAGCCGTTCATGTCGTGATAGAGCGTGATGTCGCCCAGCACCGCTACCAGCGGTTGGCCTCTGCGCGCCGCGCCGATGCCCAGCGCCGTCGAGACATTGCCGTCGATGCCGGATGCGCCGCGATTGGCCCAGGCGAAATAGGGTCCGCGCGTCGTGCTGCCGAATTGGTCGAGGTGGCGGACGGGCAGGCTGTTGCCGGCGAAGAGGGCGCTACGAGAGGGCATGAGGTCGACCACGTCATAGACTACTGCGCCGTCGAAATAAGCGCCCGTCGCGATCTCTTGCGCGATGGCCTCGCGGGCGGATCGCCAGGTTGTCCAGGTATTGCCGTGCCAAGCTTGGAATTGCGCCGGCCAGAAGTCGCCCCAGTCGGACATCGAGACCGAGGCGGGATTGATGGTGAGGTGGTGAGTGACGCTGTGCGTATCGTCGGCCCATTCGCCGGCGCGGCTGCAGTAGATGTGGTAAGCCAACTCTGAGTTTGCCAGGAAATCGGCCATCGGCTGGCCCAGTGGCGGCGCGCCGAAGCGTATGACGACTTCGGCTTGCGAGAAGTCGACGGCGGGCGCCGCCAGGAAGCCGAGGTAGGCATTGAAGTACCATTCCGGGCGCAGATTCGCCGTGTATTCGGCCAGTACGGGAAAGCCGGTCATCAGCGACAGGCTCGCGATCCAGGGCGCCAGCGCGTCGCGTTCGGCTGTGCTGCGGCAGGCGCCGTGTCCGCAATAAATGAGGCCGCGGCGGCTAAGCAAGTCATCAGTGAGCAGCGCGGCCAGGTCAGCGCTGCCGCTAGCGGGTCGCGCGTTGAATCGAGTCGGCGGGCTGCGGTCGATTTCCAGGTTGTCATCGTCAGTTGGCTCGAATGGTTTGCGGAAGGGGAAGTTGATATGAACGACGCCCTGAGAATTACTGGCTGTGGCGACTGCGCGCGCGGCAAGCGTCCGCAGATGGCGTATGACGACCGGCGGCGGATCGGCTTGCGGCAGGGGCGCGTCAACAAAGAGGTCGGCATAGTCGCCGTAGAGCTTGATCTGGTCGATGGTCTGGTTGGCGCCGCTGCCGCGCAGCTCATGTGGGCGGTCGGCAGTGAGGACGATCAGGGGTACACGTGACTGATGCGCCTCGACGATGGCGGGGAAGAAGTTGGCCGCGGCCGAGCCGGATGTGCAGACGAGCGCGGCCGGCTCGCCAGAGCCAATCGCCAGGCCAAGCGCGAAGAAGGCGGCGCTGCGTTCGTCGAGGAGGGAGAAAATCTCGATTTCCGGTCGATGCCGCGCCAGCGCCAGCACCAGAGGCGTATGCCGCGAGCCGGGCGCGACGCAATACCGGGTCACGCCGGCGGCGACCAGCGCGTCGATGAAAGTGTTGGCGTATAGCGTATTCGGGTTGGGCATACGACTGCTCTTCCAATTTTACCACCGAGGACACCGAGGACACCGAGTAAAGATTCATACACTTATGCGGTTTATCCCTTTCTTTATGGACAGGACGTTAAAGTTGATAAGAAGGCCCGTCTTGATTTTTGCGACCTTGAGATACGTTATCAGTTGAGCTTTGTGGATATCCGCGAGGTCTTTCACCGACTTCAACTCAACTATGACTTTGTTCTCAACTACCAGATCAGCGTAGAACTCGCCAACGATTTCGCCCTGGTAGGTTACAGACATCCGCTTCTGCTTTTCGAATCGAATGCCGCGTTTCGCAAATTCGACGGACATTGCATTTTCATAGATATGCTCTAGTAAACCAGGTCCCAGCTCACTGTGGACAGCGATTGCGGCTCCAATGATGGCGTAGGTTAGTTCATCATGTTCATACATGTTGTCAATCCATTTCGTCTTCAATGTTGCATCTTTACTCGGTGTCCTCGGTGTCCTCGGTGGTTAAATCTTTGTGTCTTTGTGTCTTTGTGATATTCGGCGTGGGTTACGCGCCATGAGCGTCGAGCATGGGCTGGAATTTGAGTTCGGTTTCGTCCCACTCGGGTCGGGGCAGGCTGTCGGCGACGATGCCGGCGCCGGCGTAGACCCAGACGCGCGTTTCCTGCGCGACGGCGGAGCGGATGGCGACGGCGAACTCGCCCTCCAGGCGCGAGTCGATCAAGCCGACGGGCGCGCCGTACCAGCCACGCGGGATCGGCTCCAGTTGGCGGATGAGGCGCAGCGCGCGCGGGCGCGGATCGCCCCCAAGCGCCGGCGTTGGATGCAGCGCCTCAACCAGGGGCAAGACGCCATCTGCGCGCTTCAGGCGGCCGGCGAGCGGAGTCTGTAGATGCTGGATGTTGCTCAGCACAAGCAATTCCCTGGGCGCGATCTCAAGGGATTCGGCAAGGGGCCTAAGGCGGTCGCGCATCTTGTCAACGACGATCTGGTGTTCGTGGCGGTCTTTAGGGCTGTTGCGCAGCGCCTGGCTGAGTTGACGATCTTGAGCCTCGTCCGCGCCGCGGCCGATGCTGCCGGCGAGGGCCATGGTCGAGAATTGCGCGCCTTGAACGGAAGCCAGCAGTTCGGGCGACGCGCCGTAGAATGCGAAGCGTGGGCGCGGCTCGAAGAGGAAACGGTAGCATTCGGCGTAATGCGCGGCCAGGTGATGCAGAACGGGCAGCAGTTGAACGCGCTCGACGAAGCGCAATTCAGCCGCGCGCGCCAGGACAATTTTGTTCAGTTCGCCCGCGCGGATGCGCTCGGTGGCGGCCTCGATCATGCGCTGCCAGCGGCTGTAGCTCATGGGGTAGTCGATGCCGTGCAGTTCGGACGTTGGTTCGGCCGGGGTTGAGGCGGCGCGCAGCTGGGCGGCTTTTGCGCTCAGCGCGGCCATGAGTTCGGGGATAAGGCGTGGCGGCGATTCGTCGGGCGGGATCTGCGCGTTGATGGTCAGCCACATCTGTCCGTCGCTGCGGGCGAGTTGATAATGGGGCAGCACGAAGAAAGCGGGCGCGTAAATGGACCAGGTATTGTCGGGCGTGAAGTCGCCCCGGAAGGCAAATCCGCCGAAGAGGCGCGGGCCGGCAAGCGCGTCGGCGGCGCCTTCAATGCAGGCGTCTGCGAATAGCTCGCGGGCGTCGGCGGCGATCTTGCGGTAGCGGTCATCGCCCCAGGCGCTCAATTCGACGGCGGCGCCCATGCCGGCGAAGGCGAGGGCGCCAGCCGGGCTCGCCCAGTAAAAGCGTTCTTGGCCATCGGCCGCGGCCAGGAAAGCTTCGAAGCTCAGCCCGCTGCAAGGCAGGCTGCAGCTTAGCAGCCGGCCGTAGCGCTGGTTCAGCGGCGGTTCGCGGCCCGCGTGCGAAGATGTTTTGGCGTAGTTGGCGCTTGGGTTGGGCATATGATTGTTTACTTTCTTTACCACCGAGGACACCGAGGGCGCCGAGTAAAAACTCAGACACTAGTGCGATTTATCCCTTTCTTTATGGACAGAATGTTGAAATAGATTGGCAGAGGCGTATGTTATGTCATCGTGTTCGCACATCTGAACACTTCTGTTCTCCGGCTCATCCTTTTCTTTCCTCGGTGTACTCGGTGGTTAAATCTTTGTGCTTTGTGTCTTTGCGGTGATACTGATCAATCACCTGTCTTGCAAGTTGCGCGTCTGATAGTCGACGCTTTTCAGCAGCAGCGGCAGCAGCGCGTCCATAATCTCGTCTTTGCTGGGCTCGCCGGTATAGACCCATTGAATGACGACGTTGTAGATTGCGCCCATCCAGGCATGCGAGACGATATGCGTGTTGACCGGCGCGATGTCGCCGTCGGCCACAGCTTCGTCGATATAGATCCGGATAAGCCGGGCGAAGCGGTCGTTGACTTCCATGCGTTTGCGTTCGAAAACCGTGCCCAGGCCGACCGCCTGCACGAGCAACAGCTTGGCCGGGCGCCGATATTTGCCGAATGTCTCCAGCACGGCTTCCAGGGCGGCCTGCACGCGGCGAATGCCCTGCGTTTCGCCAGCGATGGCTTCTTGGGCGCGCCGCTCGATAAGGTCCGCGAACTGATCAACAAGCGCGATGAAGAGCTTCTCTTTATTGGGGAAGTGGAAGTAGATCGAGCCTTTGCTGACGCCCCCTTCGCTGACGATTTCGTCGAGTTTGGTATCGTGGAAGCCTTTGGCGCTGAAGATATTCATAGCGGCGTCGAGGATGCGTTCGCGGGTGGGGCGGGTGTCGGGGCTGTGCATGTCCATGCTCTACTCACAGTACTGACTGGTCAGTACCACCATTGTAGCATATTCTGGCCGGAGATGAGATATGGCAGCCGGGCTTTCGTCTGAGATTATTGCCCCCATCCCCCGGCCCCGGGCGGGTTTAAACAGATGGCGCTGCCCGCCCTCTATA
>VXLV01000035.1 GCA_009841405.1 Chloroflexota bacterium | reverse complement strand
CCCACAAGGAGGGAAGGGGAGCGTCGCCAACTCCGAGTCGCCGCGCCAACGCGGTACAATACTTGCAGCAATACATCGTTTGTCAGACACGAGGAGTTGACGCCATGCCTGATTTCTTCGCTGGATTAGCGGGCATCGAGCGGGTGCTGCTCTCGATCGCCTTCGTTTTCATCGCCGCGGCGATATCGCGCTGGCAGAGCTCGGACCTGGAGAAAGACCTGGCCATCGCCACCGTGCGCAGCTTCATCCAGCTCATCGCCATCGGCTACGTGCTGGAGTTGGTCTTCGAGATGAACGTGCCGCTCTTCACCGTCGCCATCCTGCTGGTGATGATCACCATCGGCGGGCGCACCAGCGGCAACCGCGCCAAGCAGACCCCCAACGGCAGCATGGTGGCGTTCCTGGCCATCGGCATCGGCTCTGGGCTGACGATCGCGCTGCTGGTCGCGCTGGGCGTTTTCGACTTTGTGCCCAAGGACATCATCCCCATCGGCGGCATGATCGTCGGCACGTCCATGACAACGGCCACGCTGGTCATCACGCGGCTGAGCAGCGACTTCTACGACCAGCGTGGCCTGATCGAGAGCAAGCTGGCGCTGGGCGCGACCAGCCGTCAGGCCTCGCTGACGCAATTCCAGCGCACGATAACCGGCGCCATGACGCCCATCATCGACACGACCAAGACGGTGGGTTTGATCAAGCTGCCGGGCGCCATGACCGGGATGATCCTGGCCGGCGCGAGCCCGCTGGAGGCGGTGCAGCTGCAGATTATCGTGATGTATATGCTGGTGGGCGCGGCCACGTTTACCGGGCTGATCGCGGCCTGGCTGACGTACCGGCAGTTTTTCTCGCCCGCGCATCAGTTGGTGTTGGAGTGATTAAGCTCTATACCCAAAGTGGAGTTCAAGTCGAATCGACGTTTTCGACATCTAAGAAATAACGGTAACTCAAAGTCGTTTCATCGCCTTTAGGACGCCTCGCACAGCCTTGCCTGTTGTGTCAAACGTATCCGAGCGGCGTCGATTGACGCGCATACGCGCTTCAACTTCGTTCTCCAAGTGCGTATCGTAAACTTCCGATAGGTCTTGAAGGTCGTCACGATCGATCCAAGTTGGCAGATCTCGCGCCCGGACCTCTTCGAGACTCTTGCCAGTTGAAAGTAGGTGCAAATACACTCGTCCGGGTACGGCTATCATGGTGTAATCGTATTCGTCCTTAATTACTACGACAAAGAAGTCGGCCTCCTCTTTCGGAAACTCATCGTAAGCAGTAAGCAGGCTTTGATTGCCTTCTTCTATGCTGTTTGCCTCAAATACTAGTCCGCGCAAATGCCATAATTCAAAGCTCCCTATAGCCATGATGCTGTCCCCTAGGTTCTTTGGTTCTGACGTGGTGAATACATGCGATTTCCAAACATCTCGCACAAAACAACAAACGCAAACGGCCGCTTTCGAATAAGACGCGTGCCGTGAGGATCGCCTAGCAATTGAGTTCAATTAATCTATATTCATTGGCTCATGTAGAATGCGAACTGTACTATCGGATACCTTGATTGCCGAAAATGCTACGTTACCCTCAGATTTTGGCGCGTTGTCAGCGGAAACAATCCACTTTAGGTACAAATCATCCAGTAGAATGCAGTCAAAGTCATTACTTAGCGCAACAACACGAACTTGATAACGACGCCCGGGATGCATTGGTTTAGCATCAGTCTCAGGCTCATCCCATAATGAATATGAGTTAGAATGCTGCAATTTAGGTGGGATTTCTATATGAATATCTGTATGCTGCGCATAAACTCTGCCCGAATTGGTCGCGTGGATTTCGAGTCGAAATTGTGGTTCCGTTTCGTGTTCACCGCTCAAATCAGATGAAATGAAACGACTACGAATAATCTTGAAATCGAGTTCAATTTGCGGGTGCTGTTCTCGATTCATCACGTCTCGGATCTCATAATCATCCATCATGACCGATTCGAAATTGAATCGCCTGTAATACCGTTTGTCCATAGCTTGATGTGCGGTATGGCTTTTTGGTATTTCCACGACGTACACCACGTCAGTATTGGAATTGCCAATTGGCACTGGGTATATGAGCAATCCATCAACCTTGGGACGGATGTTGCTAATGACTTGTTCCAACCATTCTTTTGATAAGTCCTTGCGGTTCACCGGATCAATCTGTCCTGGCAAGTGCTTGTAGTTTTCATCTTCCGACACGCCATAGATGATAAATCCGCCATCAGAGTTCGCCATCGCGGAAACGTCTTTTGTGATTTCTCTCCGCTTGCGGTCAGTTTTCGCCAACGCGCCGGCAGCCTTGTAATCCAGATTCAGACTCTCTTCTATGCCGTCGTCAATGTATCGCTGAACCCGCGCTTCGTCCCAGATTTCAGCCATTCTGCGAACCTCTCTTTCCGCGCTGTACGCAATCACAAGTAGCCACGCCATTGTACTAGACATTTGTTCGCTTTTGAAGCCTGTAAATGGCCGGCGGTCTCTGTGCTCTCTGCGCCTCTGTGGTGAATCCCCCCGCCCCATGCTACACTCCCGCCCATGCCCACACCCATCCCTGTAACCCGCGAGGACGTCAAGCGGCTCAGCGTTTACAAGCAGGGGCTGCACCGGCGCCCCGCGGCCAGCGACCAGGAAGCGCTCAAGCGCGTCATCGAGCGCATCGGCTTGCTGCAGCTGGACTCCATCAACGTGGTCGCGCGCAGCCACTACCTGGTCATGCTCGCCCGCGCCGGCCTCTACGACCCGGCCCAGCTCGACGCCCTGCTGGACGAGGGCTTCCTCTTTGAAAGCTGGGCGCACGCCATGTGCCAGCTGCCCAGCGCGCACTACCCCTGGTATCACGCCTATATCCGCCACAAGCGGCTGAACAAGAGCCAGTGGCAGGTGGACCGGCTGGGACTGGACATGAAGCCCATCGTTGAGCGCGTGCTGGAGACCATTCGCGCGCGCGGCGCGATGTCATCCAGGGAATTCGAGAGCCAGCGCCAGGGCGACGGCGGCTGGTGGAACTGGAAGCCGACCAAGGTAGCGCTGGAATATCTCCTCGACTACGGTGAGTTGATGATCAGCCATCGGGTGAATTTCCAGCGCTACTACGACTTGCCCGAGCGAGTGCTGGCCCGCCACAGCTTCACGCTGGACAAGACGATCGACGACTTCAAGCGCTGGACTATTGAGCGCGGGCTGCGGCATATCGGCATCGCCACCGGCAACCAGGTCGCCGACTATTATCGGCAATACAAGCGAGACGCCGCGCGCATTCTGACGGATATGCGGCTTGCCGGCGATGCGCTGCTGGTCGAGGTCGAGGGCTGGCGGGACGCCGCCTTCATCCACCGCGAGGATCTGCCGCTGCTGGAACAGATCCAGGCCGGCGAACACGCGCCGCGGATGACCGTCTTCCTTTCGCCATTCGACAACCTCTTCTGGGATCGCGACCGCGACCTGATGCTTTGGGATTTCTTCTATCGCATTGAGGTCTACACGCCCAAAGCCAAGCGCGTCCACGGCTATTACGTCATGCCGATCTTGCACGGCTGCGAGCTTATCGGGCGGATCGACCCCAAGATCGACCGGGTGCGCAAGCGCCTGATCTTCAACAACCTGCATCTGGAGCGCGGCGTGAAGCTCAACGGCGCGCTGTATCGCGGGCTGATCGGCGCGATTGAGGAGTTCATGGCATTCCACGGCTGCGACAGCTTTGAGCTGGCCAAGTGCAATCGAGCGCCGCTGGCGCGCAGGCTGCGCAAAGCCTTGGCGTGAGCCGCCGACCGCCACGCAAACCCTGCTATAATGGGCGTAAGGGACGGTCAGGCGTGGGGCGGCCATGCAAGCCAGCATTGCGGACATCCTGGAAAACCGCGAGCGTTACGCCGGTCGCGTCGTGAACGTCGACGGCATCTTGCTCATCACCGATTACGACCGCGCCAGCGCGCATTTCGAGCAAGTCTGGCTGGTGAAAAAGCAGCGTCCGCGCGACAGCGCAATCCGCGCCCGGCCCATTCGCAGCGCGTCCACGCTGTGGCATGGTTTGTCGCGCTTGAATCCGCGCCACATGGCCGGCTATCAGACTTACCGCGTGCATGACGCCGTGCGCGCTTGCGTCCGCGTACTGGATCAGCCGGCGCGCGCATCCGAATCGGCGCCGGCAATCGAGATCTTGACCGCCGCCGTTTACAGGAATCAGTTCACGCTCTACGTCGGCGGGAAAGGCGTCCGCCTCGACCAGGCGCTGCCCGCGCGCGTCTCCATCGTCGCCGTGCCCGACATCCAGGCGAAGATCGCCCGTTATCTGGGCCGGCGCTGTTTCGTCTACGGTACGCTGGTTGTGCGTTCTTCGCCGGCGGCGCAATACCTGCTGCCGGGGCGTATTCCCTATTCGCGCGATTTTCGCAGCATCCTGGAACGCAGCAGCGACGCCGAGATCAACAACGATTGGCTTGCCGATATCGAATACCCGCAGAGCGACAGCGCGCCGCCGGAGTTTGACGCGCTGCCGGAGTCGATTCATATCGACCAGGACTACGCCATCCAACATCAGCTTTCCGCGCTGCCCGGCATCAACCAGACCATCGTAAAGCCGGCGATAGTCGTCGGCCGACTGGGCGCGCGCGACCATGACGAGCACTTCGCCACGCTCAGCGAAATCGAGGATGTCTATTTGCAGAATGTCTGCTTCGGCGAGCCGGGGAAATCTCTGGAATCGGTCATCAAGCTGAAGAATTTCGAAGTCGTAGCCAGGGAAATCTAGGGCCGCCCCGCGCGCCGCGCAGCAGCGTCGGCGTTTGCAGGCGCCGGTGATAGACGTGCCACTCAATCGCCAGCAGCAGTATGGCCGCTGCCGCCAGCAGCGTCCAGAATTCCCGCAAACCCAGTTGCTGATTCGCTTCGGCCGCCACCAGCCCTCCGCCCAGCTGCAATTCCGCTTGCGGCCGCGGCCTGATGTCGCTTTCACCCGTGCCGAAGAGGTTGACGGCGAAGTGCTGTGTTTGCGTGACCTCGCCCGCCTGCAGGACCTCCAGGCGATAGAGACCCAACTGCCCGGTTTCCGTGTAGGCCAGGGTCTCGCCCGCAACCGGCAGTTCGCTGACGCGGCCGTCGGGCGCGGTTATACGCAGGCTGTCCGCCAGCAGCGGCGGCGAAATCAGCAGCACATCGCCGACGCTGAGGCCATCGGGCAATGGCACGATTTCAGCCGGCGAGAACCAGTCGATCAGGTTGGCCATCAGCACCGGATAGGCGATCAGCAGCGGCAGATTGGAATCGCGCAAGTCAAAGGGCAAGATCGCGACTCGCCGTCCGCTGACCTCGCCGGCCAGCAAGACCGCTGCTTCGGGCGCGCTAATCATGGGCTGCGCCCAGGTTGCGGTCACTTCGCGGATTTGCAGCAAGCTCATCTCGTCGAGGTCTACGAAAGCGGTGACGCCCGACCCTTCGCCGGAGACAGTGATCTCGTCCGTCGGTTCCAGCACGGCGCCAAGCGTGAAAAGCGGCGTCGAATTGGGCGGATTGATCAGCAGCAAGTCGCCGGCGGGCAGCGAATTGGGCAGCCAGCCATCAAAGACGTAGAGGTCGAAGGCGTCGGCGGGCAGCCGTTTGTTTTCGGCATTGCCGCGGAAGGTTTGCACGCCGGGCAGGCTGCGCAGGACTTGTTCGAGAAAGAGGTTGCCCGTCTGCGACACGTAATAGACGCGCCGCGTATTGACTTCGTTGCGGACGGTCCAGGCGCGGTTGTCCAGCGCGAGGAAGTCTTGCGCGTCGTTGTCGAAGGTCAGCGCCGCCGCGAGCGTCTCAAAGGGCTGGCTGATGGGCTCGTCAAAGGGGATGGGCAGTTGGCTGCGCGGCGGGATTGTGCCGCTACGGGAGAGGCGCAGGACATCGTCCAGGCGGATGACCAGCGAGATATCGGCCGCTTCGGCGCCGTAATTCGTCACCTGCGCGAAGAGCTGCGGCGGCTGCCCGGCCAGGGCGCGCGTCGCCAGCGCAGTGATGGCGACATTGCCTGCCGATTCGCCGACGGGCGCATAGATGGGCTGCGGGATATTGGCGGGCAGGCTAGTCGCAGCGCCCAGCCCGCCGTCCGTGATCATGACGATGCTGAAGTTTTCCGCGCCGGCAGCGCCCGCCGCCGCCAGTGTCAGCGCAGTATCCCAATCGCCGGCGCCGTGACTAACGGTCATGCTGTCCAGGGCGCGGCGCAGTTCGTTCTTGTCGGCGGTATAGGCCGTCAGCGGCTCGGCGACATCGGCCACGCGGATCAGCGAGATGGCGTCGCCCGGGTTCATGTTGTTCACGATCTGCCGCGCTTGCTCGATAGCGGCGGAGAAGCGCGTATCGCCCTCGACATCAGTGGCGGTCATGCTCGCCGATGCGTCCAGCAGCAGGGCGATCTTGCCCGCGCTGATGGTGGGCACGGTGATGAAGGGACGCGCCAGCGCCAGCACAAGAAGCAGCAGAATCAGCAGCTGCAAGAAGAGCAGCAGATTGCGCCGCAAGCGCTGCCAGGGCGTATTGGCTTCGGTGTCCTGCACCACCTGACGCCAGAGGAAGGTGCTGGAAATCAGCACTTCACGCCGGCGCAGGCGCAGCATGTAGAGCAGCAAGATAGGTATGGCGATCGCCAGGGCGGCGAAGGCGGCGGGCGCCAGGAACGACATGCTTCTCCTTTTTTTCAGTGCGAGCGCAGATGGAGTATATCACGCTCGGCTGCACGCGCGTATGCGCGGCTGCTGGGGGGCAAACGACGTAACCTGTTGTAGGGGCGAGCCACCGGCTCGCCCGTACGAAGTTCGCTGAAGGAGTAGGCGGGCGGCCCGGCAGGTCGCCCCTACGGCGGTAATGGCTGCGGCAGAGCTTGAAGGTGAGCGTCGAGCGCCACCAGCGCCGCGCGCGTCTCGGCGGGAAGTTCGGATTGCGCCAGGAATTGAGAGACGCGGTATTGGTCGTTCATATTGCTGGCGCTGACCACCATCATCGAGAAGGCGTCGTCCAGGCGGATGAGGCGCGGGTACTCGTTGACCAGGTTGTGTCGCAGCATTTGCAGCGTCCGCGCAAGGCTGATGGGGCGGCCGTCCAACTTAAGCTGCAGCGCGGCCAGGTCGAGGCGCTGGGCGGCGGCTGCGCGCTCGGCTTCGTTCAGCAGGTCGAGCCCGCGCGCGATCCAGTCTTCGAGCGGCCGAAAATGCCGCGGCGTTAGCGACTCGCCTTTGAGCGTCAGGCGCAGAGCTTGGACTAGCGCCCGCAAGAAGCGCTTCATCGTTGGCGCCTCGTTTTCAAGAAGTCTTCGGCTGCCAGCGCCGCCGCCCGTCCCATGCTGATACGTTCGTCCGGCCGCGCTACGCCCTTGACAGTCGCGGCTCGAAGGCAGTAGTCGCTGCCGATCAGGCTGAGGCCGGCGGGCAGCTGCGCCATGATCGCGCCTATGGCATCGCCATGGGCGGCGTCGTAGCGCGAACGCAAGTCGGCTTCGGGCCAGTGGTCGGCGCGGGCGACGATGGGTGGGAATCTAAGGCTGAGTCGGTCGACCGTTTCGCGGATGAGGGATTCCGGCGCTTGGTCGGGCGCGGCGCGGATGCCCGCTTGCAGCAGCCGGTGATGATTGTCGGGCACGCGGCCGGGCGCGTCCGTCGACAGCAGGAAGGGCATGGTCGCGTCAAGCTTGCGGTTAAACGATGGTGGCAGCGCATCGACATGACCGCCCACCGAGACGCGCCAGATCGAGTCGTAGCGGAAAGCCTCGAGGCGCTCGGCCGCTTCAGGCGCCAGGTTGCGCAGGATGCGCGCCGCATACCGCGCGGGAACGGCCAGGATCAGCGCGCCGGCGTCGTAGACCAGGCCGTTTTCCAGACAGATGGTGTAGCGGCCGCGCCAGCGTCCGATGGAGCTGACCGCCATGCGCATCAGCCGCCCGCCCCGCAGCGGGTTGGCCAGGGCGCGAACCAGTGACTCGGTCCCCTTGCGGAAGACAAAGGCGTCTTCTGCGAGCGGGTGTATCTGCTCGTTCAGGCCGAGTTCAGCCAGCCAGGATTCGTCGGCGAGTGAGTGCAGCGCAAAGGCGCCGGCGTCCATGACGAAGCCGCGCTCGGCGAAGGACTGGATGCCTCCGCCGACGCGCCGCTTGACCTCGATGAGGGTGTAACGCAGGCTGGATTTCTCGAGTTGGTAGCAGGCGGCCAGTCCACTGAGCCCGACGCCGATGACGACTACATCGCGCATGATTCTGCTCGGCTGTTCTTGGCGATGCGCCCAAGCATAGCGGAATTCTGCCGGTTGCGCAGGGCAATTGGTTCAATGGCGGCATCCGCTGCGGTGAGGACTACCAGACCTAAGATTAACCACAGAGACCACAGAGAGCACAGAGGAAAAGCCCAATTCTTGCTGACATTGAAGCATTGAATTTTCGCTGACGATTTTTCGGCGACCGTCAGCCAAACAACTGGCGCTTTCCGAGCGAGAAGCGAACATTCATTTTCAAGCAAGGCTTTGTGTCCTCTGTGTCTTCGTGGTGAAGAAAACTTGTTGCAGTTGCGTGGGCCAGCCGCGCAAGCAGGGTGAGCGGACCGCGGAAATCGAGTATAATGCGCTCACTTGTGGAGGCGAAAACACGACTGCGTATGTCCGCGGACAATCCCCATATTCAGAGTTTGAAACAAGCCGGCTACCGCTTGACGCAGGCGCGGCTGACCGTGCTGGAAGTGCTGGAAGCGGAGCGCGGGCATATCACGTCGGCCGATGTGCTGCAGAAGGTCGAGCGCATCAACCCGGCGATCGGGCGGGCCAGCGTCTTCCGCACGCTGGAACTGTTCACGCAACTCGGTTTCATCCGCCCGACCTACATCCATACCAGCGCGACGCCGACCTATGTCATGATGCACGGCGGGCACCACCACCACGTCATCTGCACCGAGTGCAAGCGCTTCTTCGAGTTTGACAACTGCGGGATGGAGGCGTTGACGAACAACTTGCAGCGCGAGCTTGATGTGCAGATCAGCGGGCACCTGCTGGAGTTCTATGGCGTCTGCGCTGATTGTCGCGGACCTGATCGCGCGGAGCGGCGGACGTGAGCGAGGTCGTCATCGTCAGCGCGGTTCGCACGCCAATCGGCAGAATTCGCGGCGCGCTTTCAGCGGTACGCCCCGATGATTTAGCGGCGCATGTGATCGCGGCGGCGGTGGAACGCGCCGGCGTTGACCCCGAAGACATTGAAGAAGTCTTTCTGGGCTGCGCCAACCAGGCGGGCGAGGACAATCGAAACGTGGCGCGCATGGCGCTGCTGCTGGCAGGCTTGCCGGAGACAGTCGCCGGCGTCACGGTCAATCGCCTCTGCGCCAGCGGCTTGACCGCGGTCAATCAAGCGGCGCGCGCCATCAAAGCCGGCGAAGGCGATGTCTTCGTGGCCGGCGGCGTCGAGAGTATGAGCCGCGCCCCCTACTCGCTGCCCAAGAACCCCATCGGCTTCGGTCCCCCGGGCAATATCACCGGCTGGGACACCACGCTGGGCTGGCGCTACCCCAATCCGCGGCTGGCGTCGCTCTATCCGCTGGAAGCCATGGGCGAGACGGCCGAGAACATATTTGACAAGAGTTGCGCCGGCGAGATTCGCGGCGGCGCGATCACCCGCGAGCAGCAAGACCGCTTCGCATTGCAGAGCCAGGAACGGGCGGTAAACGCCATCAACGCAGGCCATTTCGCGCGCGAGATCGCGCCGGTCCGCATCCCGCAGCGAAAGGGCGACGCCCTGAATGTCGATACTGATGAGCATCCATTCATGCATCGCGCGGGCGACCGCTACGAGGTGGCGACCAGCCTGGAGAAACTGGCGGCGCTGCGCCTGGCCTTCCGCGAGAACGGCAGCGTGACCGCCGGCAACTCAAGCGGCCTGAACGACGGCGCTTGCGCGCTGGTGCTGACGACGGCTGAAATGGCGCGGCAGCTGGGGATTGAACCGCTGGCGACCTGGATCGGCAGCGCGGCGGTCGGCGTCGATCCACGTGTGATGGGCTTGGGCCCGGCGCCGGCGACGCGGAAACTGCTCGCGCGCCACCACCTCAGCATCGAGGACATTGACTTGGCCGAGCTAAACGAAGCCTTCGCGGTCCAGGCGATCGGGGTCATGCGCGAGTTGGGATTGAACGAGGCGATCACCAATGTCAACGGCGGCGCCATCGCGCTGGGGCACCCGCTGGGCTGCTCCGGCGCGCGCATCTTGACCACGCTGCTGCATGAGATGCGGCGGCGCGCGGCTGCCGGCGAAACGATGCGTTATGGGCTGGCGACGCTCTGCGTGGGCGTTGGCCAGGGCGAGGCGACGCTGATCAAAATGCCGGCGGATCGGTCATGAAGCGCGTAGCGCAAGTGAGCGCGGCTGAGGCGGCACGACTGGTTTCGTCGGGCGCGGTTATGATGGTCGGCGGCTTTGGCATGACCGGCACGCCGGTACACCTGCTGCACGCTTTGGCAGAGACGGCGGTCCGCGACCTCACGTACATCGCCAACAATATCGGCGAGCCGGGGCTGGGCGGCGGAAGACTGCTTCGCAACGGGCAAATCAAGAAGGCAATCGGCTCATATTTCACCAGCAACCGCGAGGTCGTTGAAGCAGCGATGAGCGGCGACATCGAGTATGAGCTGCTGCCGCAGGGCACGCTGGCGGAGGCGATACGGGCGGGCGGCGCCGGCATCGGTGGTTTCTATACGCCGACTGCCGCGGGCACGGCACTGGCCGAAGATGCCGAGACGCGGCTTATCCGGGGCCGGCCGCATGTCTTTGTGCCTGGGCTGCAGGCTGATATCGCATTGATTCGCGCGCGCCGCGCCGATACAGCGGGCAATCTCGTGTACCGCATGACCGAGCAGAACTTCAACAAAGCGATGGCGACGGCCGCCGACCTGGTCATCGCAGAGGCGGAAGAGATTGTGCCGCTGGGCGCGCTCGAACCCGATCATGTACATACGAGCGGCAATTATGTCGATTATCTGGTGGAGGCGCGGACGACGCCGGCTGAGCTGGGTACGTCGGCCGATGTCGGCGCTTTGCGCGGCAGCGCCAGCCCGCAGCGGCTGGCGATCGCGGGCCGCGCCCTGGCGGAGTTGCAAGCGGGCGATGTTGTCAATCTTGGCATCGGCATCCCCACGCTGATCGCCGATTTGATCAGGCCCGAGCACGGCATCATCCTGCATACGGAGAATGGCATGCTGGGTGTGGGGCCGGCGCCGGAAGCGGGCGGCGCGCTTGATTATCCAGTCAACGCCGGCAAAGCGCCCGTGACCGCGCTGCCCGGCAGCAGCTACTTCGACAGCGCCGATTCCTTCGCCATGATCCGCGGCGGGCATGTTGATGTGGCGGTGATGGGCGGCTTACAAGTCGACCAAGACGGGAACCTGGCGAATTGGGCGGCGCCGGGCAAGCCGGTGCTGGGCGTGGGCGGCGCGATGGACCTGGCCAGCGGCGCGCGGCGCCTGATCATCACGATGACGCATTGCAACCGCGATGGCGGCGCCAAGGTCGTCGAGCGCTGCAGCCTGCCGCTGACGGCGGTGGCGGCCGTCGATCTGCTGATTACGGAGTTGGCGGTTTTCGCTTTTGACGCGGGCGGGATGCGCTTGGTCGAGCTGATGCCGGGCGCGACGCTGGACGCGGTGCGCGCCAAGACTAGCGCCGAGTTTTCCGTCGCAAAATAACTATCTGAAAATGAGGATGAGTGTCAAGCGCGGCTAGCCTTTGCCGGCGAGCAGACTAACGATTAGCACGATCAAAGTGACGACGCTGATCAACATTGGCAGCGCCGATTTGAGGAAGTCAGCCGCGCCGGTAATGCGATGTTGCTTATCATTGAGCGCGCGTAATTCCGCGAACATTTGGTCAAACTTCTGGTCGTAATGCGCCCGCACGTCATCAATCTTGCGGTCGTTGTGCGCACGCATATCATCAATCTTCTTGTCGGTGTGCGCGCGCATTTCATCAATCTTGCTGTCGTTGTGCAGCCGCATCTCGTCTATTCTGCTGTCGATGTGCAGCCGCATCTCTTCAATCTTTTTGTTCAGCTGCTGCGTCTGCTCTTGCACCACCTGGCGGACGAAGTCTTTGGTCGCCAGACTGTCAAGCTTGCCGCGCAGTTCGCCAATTTCGCGTTCGTGGCGCGTGACCTGTTCATTGTCCGCCATAGTCGGCTCTCATACTTACGATACGGATATAGCGCGATTATAGCATAGCAACATTCAACTGTCCAAAAGCTAGAAGCGCACAGCGCCGCTTGGCATCAGACACGTCCGGCCAGCGCGTAGGCGTCAGTCATTTCGCGCCACTGACGCATGAGCCGGCGGCTGTTTTCGCCCGGCGCGCCGGCGCCAATTGTCACGTCGTCAACCTGAACGATGGGCACGATCTCTTTGGTGGTCGAAGTCAAGATGATTTCGTCGGAGCTGTAAAACTCGTCTAGCGTGATAGCGCGCAATTCGAGCCGCCCGTCGCGCCCCAGCAACTTGATGACTTCGGCGCGAGTGATGCCGGGCAGCAGTCCCGCGTCAGGCGTGATCCAGCGGTCGTCCTTGAAGATGAATATATTGCTGCGCGTGCCTTCGACGACCAGGCCATCGACGCAATAGATCGCGTCGATGGCGTCCGGCGCTCGCCTTTGCGCCATGATGCCGGGGATGTAATTGATCGTCTTTGCTTCCGGCAAGTGCCGATGCTGCTCGACGGTGGCGACGCCCGCGCCGCGCTGATAAACGGCCGCCGGCATGTATTGCAGGGCGGTCGCCATCACCAGCAAGCGTGAATCCCCGCCCGGCATGAAGCTGTTTGGGCTGTCGCCGCCGGTGACTACCAAGCGAATGCCCGCCTCCACAAAGCTGTTGCGGCGCAGCGTCTCCAGAACGATTTCGCCCAGCGTTTCCAGGTCCCAGGGGCAAGCCAGCTCAATGAGAGCGGCGGAGCGCTGCAGTCGGCGCAGATGCGCGCCCAGCTGAAAGGGCACGCCGCCATAGGTGCGCAAATAATCAAAAACGCCGAATCCGCGCAGGATCGCCAAATCACGCGCCGGGACTGACGCGCTGTCCGCGTCAACGAATTCGCCGTTTATGTATAAGACGCTCATGTCAGAGTCCATTCGATTGCCCCGATTATAGCTGCCGGGCCGGGTTGCGCCATGCAGATTCGGCGAGAGCGCGCGGCGGGAAACCGTCAGATGAAAGGCACGGGCTTCGTTGCTAAAATGTGTTAATGAAACCGATTGCCCTGGCTATGCTATTGTTGCTGTTCAGCGCCGCTCAATTCGCAACGGCGCAGGACGCTGCGAGTTTTCTGTTGGCGCGGGCCAATAGCTTGCGCGCCGCGCGAGGATTGCCGGCCTACGCGGTCCATCCGGCGCTTGCCGCCGCCGCGGACAATCACGCGCGCTGGATGGCGGAGAACAACCGCGTAGCGCATGTCCAGTTCGATGGCGCCGATGTAAGAACGCGCGCCCAAGCGGCCGGCTTTCCTTCAAGCTGGGTGGGGGAAAATATCTACCTGGGAACAAGCGCAAGCCCGGAAGCGGCCTGGAACTGGTGGCTGAACTCGCCGGTGCATTTTGCTGGTTTGGTCAGCCCGAATTTTGACAAGATTGGCATCGGCAGCGCCTCGGTCGGCGGGCGCACCGCGTTTGTATTGGTGTTCGGCAACTCGCAGGGTCGTCTGTCGTCAGCCAGCGGCAGCAGCGCCAGCAGCGGCGACGCGCCAGTAAATCGTCCGCGTTCGTTTGCGGTTGGGCTGGACGAATACGGCAATATCAAGCACGAGGTGCAGCCGGGGCATACCATAGGCGACATCGCGCTGATTTACGGCTACACCTGGGACGATATACCGGCGATGTTGGCGCTGAACAATCTGACTTGGGACGACATTCGCTACTTGCAGCCGGGCGAAGTATTCCTGGTGCCGCCCCAAGATGGCACATTTACGCCGACCAGCGCAGCGCCGACCGCCACAGCGACGGCGCCGGCAACGCATACAGCGTCCGCCACCGACACGCCGATTGCCAGCGCGGCGACGCCTTCGCCCACCAGTGCGCTTCGTATCGATGTGGCGCTGGCGCCGACGCCGGGAGCAAGCGACAGCCGCGCAAATCTAAACGATAGGCGGATATGGGCCGGGCTGTTGCCCTTGGGCGCGGCGATCCTCGTTCAGCTGGGCATCATCGGCGTCGCTTCGCTGGAACTGCTACGGCGTTCCAGGTGATGACGGCTGGCTGAGCCGCGCGGCGCAACCGGCCGAGCTCTCCAAAAAGAGCTTGTCCGTACCGGGCTTGTTTATCGCTCGGCTACGGTGTCGGCGTATTCGTCACCCGGTTGCGGGAATCAAGCGCTACGTTATTGATCACATCCAACACCAGTTCGCTCTGCATGGTGGCCATCTGCTCTGGCGAATACCCCTGGCCATGAAACAACCACCAACGCACCAACTCCTTGCAAGACTTGACCAGATGGTTCAGCGCAATCTCCTGCGGGATATTGGTTTCGTCGCGCGCGCTGTAAATTTCGATCATCCATTCCCGGATTTCGGCCCATATTTGCACCCAGGCGGGGTGATCGTCAGGCAGGCTTAGCGCGAGCCGGCACGTCTTCTTGTAACGCATGACAAGCTTGTAGACATGCAAGGACGCCTCGTAATTCGAATGTTCGGGTTTGATTGCATTCTGAAGCTCGCGCACGAGCTCGCGTATGCAATAGGACAGAAGTTCATCTTTGCTCTTGAAGTGGCGATAGAATGTAGCATAGCCGACGTCCGCGCGCTGCGTAAGACTTCTGATGGAGATCTCATCATAACTGGACTCAAGCGTCAGGCTGACCAGAGCCTCACTCAATAGCCGTCGGGTGCGCTTAATGCGTCGGTCCAACTTCTTCATATCGCAATCACTACTCCCGAATTATGTAAGTCGATTCCGGCGTTAACGGCAACCAGCCGGCTGCAATCAGCGCGGCATCGGGCAGGTCCAACCCATGTCACAATGCCATGTTTCAGTGCGCTATTCGTTACTATACACACGTCAACTTATTGAAATGTGCTTAACACATAATAATTACGTGAAATGATATTTGGGAACTTAAAGTGTCTAATAATTACCGCCCCGACAGGCATTTGGCGGCTGGATTCCTACGCGAATTCGGACCTTGGCGGAAGTGATGCCGGGCAGACGCGAACTTCGTCTTGCGCGCTTGAATCATTTGCTTCGCACAGGCAGGGCAAGCGCAGCCGCCTCGTGTGAGCATTTGCGCTTTGCAAGCTGTATAAATTTAAGTCGCAAGGGATTTCAGTTGGCTTCAATTTGACAAAAGTCGTTGGCGCCACGATAATCGTCAACGGTGTCCGGTTTGTTCGCAGTAGCCGGCGGTTTTCGGCGCGCGGAAAGCGTCCGCATGAAGACATATCGTGATTGGGTGCAAGAAGCGCAGTCGGCAGACATGAGGGAGCGCAATCATGCCTTTGATCACCTGGTACGTGATTTCCAGGGGATGGTCTACGGCGTGGCCTACAGCCGCTTGAGCAATGCGCAGCTGGCAGAAGACGCCGCCCAGGACGCCTTCCTCGCCGCTTTCAAGCACATTGAGCAATTGCAGGATGTCAGCGCGTTTCCTGCCTGGCTAAAGCGCATCGCCTACAGCAAAGCCGACCGCGTCCTGCGCCGACAAGGGCCGCGGGTCGAAACCATCGACGGCCAGGAAGCGCTGGCGTCGTCGGCGCCCACGCCCGAGTCGCAGGTGGAAGCGGCGGAGCTGCGGCAGCGCGTGCGCCTGGCGGTGGCGGCGCTGCCGGTGAAAGAGCGCGAGCTCACACAAGATTACTACTTGCGCGGGGAGTCTCAGCGGGAGATATCGGAACGGCGAAAGATCCCCTTGGCGACCGTGAAGAAACGCCTTCAATATGCGCGGGAGCACTTGCGCGGTCTGATCAGCGGCTTCAATGAGTCCTTTGATCGCGCCATATACCAGGAACCGCAGCGGAAATTGCAGCCGGTATATATCAGGCGGCGGCGACCCCCACCCCAAACCCCTCCCCCATAAAGAGGGAGGGGCTTTTGCCAGACTCGTGGAAGTAC
>VXLV01000051.1:9977-16299 GCA_009841405.1 Chloroflexota bacterium | reverse complement strand
TTTTGTTTTTTTTTTCCATCACAAAGTCTTTCTAACCCCGTTGTTTTTATGATGCACCCTATCCGCCTTTGGGGGGCCGGCCCCCGGCTCGCCCCTACACACGGTCGTCAGCGAGCGCCCCGGGGGGAGCCAGTGGCTCGCCCCTACATACATTCGCTCGCGAACGACGCCGCGCGGCTAATTCTGTCGCGCGCCGCGGACCAGCGTATTCAGCACAACCGCCGCAATGATGATGACGCCAATCGTGCCGGAGAACAGCCGCGACTCAATGCCGACCAGGACGAGCCCGGTCTGCAGCATGCCGAAAATCAGCGCGCCCAGCAGCGAGCCGACGACGCTGCCGTAACCGCCGGTCAGCAAGGCGCCGCCGATCACCGTCATGGCGATGACCTCAAGCTCCCAGCCGGTGCCTTTCAGCGGGTCTACGCCCGGGTTTCGCGCCGTTTCATAAATGGCGGCGATGCCGGTTAACAAGGCGACGATGACAAAATTCTGCAGCTTGACGCGGTCGACATTGACGCCTTGCGCGCGCGCCGCGCCTTCGTTGCCGCCGGTGGCGAATATACTGTTGCCGAATGAGGTGCTGGTGAGCACGATGTGGAAGATCACGACAAAGATGAACCACCAGACGATCGCCAAGCGCACGTTGGCGTTGCGCGGTATCTGCATGTGGAAGAAGTCGCCTTCTTCGCCAATGGCGAGCACGCGACCGTTAAACAGGTCGAAGTAGCCGACCTCGACCATTTGCCCGCCGCTGGCGCTGCCGTGATACGAAAGCACCGCAACCAGCCACATGACGATAGCCAGCAAAAGCAGCGCCACCACCAGCAGGACCAAGCCACGAATAATGGCGCCGCTGGTGCCGAAATCGCCATTGTTCGTGCGGATGGACCAGGCATGTTGCGCGCCGCGGTAGAGCGCTGGCAGGACGCGATAAGCGGTGAAGGCGACGACTGCCAGACCGATCACCGCCAGAACGATGAAAACGATGTTGCTGATGCCAATCACGGGCAGCGCTTCGTGATGATCGCTGTAGCGCAGGATACGCCCGCCGGCGATGGCGACCAGGGTAATGGCGCGGAAAGCGAGCATTGTGCCCAGCGTGACAATGAAAGAAGGTATTCGCGTCGATATCAGGAGGACGCCGTTGATTGCGCCCAGAATAAAGGCGATGAAAATGGCGAGCAAGGCGGCCGGTATCGGGCCGACCACGCCGAAAACGGGCGCGCCGTGGGTCATGAAGTTCATGAAGGACAGCGCTGTAACGCCCAGGATCGAGCCGACTGACAAGTCGAATTCGCCCGAGATCATCAGGTAGGTGACGCCGATAGCGATGACGCCTTTGGTGGCCACGTTGCTAAGGAAGGACGCCACCGAGCTCGGCTCGAGGAAGAGATCGGTCGCCATGGTGAAGCCCATGAGAATCGCGACGAAACCGATGATGGCGCCGGCGCTGGGCGACTTGGCTAGCTCGGCGCGGATAAACTTGCCGGGCGTCAGGGCCAGCGCGCGCCGCAACTCATCCGACTGTTCTTCCACCTGGCGAACGACGCGGTATGCGAAGAAGGCCGGCAAGAAAAATAGCAAGCCGGCGAGCAGGCGATGATTCTCAGCGTCTCTGATGGTCGTCTGGCCGGGGTAATCAGGCACGACCGCTGCGCCGGCAACCAGAAAGCAGATGACGCCTACGCCGAGCACGGACAGTATCGCCTGGACGAATTTACGCGGCGGGGAGACGATCCAGCGCGTGCCGGGCCGGTCCCGCATTGGCTCGAGCGGCGGAATCAAAAACACCAGCAGCGCCAGCAGCGCCAGCAGCGCGATGATGAACAGGCAAATGCTGATCAGCCCCTCGCCGACTGACAGCGACAGCGCCGCCAAGCCGCTCGCGTCCTGGCTGATTAGCGTCCGCAGGTCGTCCACCTGCCCCAGCAGCAGCGAAAACTTCAAGCCAACGGGAATGGCGACGCTGAGCAGAATCGCGCCGCCGATCATTACGGAGAAGAACATCATCCACTGCGACCAGCGGAGGCTGGCTTGTTCGCGAACGAAGAGCCCGTAGGACGTGCGCAAACAGCAGACGGCGTAGACCAGGCTAATTACGGTGACGATACGCTCGATGGTATTAAAGTCGCTGCGCAAAATCTGCGCCCGCTCGCCTAGCGGAATCCAGCCGAAAAACGTGCCGAAAGCGATGGCGATGCCTAGGATTCCAAAGAAAAACGCCAGTGTCGCGACGAGACTGCCGATGGTTGAAGCTTCGCGCTTGCCTTCAATATAAGCCTGCATCATAAGCATTTTCTCGACTTTGTCTAAATGGCAATGAGGAATAATTTATACGGGGCTGGATGTGCGGCTGCAGACCGCGCGGGACAAAACAGGAAACCAGAAAATGGGCGGGGGATTCCTCCCCCACCCACTGCGATTGCCGCGGTCGGCTTAGCGATAACCTTGAGCGGTCAGTTCGATGATGGCATCAACGTTGCCGCCGTCGATGACACCCGGGCCGGTCAAGATGTCGCCGCCCGGCGCCATCTGGAACTGGCTGTTCAGGTAGAGCCACATGATGGTCTCGAAACCTTGCAAGTAGGGCTGCTGGTCGATCGCCTGGATCAGGTAGCCGTTCTGGATCATTTCATAGATCTCAGCGCTGGTGTCGTGCGTGGTGGCGAAGATATCGCCAGCCATGACGCCAGATTCCTGAATGTACAGGTTCAGCGAGCTGGCCGGGTTCGGGCCCAGGCTGAATACGGCGTTGGTATCGGGGTTGGCGTTGAAGTAGTCGGCGAAAGTACCGGCGGAAGCAGTGACATCGTTGTTGATGGTCAGCTGATCCAGCGGGATGCCGGCTTCTTCAAAGACCGAGCGGACGCCGGCGCAGCGAGCTTCCAAACCACTGTGCCCGACTTCCTGGATCGGGCAGACGCCCTTGGCGATTTCGACGCCGGCCATGTCGGCTGCGTCAAGCACGGCATTGGCGTTGGAACGCCCGCCGAGGAATTCGTTGGCGCCGATGTAGAAGAGTGTCGGCAGCGCGTCCGGCGTACCAGCGTTAGGATCGGCCGTGTTGAAGACGATCACCGGAATGCCGGCCTCCGCGGCGCGATTGACGCCATCGCGGATAACTTCCGGATTCGGAACCGTGGTGCCGATGCCGTCATTGTTACGCGCCAAAGCATCGTCCCAATAGCCAGCCATATCATCAATATTGTCTACCGGGTCAGACAGCCAGGCGCAGTCCGCGTTCAGCAGCGCGCAGGCATCTTCCATACCCTTGATTACGACGACCCAGAAGGGGTTGCCGATACCGCCGTGGCTGACCATGCTGAAAGTCAGCTGGTCTTGCGCGCCGACGCCGCCGATTCCGGCAATCATGACACCCAGCGCCAAGAGCAGCACCGGGATTAAGCGAAGCAACTTCTTCATTTCGTGTTTCCTCCATCACTTGGTGAACGTTGTCTCAGGCGTGTCGCCTGGCGAGACCAGATTTGCGTTTGAGAGCGCTCTCAGAAGATACTATAACGTATCCAATTCTATTTTGCCAAGCGCGACTTTTGCACCATGTCGCCTCAATCGACATTCGATGGCGGCCAATGTCGAACGTCAATCACCAAACTTTTCGGTTGGCATTCACGTCTATCTCCCCGCCGACAAAGCAATCTGCCGTTTGAGTGGAGCAGAGTATATCATATCTTGGGGCTTTTTCAAATTTCGCGTTATGCGGGGACGAGTCCAGGTCAGCGGATCGCTTCCACCGCCCAGTGATCGCCCATGGCGCGGCGGCCGCGCGCCAGTCCGTCGCCATCGGAGACCTGCCGAATAAGGTCATCCCGCTGCAATGCCTTATCGCGCAGATTGACGCCCAGGCCCGGGCCCTCGGGGATGTTCAGATGCCCGTCGGATACTGTCGGCATGAAGTCCGTCAGCACGTCGAAATACTCCTTATAGAAAGCGCGGACCGATTCCACGTAATACAAGTTGGGGATGTGCGCGCCGAGGTGCATGCAAGCCGCGTGGCAGATAGCGCCGGCGATATTGTGCAAGACGATGGGCACGCCGAAGGTTTCCGCCAGGTTAGCGATCTTGCGCGTTTCCGCAATGCCGCCGTTCCAGACCGCGTCGGTCATCAGGATTTGCGAGACGCCTTTCCCCAGCCAGTCGCAATATTGCCAGCGCGTCATCAGCAGCTCGGAACCGACGATGGGGATACTGGTTTTCTGGGACAGCGCTTTGATTTCGTCGGGATAGACCGGCGCCAGGACCTCCTCCAGGAAGAGGATATTGTAGGGCTCCAGCGCGCGGGCGATACGCTCCATTGACACGCGATTCCAGCGAAAATGGAATTCGATGCCGATGTCCATACGGTCGCCGACGGCATCTCGTATCTGCCGGATTGGCGTCAGGCCCTGCTCGATTTCGGCTGCCGCGATGCGCTGTCCAAAGCTGCGCTCACTGAACCGATCAAAGGGCCATATTTTCATGGCGTAGATTTCTTCATCGATCAGGCTCCGCGCCAGTGCGCCGGCGTCTTCGTGCCAGGCGGCGTAGTCCTGGATTTGGCCAAAGCCGATGCAAGTGTTGTAGGTGGGGATTTCGCTGCGTGTTTTGCCGCCAAGCAGGTGATAGAGCGGCGCGCCGTAATGTTTGCCGAGTATGTCCCAAAGCGCGACTTCAAAAGCGGACAGCGCGCGCGTCTCGGCGCCGGCATAGCCGTGATACATGATGTTGTCCATCACAAAGCGCCAGAGCCCCTCGATGTCGAGCGGATCCTGGCCCAGGATGAGGGGCGCGACCGTGCCGTGGAGCGCGGCTTTGGCGCCCGGGATCTTGTCGGCGGTCTCGCCCAGGCCGATGATGCCGCTGTCGGTGTGGACGCGTACCGTCAGCAGGCGCGGATAGGCTTTCCATTGCAAGGTTTCGATGGCTGTGATTTTCATGGCAGCGCTTTCGTCTCCGTTTCTAACTACAGAGTGCGCAGAGAGCGCAGAAAATTAATCGCCGACTGCTGCGGTTGCTATCCGCGCCGCGTCTTGTGTAGGGGCGACCTATCAGGTCGCCCGAAATGAACATTACGATCACTGTGGGCGACGGCCCTAACCTCCCCGGCTTTACTTTCCGCCCTCAGCAAGCGCAAGCATGTCGTACAAATCAAGTCCTATAAATTGTGAGACTTGCGGGCGAGCCAATGGCTCGCCCCTACACGCACGCGATTATTTTGGGGATTCCGTTTCGCGAGCATGTCTATCGCTTACTTGCCTTCGATTACTTCTGTGCCTCTAAAGTATATTCAGACCTTGATGACGCGGTTCTGCAGCGCGCCGATGCCGTCGATGCTGATGCGGACGACATCGTCGACAGCCAGCGTGAAGTCGGCGGGCGGCACGATGCCAGCGCCGGTCAGCAGGAAAACGCCGGCGGGATAAGTATTGCTGCGCCCCAAGTAGTCAAGCAACTCGGGAATCGTCCGCTTGATCTGGTCGGTGGAGACCGAGCCGCTAAACACCATGGCGCCGCCGCGGCTTATGTCCAGGCTGATCGTGGCGGCGGGCCAGTCAAGCGAAGGCGCCAGCAATATGCCGGGACCGAGCGCGCAAGAGGCGGTGTAGACTTTCGCCTGGGGCAGATAAAGCGGGTTGGCGCCTTCAATATCGCGGCTGCTCATATCATTGCCGATGGTGAAGCCCAGCATTTCCATAGCCGGGTTTACGACCAGCCCCAGTTCCGGTTCCGGAACATTCCAGTTCGAGTCGGCGCGGAAGCCGGCCGCGTCCAGGTGGCCGACAGTATTCTTGGACGACGCCTTGAAGAAAATCTCCGGGCGCTCGGCCGTGTAGACGCGGGCGTAGACATCGCCGCCATCGGCCGCTTCCTCCTGGCGGGCGCGGCGGCTGTCGAGGTAGGTGACGCCAGCGGCCCAGACCTCCTGCTCGTCCAGCGGCGGCAGCCAGTGCGGCGAATCGGGGGCGGGCGGGCTGTCCAGGTCGCTGGCGGGGAAGCGGCGGGAAGAGTCGTCCGCGGCGCGCGACACCGCCCCAATCAAGCCGGCGACATCGCCGAGGGAGTCGCGGAAGACGTCTGCCAGCGCCGGAAAGCAGTGGCTGACGTCATGCACGGTTTCGCCGCGCAGCACGCCAAGCCGCGCGCCCTCACCGGGATGGTGATAACGAATCAGAAATGGCGAATCACTCATATCTTTCTCCTTGGCAGCTACTCCTATTCAATTAAAGCCATTTGCGGGCGGGGGCGTCAACGCGGGCGCCCCACCCGGGTTTTTATGTGTTTATGTTTAAGAAAACCGGGCCCCCCAGACAAAAAGCGAGAA
>VXLV01000051.1:0-9967 GCA_009841405.1 Chloroflexota bacterium | reverse complement strand
ATCATAATTTGAGAACACCTCATTTATTTCACCTTGACCCCAACTCTTATACAAAAAAAGCATTTTGCGGGCGGCCCACCCCCCGAGGCGCCCCAACCGGTTTCTTCTGTGGCTAATCTTGCGGCTGCTCGCCTTTCACGCTCAGTCCGCCGTCCACCGTGTAGTTGGCGCCGGTGACAAAGCTGGCTTCGTCCGAGGCCAGGAACAGGCAGACATTGGCCACCTCGGCGATGCTGCCGACCCGGCCCAGCGGATGCATGGCGTCGTATTGGCGCAGCAGCCCTTCCGGATCGCTCTGCCAAGCCACAAAATCATGCAGCATCGGCGAATCGATGGTGCCCGGCGATACGCTGTTAGTGCGGATGCCCTGCGCGGCGTAGTCCGTGGACATGGCGCGGGCCAGCGCGATCAAGGCGCCCTTGGTCATCGAATAGACAGCCAGCCGCGGCAGGCCGATGACGCCGGTCACGCTGGCGATATGGATGATGCTGCCGCCGCCGGCTTCAATCATGCCCGGCACGACGGCCGCGCACACCAGATAAGTCCCGCGCAGATTAACCGCCAGGCAGCGATCGACATCGGCCAGGCTCGTTTCGTGTAGCGCGCCGACCGGCATCACCGCCGCATTGTTGACCAAGACGTTCACCGTGCCAAACTGATCGGCCAGCTTGCCAACCGCCGCCTCGACCTGCGCCGGATCGCTGATATCGGCGGCGACTGCCAGCGCCGAGCCGCCCGCCGCTTCAATCTCGTCCACCGCCGCCCGGCAAGCGTCCGCCTGCAAATCCAGGATGCCGACGCGCGCGCCTTCCGCGGCGAAACGCTGCGCGATGCCCTTGCCGATGCCGCGCGCCGATCCAGTCACGAGCGCCACTTTGCCTTCCAGTCGCATAGGCTTTCCCTCAGTCACGCCTTCATCGTCAAAAACATTTGCCACAGAGTACACAGAGAAAAAAATGAGTACACCGAGTCATGCTGATTAAGGATATAGGGGTAGCGCCAGATTCGTAAATCTGGCAGCGAAATGCATAGCGCGAGCGTCGAACAAATATTGATACCTCTGTGTCCTCTGTTTTTCTCTGTGTACTCTGTGGCTAATCTTTACGTGACCCACTTGGCCTTAGGTCCGTTCACTCGACGATTGAGGCCACTTCGACGCGGCGGCCGGTCTCGTGGCTTTGCACCGCGGCGCTGATCAGCCGCTGCATGCGCGCGCCGTCGTGGAAATCCGGCGAGAGCGCGCTGTCGTTGATGATGGCGTTGATAAAACCGCGAATCATAAAGTCCTCGCTGCGAAACATGTCACGGTATGTATTGTGTACGGTATCGCGGCGGGCATTGCCCCAGATCCGATCCGGAATCGGCAACTCGCTGACCCTGCCCTCGCCTACACGCGCGCCTTTGACTTGCTGCGTCTTGTCCCAGTCGGTGTGGCTGTAGAGCGTGCCTTCCGAGCCGTGGAATTCCATATGATGGGTCTGGCCGAAGGGCGTGTCTTCGTAACAGAGGGCGGTGCAGTGGATCATGCCAAAGGCGCCATTGGCGAATTCCACTGTGAGCATGCAGGCGTCATCGAGTACTTCGTAAGCATTCCCCTGCGGGTCCAGCGGCGGGCGCGGCGCGGTGTAACTGAGGCGACAACTGATTGCGGTGATCTCGCCGAAGAACCAATCAGCCAGGTAGAGAAAGTGCGGACCCAGGTCGCCGACGACGCCGGCGCCGGCGATCTTGCGGTCGAAGCGCCAGCGATAATCGCCGTGCCGCGCATAGCCGGTGTAGTAGCGCATATTGAGATGGTAGGGCCGGCCCAGGTAACCGCTGTCGATAAGCTCCTTGAGATAGCGCGCCGTCGGCATATAGCGATAGGTGAAAGGCACGAGGGTCTTGAGTTGTTTGGCTTCCGCCGCCTCCGCCATTTCACGGGCTTGCGCGTAGGTCATTGCGATGGGCTTCTCGCAGAGTGCGTGTAAGCCACGCTCCATGGCTTTCATGGCGATAGGATAATGTGTGCTGTTCGGGGTCGAGATGACCACCGCGTCCAGGTCGGCCCGCTCGATCATCTCGGCGTAATCGGTGTAGACCTGCGGGATGCCCCAAGTTTCGGCTATCTTCCGGGCGTTGGCGCGGTCGCGGCCGCAAATGGCGAGCATGCGCGCGCCCGGATGGCTGTCTAGCGCGGGCAGGTGCATGGCGTCCGCCCACCAACTGGTTCCGACGACGCCAACCGATACGAGCTTGTCTGTCATGCCTTGATTCCGTAGAATGAGCCCTCAAATGAATGCGCCTATTGTAGATAGTCGCGGCGCAATTGGCAATGAATGCTGTTCAGGTGAGGCAAATGCGAAACATCGCCTATATGGGAATTTTGGAGCGTTTGCTCTTCACGGCCATTGTCGTAGGCCTGCTGCTGGCGGCTTATGGCGGCTTGCGCTATTTGGACTTGTCCAATCAGCTGGCGGCGAATCCAGCAGCGCAGATTCACCGGGAAGGCGGCGAGGTGGCGCTGGAAAGCAAGTCCGAGGCGCACGGCTTGATGGCGGCGGATATTGAGCGGCGGCGCCTGCTTGTTGAGCAGCGCGAAGCGATGATTGCCGGCGGCGCGGGTCTGGCGCTGCTGGGCTTGGGCTGGCTGGGCAATGACATCCTGCGCGGGCGGCGCAGGCAGACGCCCTCCGCCGATGCGGAACCTGCAACCGCCGCTTAGTCCGCTCGGCTCAGTTCTCGTAATCTCGACCGTACTCCATATCCGGTATCGGACTGGTGCTTGTCCAGCCGGCGTCAACGACGATGGTCTGCCCGGTGATCCGCGCCGAAGCCGGCGAAGCCAGGAATAGCGCGGCGTTGGCGATATCGGCGGGCTGGATCGCCTGGCCCAGCGGCGTCAGCTTCGCCCAGGTCTCTTCGTAATTCGGGTCGTCATTCAGATTGCGCGGCGTGACGACCGCGCCCGGCGCCACGCAATTGATGGTGATCCCCGCCGCGCCCAGCTCCAGCGCCAAATTGCGCGCCATCATTTCCAGAGCCGCTTTGGTCATGCCGTAGGCGCTAAGGTAGGGCACGGCTTGATGCCCGGTCACGGATGACATCAGCACGATGCGGCCGCCCCCGCCTTGTTCGCGGAATTGGCGCGCGGCCGCCTGCGCCAGGAAGTAAGTCCCGCGCAGATTGACATTGACGACGCGGTCGAAGTCCGCTGGCTCGTAATCGTAGAAATCGCCCCAGGACGTCAGACCGGCGTTGCAGACGCAGACATCCAGCCGGCCGAAGCGCGCGACCGCCTCGGCAACGAAAGAACGCACGGTGTCGACATCGGCGACATCGCCCGGGATGGCGCGGCAGTCCGCGCCGGTTTCCGCAGCGATGGCGTCGGCGGCCTGATGCGCGCGCGCCGGCACGATATCGTTCAGCAGCACATTCGCGCCTTCCGCACAGAATTGCCGCGCTACTTCGTAGCCGATGCCCTCGCCCGCGCCGGTGACGACGGCGGTTTGATTTGCAAATCGCATTTGTGTCATAATCCGCTCTGTGTGCTGAGAAGCAGTCACAGGTATTTTTACCACAGAGGCACAGAGGGCACAGAGAGTTTTGTATTGTCGTAGGGGCGACTTATTAGGTCGCCCGAAGGCTTTCCAATGTAGTGCGGGCGACCTAATAAGTCGCCCCTACGAAACGTAAGTTGTCCAGTATCAGATTGAGGGGTGAGAGCTCATGCAAAGCGAGATCTACGGCGGCGCGGAGCTGCTGCCGACCACCCGCACGCGCGGCCAGGGCCGAGAGGGCCGGCTGCCTTTTGACGAGGACATGCTGCTTAACGAAGCCAGCGGCAACCTCTTCGCCATGACGCAGAATGTGGCCATGGGCTGGCATCCGGAAGAGGTCAATCGCGAGCAGTACGTCATCGTCAGCACGAAGGGCGGCTTGCGCGCCGAAGACGGCCGCCCGGTCGCGCTGGGGTATCATACCGGGCACTGGGAGATCAGCCTGCTCGTCAAGGAAGCGGCGGAGACGATCCGCGAGCAGGACGCTATACCCTTCGCGATATACTGCTCCGACCCCTGTGACGGGCGTTCGCAAGGCACCAGCGGCATGATGGACAGCCTTGCGTATCGCAACGATGCCGCCGTAGTGATGCGGCGGATGATCCGCTCGCTGCCGACGCGCGACGGCGTTATGGGCGTGGCGACTTGTGACAAGGGCTTGCCCGCCGCTATGATCGCGCTGGCGGGCTGCGGCGATCTCCCCGGCATCATCGTGCCCGGCGGCGTGACCCTGCCGGCGGAGGGCGCTGAAGACGCCGGCACGGTGCAGACGATTGGCGCGCGCTTCGCCCACGGCTTGATCAGCCTGGATTACGCCGCGGAGATGGGCTGCAAGGCTTGTGGCTCGTCCGGCGGCGGCTGCCAATTCCTGGGCACGGCAGCCACATCGCAGGTGGTGGCGGAGGCGCTCGGCATGAGCCTGCCCCATAGCGCGCTGGTCCCTTCAGGCGAGGCGGTCTGGCTGGATAACGCGCGCCGCTCGGCCCTGGCGCTGCTCAAGCTGAAAGCGACCGGGACCACCCTGGCCGATATCATCACGCCGGCCGCGTTGGAAAACGCCATGCTCGCGCATTCAGCCTTCGGCGGCTCTACCAATTTGCTGCTGCATATCCCGGCCATCGCCCATGCCGCCGGGCTAAAACCGCCGACGGTCGAAGACTGGATTCGCATCAACCGCAGCACATCGCGCCTGGTCGACGCCCTGCCCAATGGGCCGCGCAACCACCCCACCGTGCAAGTCTACATGGCGGGCGGCGCGCCCGAAGTGATGCTGCGCCTTCGCCGTCTTGGTCTGCTGAATACCGAAGCGCTGACGGTGACCGGCGACAAGCTCGATACCCTCCTGGACTGGTGGGAAGGCAGCGAACGCCGGCGGCTGGCCCGCGAGCGCCTGCGCGATAACGACGGCATCGACCCCGACGATGTCATCATGTCGCCCGACCGGGCGCGCGCCCGCGGCTTGACCAGCACCGTGGTTTTCCCGGTCGGCAATATCGCGCCGGAAGGCTCGGTCATCAAAGCTACGGCCATAGACCCCTCGGTCGTCGACGCCGACGGCGTCTACCGGCATCGAGGCGCGGCGCGCGTCTTCAGCTCGGAGCGAGCAGCGATTCGCGCGCTCAAGGGCCTGGAAGGCGAGAAGATACAGCCCGGCAATGTGCTGGTTCTGGCCGGCGTCGGGCCCATGGGCACGGGCATGGAAGAGACCTACCAACTGACGTCGGCGCTTAAGTTCATCCCCTGGGGCAAGGACGTGCCGATCCTCACCGACGCGCGTTTCTCCGGCGTATCCACCGGCGCCTGCATCGGCCACATTGGGCCGGAGGCGCTGGCGGGCGGGCCCATCGGCAAGCTGCGCGATGGCGACCTAATCGAGATTGAGATTGACCGCGTCAGCTTGAGCGGCTCGGCGAATCTGGTAGGCACAGCGGCGGGCGATCTCACGGCGGCGGAAGCGCAAGCGCTGCTGGAATCGCGCGCGCCGCATCCGGGCTTGCGGCCGCACCCGGACCTGCCGGCGGATACGCGCTTGTGGGCGGCGCTGCAGGCGGCCAGCGGCGGCGTCTGGGCGGGCAGCGTCTATGACGTGGACAAGATCACAGCAGTCTTGCAGGCCGGGCTCAAGGTTGTCACGGACATGCAACCCGAAGAGTCAAAACCATGATGCATATTAACGATTCCGAAAAAGAGAGACTGCGTAGGCGCGAGCCTTGGCTCGCCCGACAACTATAATTTAACAGGGAGTGATTATGTCCAATGAACTAAATCAAGCCAATAAAGCGGCGGTGTGGGATCTTTGGCAGCGGCTGAACCACGCCACCATCGATCAGGTCCCGTATCTGCTGCGCGCGGCCCTGCACACCGACGTCAACTGGAATGTCTCCGCGCCCATCGATCAACTCCAGGGCGTCGACGCCGTCATCGCTGATTTCTGGTTGCCGCTTCTGGATTCTTTCCCCGATCTCAAGCGCGCGCCTTACGTCTTCATGGGCGGCATCGACGAACGCTCCGCCCTGTACGCCACGACCGGCGGCGAAGAATGGGTCAGCGGCTGCGGCTATCTGACCGGCACATTCGCCAAGGACTGGCTGGGAATCCCGGCGAGCAACCGAAAGACAAATATCTGGTTCGGCGTCTTCTACGTGCTGCGCAACGGCAAGATCGCCGAAACTTATCTGCAACTGGATATCCTGGCGGTCATGCGGCAGGCGGGCTATCAAGTGTTGCCGCCGGCCCCGGGCGCTGAAGGCGGCAAGATCCCGGGGCCGCTGGCGAAGGACGGCATCCTGCTGACCGAGCAAGACCCGCTGGAATCGCATAAGAGCGTTCAGTTGGTGCAGGCGATGGGCCAGGGCATGCGCCGTTATCAGCGGGCGCGCGACGGCGGCGACTTGCGCTCGATGGAGCAGGAGAAATACTGGCATCTGGATATGAAATGGTACGGTCCCAGCGGCATCGGCGCTTGCTTCAGCAAAGAGGAATACGAAGACTTTCATCAGCGCCCCTGGCTGGAAGGCTTCGGCGATCGCAATATCAGCCGGGCGGGCAGCGGACGGCGCATGGGGCGGATCGGCGAAGGCCTATACTGCGCCGGCGGCATCTGGGATACGGCCTATTCGCGGCATAACGGCACATACGTCGGCGTACCCGCCAGCGGCAAGCTGCTGACGCTGCGCGACTTCGACTGGTGGAAGCGCGATGGCGAATACCTGATCGAGAATTGGGTGCCCATAGACATGATTGACCTCTTCCGGCAGATGGGCGTTGACCTGATGGCGCGGCTGCGCGATCAGATCGATGCGCGCAAACGCGGCGTCGAATTGACGTGGCAATAGCGCGCGCGTTGACAGCCGAGCGCCGATGTTCCATACTCGGCGCGATAAAATACCGCGGAGTGTAATGACATGCTGAGCCAGGAACAAATGTCTTTCTACCACGAGAACGGCTATCTGGTCGTCGACGAAGTGCTGAGCGCGGACGAGTTGGCGGAGTTGCGGCGCGTGACCGACGAATTCGTCGAGCGCTCGCGCCAGGTCAGCCAGCACAACGAGGTCTACGACCTCGAGGCGAATCACAGCGCGCAGCGGCCGCGCCTGCGCCGCATCAAGAACCCGATCGCGCAGCACGAGGTCTATGAACGGACGCTGCGCCACCCGGGTATTCTGGATCGGGTCGAGCAACTGATCGGCCCCGGCCTCCGGCGGCAGAATACCAAGCTGAATATGAAAGAGCCCGACCACGGCAGCGCGGTAGAGTGGCACCAGGATTGGGCCTTCTATCCCCATACCAACGACGACGTCCTGGCGGTCGGCGTCTGCCTTGATGATATGACCGAAGAAAACGGCTGTATGCTGATGGTCCCCGGCTCGCACAAGGGCGACTTGTACAGCCATCATGAGAATGGCGTCTTCGTCGGCGCGGTCAGCGATCCGGACTTTGCGCCGGGCGAAACCGCCAAGTGCCTGGTTAAGGCCGGCGGTATCACCATCCATCATGCGCGGACGCTGCATGCGTCGACGCCGAATCACTCGGCGAACCCGCGGCGCCTGCTGCTCTTTGAATACTGCTCGCTGGATTCATGGCCGCTGCTCGGCGATTCGTATGAGGCCTACTGCGACTCGGTGCTGCGTGGCGAGCCGAGCGTACGCCCGCGGACCTCCGTAGCGCCGGTCATCATCCCGCTGCCCAAACCGGAGAACGCCGGCTCGATCTTCGAGATTCAGGAATCGCTGCGACATAAGGATATGGCTCGGCAGTAGCCGCGCGTCCGCTCCATTGACAAGCGCATATCTCATCTCTACCATACGCTGGCTTAACAGAACGCGGCTGGCAGTCAGGCGGTTGCGGACAGCATTCGGGCACGCCCATAGCTAGCCTCGCCCGACAGCCAATCGCAGGCGCGACTCGGCGAGTCACCCGCAACAAATCGATCGGTAGGGGCGACTCGGCGAGTCGCCCAATGAGACAGGAGATGACATGTACACAGTCACGAAATACCCGCACGGCACATTCAGCTGGGCCGATACCAGCTCAACCGACACAGCAGCGTCCAGGCAGTTCTATAGCGGTCTCTTCGGCTGGGACATATTCGACATTCCCATCGGCGACGGCATGAATTACTCCATGTTTCAGCTCGAGGGCCAAAATGTCGCCGCGCTCAGCGAAGCGACGCCGGAAGCGCGCGAGCATAATATCCCATCGCATTGGTCCTGCTATGTGACGGTTGATGACGTCGACGCGATTTTGCCCGTGGCCACCGAGAATGGCGCCACGATCATCTTTGGCCCCATGGATGTCTTCGACAGCGGTCGCATGGCCTTTATCATGGACCCGACGGGCGCGGCGCTGGGCTTGTGGCAGGCGCGGAACCACATCGGCGCGGGCATCGTCAACGCGCCCGGCGCGATGTGCTGGAACGAACTGATTACCAAAGACGCCGAAGCCGCGCAAGCTTTCTATGGCGCGTTATTCAACTGGGAATTCTGTCCCGACGAAAACGGCTACATCATGATTCAGAATCAAGGGCGCAACAACGGCGCCATGATGCAGATGGACGCGAGCATGGGCGAGATGCCGTCGATGTGGCAGCCCTATTTCACAGTCGCGAACATCGACGAGTCGCTACCGAGGGCCGAAGCGCTGGGCGGTACGATCATCATCCCCAAAACAGTAGCGCCGGGCGCCGGCCATTTTGCCTATCTGCGCGATCCGGCCGATGCCCATTTCTACATCATCCAGCTAATCCAGGCCGAGCCCTGGGTGGAATAACTAGCGAAGGCATAAACGAATGCGTTGTAGGGGCGACTGACGGTCATTGTCGAAGGGCAGTGTCTACGCGCCCTACGCGACCCGAGAGTCGCCCGCAAATCATCAGACTGTAGGGGCGACTCCGTGAGTCGCCCACAATGACAGGAGATCACCCGATGTACAAAGTGACGAAATACCCGCACGGCACATTCAGCTGGGCCGACAATACCTCAACCAACGCCGAGGCGGCCAAGTCCTTCTACTTGGATCTGTTCGGCTGGGGCAAGATCGACCATCCGCTTGGCGGCGACATGTTTTACACCATGTTCCAGCATGAGGGCGAACACGCCGCCGGCTTCGCCCCGATGAATCCCGACATGCAGGCGCAAGGCATCCCGTCTCACTGGACCAACTACGTGTCGGTGGACGACGTGGATGCGCTGGTCGGGCCGATAAAGGCCAACGGCGGGTCAATTCTGGTCGAACCGATGGATATCTTCGACAGCGGCCGCATGCTGATATTGGCGGACCCGACCGGCGCGCAGTTGGGCTTGTGGCAGCCGAAGAATCACATCGGCGCGGGCATCGTCAACACTGTCGGCGCCATGTGCTGGAACGAGCTGCTAACGCGCGACGCGGCGGCGGCCAAGGCCTTCTACAGCGCCGTGCTCGGCTGGGAGTATTACGGCGATGAGCACTACATCCACATCACCAACCGCGGCCGCAACAATGGCGGCATGATGGAGATGGGCGAGCACTTCGGCGAGATGCCGCCGATGTGGATGGTCTATTTTCATGTCGCGGACATCGACGCGGCGATGAACCGCGTCAGCGAACTGGGCGGCCGGGTGGTCACGCAGAAGATGGAAGCGCCCGACACCGGTTGGTTTACCGTCGTCGAAGACCCAGCCGGCGCTGTCTTCTACATTATGCAATTGGCCAAGGCCGACCACTGGGAAGAATAGACCGCGCTAACTACAATGGCGGCTGCGGCCTACCAGATTGGCCGCCGATGCAAGCTAGTCGGTTAATTCAGATCTGCCATCCCTAAAGGGTGTTCGTCGCGCGCAATTGGAAAAAGCGCAACCTGAGTCAGTATGACAACTTCAAAATCAGCGCCGACTCCTCTCGTTCTGGCTCCCCTTCCCTAGCTCGCTGGGGAAGGGGCCGGGGGATGGGGT
>VXLV01000133.1 GCA_009841405.1 Chloroflexota bacterium | reverse complement strand
TTTCTGCGCCTGCCGCAGCCGGCTTAGAATTCGCTCACGCGCGCTCATGCCGGCGTTCCTTCCATAGCTGACGAAATGGCTTGGGCGCGAAGTCCGGGAAATCGCGGTGTTTGCTCCAATTGCCCAGGATGCCGGGCATATAATCGCCCATGATATGCTGTCCGGCGCGGGCGGCTTTCCCGCCCAGGGCGAAACGCGCCGGTGAGGTCATGCCCACCGCCCACATCTTCATGGCCGCGTCCCAGCCGGCCTTCGAGTGGCCGTCGCGCACCAGGTCCCGGCGCAGGTCAAGCAGCATGCGCGGCAGGTCGATATCGACCGGGCAGACTTGCTTGCAGCTGCCGCAGAGGCTGCTGGCGTGGGGAAGGGGCTGCGCGTTCTCCAAGCCGACCAGCAGCGGCGTCAGCACCGCGCCGATCGGCCCCCCGTAGACCCAGCCGTAAGCATGCCCCCCCGTGCTGCGATACACCGGGCAGGCGTTTTGGCAGGCGCCGCAGCGGATGCAGGTCAGCGCCTCGGCGTAGTCGGTGCCGTAGATTGCCGACCGGCCGTTGTCGACCAGGATGACGTAACAATGCTCGGGCCCATCGCCCTCGGCCTCGCGCCCGGGCCCGTTAAGGATATTCGTGTAGACCGTCAGCTTCTGGCCGGTTGAGCTGCTGGGCAGCACCTGCGTCAGCGTGGCGTAGTCTTCGACCGTCTCGACGATCTTCTCGATGCCAACCAGGGCGATGTGCACGCGCGGCAGGGACGTGCACATACGGCCGTTGCCTTCGTTCATCACCAGGCCGATGGAGCCGGTTTCGGCGATGATGAAGTTGCCGCCGGAGATGCCCATGTCGGCGCCCAGGAAGTCCTCGCGCAGCATCTTGCGCGCGAATGCAACCATCTCCTCGGCATCGTCAGTCGGCGCCATATCCAGCTCGCGCACGAAGATATCACGGATTTCGGCTTTGGTCTTGTGCATGACCGGCGCCACGATGTGACTCGGCGTTTCGTTGTTAAGCTGGATGATGTATTCGCCCAGATCAGTCTCGACCACGCGTAGGCCGGCCGCCTCCATGGCGTGGTTGACACCGAGCTCTTCGCTGAGCATGCTCTTGCTCTTTGTGACCGACTCGACGCCGTGACGGCGCGCGATATCCAGCACGAGCTGGTTGGCTTCGGCCGCGTCTTCCGCCCAGGCGACCTGCCAGCCATTGGCGATGAGATTGCGCTCGGCGCGCTCCAGCAGGTCGGGCAGCTTGCGCAGGGCGCGGCGTTTGGCTTCGGCCGCTTGCTGCCGCATGTGCTCGCCGTGTTCGCGGCTGTGCGCGAACATGGTCTCGGCGCGCCTTTGATAGCCGCCGCGCGTGCCGGCGCCCACCGCATGCTGCAAGTCGGGATTGTGCAGCGCGATATCGGCCAGGGCGACGAATTCGTTGGATTTGAGTTCGACGCTCATGCGCGCTCCTTGTTTAGCGCCTTCGCCAACACATCCGCCAGGTGTACCACGCGCTTGCCCGACTTGCGCCGCGACAGCCCGCCGTTCATTTGCGTCAGGCAGCTGACATCGCCGGTGACGATCGTGTCCGCCGGCGAGTCGTTGATGTTGTCGACTTTATTCTGCAGCATGGCGTTGCTGAGCTCAGGCATCTTGACGCTGAACAAACCGCCGAAGCCGCAGCAGACCTCGCATTCGTTTAGCTCAGTCAATTCCGCGTTGCCCAGATGCGCCAGCAAATGGCGCGATGCGCCGCCCAAGCCGAGGCCGCGCAAACCATGGCAGGCGTCGTGAAATGCGAATGTTTCACTGGCGGGCAAGCTCAAATCGAGGTCGACGATGCCCAGCCCGTCGACCAGGAATTCGCTGAACTCCCAGGTGATCGCGGCGATGCGCAGCGCCTCGCGGTAAAGCTCGCCCTCGTCCGGTGTGAAGAGCATTGGATATTCGTGCCGCAGCATGGTCGCGCAAGAGCCGGACGGGCAGACGATGACCTCGGCGTCTTTGAAAGCCTTGAAGAAGTGCTTGGCGACCGTGCGCGCTTCGTCGCGGTAGCCGGAATTGAAAGCCGGCTGCCCGCAGCAGGTCTGCGCCGGCGGGAAGTCGACGCGGACGCCGACATGCTCCAGGATGTCGACTACCGACAGGCCCGTGCCCGGGTAGATCATGTCGACGATGCAGGTGACGAAGAGAGAGACGGGCTTGCCGATCGGCGATTCGCGCGCGGGAAGTGCCATGCAGGTCGCTTTCGCTTTGTCAAAAGATAGCGGCGTCTAGTGTAGCGGAAAGCAGGCAGGCAAGCCATTGCGCGTATTCAAGACGCGCGCGAATTCGCCGGCCTGACGATTGGTCAACGACCAGCGGAACAAACTGGCAGCGACTTCGGGAATGCTTTACATTGTGATGAGAAGAGCGACAGCAGTATTTGGAGCTGAGCTTATGTTCGTCATAGTTACCAGATGCCTTGTGTTGATGGTGTTCTTGGGCGTTGCGGTCGGCTCGTTCGCACAGGACGCCACTGGAGACATGCCCGAATCCTCCTGCACGCTCGCTGAGCAGATAATCTCGTCCAACACCGGTGAAAAGGTCGGCGATTGCCCGATTTTGGAAGGCATGGAAGTGTTTCAGATGCGCGAGGATATCGTGCTGAGCGAAACGCTGCCGACAATCACATCGAACTTCATCATTGACGGCAACGGGCATACCATCAACGGTAACCATGAGTTTCGCATATTTGAAGTAATTGGCGGCAGTCTAACCGTATCGAATCTGCACATGCTGGACGGCAGGGCGGGGCTAGGCAGCGCTATTTTTGCTGATCGAGGCGCGACTGTTTACCTGGAGTCGAGCACAGTCAATCGATGCGTTGCGACGTATAGCGGCGCAATATTCGCGCGTTATAGTCAACTCTTTGTCAACAGTAGCGAATTCTCGCACAATGTCGCTGATCAAGGCGCGGCGATTTACAGTCCAGCTAGCACCATCCAGGTCACGCGTAGCCGGTTTGAAGGGAATGGCTCGCGCGTAGGCGGCGCAATTTACCACTACCGCGGACGCGGTACGATTACCAGCAGCGAGTTTCACAATAATTCGGCCAGTGAAGAAGGGGGTGCGGTAGTCAATGCGCACGGCGCGCTCCAAGTTCGCGATAGCTTGTTCAGCCAAAACGCAGCGTCTGCCGGCGGAGCGATCTATAGCCATGGCTATGACAGCTTGCTCACCGTTGCGCACAGTCGCTTCATGTCAAACGAGAGTAGCGGAATCGGCGGCGCAGTTTTTGCCAACAGCGATGACGTTCTCATCAGCGACAGTGCTTTTGAGAGTAATTCTGCGGGAACTGCGGGCGGCGCGATATTCGCAAAGCGCGGAGCGCTTCTGCTCGGCTTTAGCAGCCTGAGGAACAATTCAGCGAGAGTTGGCTCGGGTGTATATACCGAGGGCGGCAGCGTTGTGATCATAGACACAGCAATAACTGACGTAAACGCGAAAGACGCTGAAACGCTTATCCGTTTGGCCGAGAGCGACGTACGATTCCTGGACATTCGCGAGACTTGACGGTGCGCGCTTAGAAACCACTCTATCGCCCATTACAGGCCCTTCTGTTACAATCCCCGCCAAACTTGACCTCAGCAAAGGACTGCACTTATGGCGGACTTCACCCCCCAACCGGAACACAAATTCACTTTCGGCTTGTGGACGGTCGGCAATATCGGCCGCGACCCCTTCGGCGAGCCCACCCGCGACCCCATCTCGCCGGTCGAAATCGTGCATCTGCTGGCGGAGGTCGGCGCTTGGGGTGTCAACCTGCACGACAACGACCTCGTGCCCATCGACGCCACGCCGGCCGAGCGCGACCAAATCGTCGCCGACTTCACGCGCGCAATGACCGATACTGGCATTGTCTGCCCGATGGCGACTACCAATCTCTTCGCCGACCCCGCCTTCAAAGACGGCGCGTTCACCAGCAACGACCCGGCTGTCCGCGCCTACGCCCTGCAGAAGACCATGCGCTCGATGGACCTGGGCGCGGAGCTTGGCGCGAAGGTCTATGTGTTCTGGGGCGGACGGGAGGGCGCGGAGAGCGACAGCGCCAAAAACCCGGCCGATGGCGTCAAGCGCATGCGCGAAGCCATCAACTTCCTCTGCGAGTACTCCAAAGACAATGACTACGGCTATCGCTTCGCGCTGGAGCCCAAACCCAATGAGCCCCGCAGCGACATCTACTTCCCCACGGTCGGCGCCATGCTGGGCTTCATCGCCACCCTGGACGACTCGGACATGGTCGGCGTCAACCCGGAAGTCGCGCACGAGCACATGGCCGGCTTGAATTTCCTGCACGCGGTGGCTCAAGCCTGGGAGGCCGGAAAGCTCTTCCATATCGACCTCAACGACCAGATGTTTGGCCGCTACGATCAAGACTTCCGCTTCGGCAGCATGATGATCAAGCAGAACTTCCACCTCGTGCGCTTCCTGGAAGATGTCGGCTATGATGGCTGCCGGCACTTTGACGCTCACGCCTACCGCACATCGCAGTACGAAGATGTCAAGGCATTTGCCCGCGGCTGCATGCGCTCGTACCTGGTCTTCAAAGAGAAGGCGGCGCAATTCAATGCCGATGCCGAGATACAGGCGCTGCTGGCCGAGATTAACGCCGATGACGGCAGCTACGCTTATTTGTCAAGCGGCTACAGCAGCGCCGCGGCCGACCGGCTCAAGGCGACCGAGTTCGATCGTGTAGCTCTGGGCGCGCGCAACCTGCCCTATGAACGGCTGGATCAACTGACCTTCGATCTCTTGCTCGGCGTGCGGTAACGCGATATTGGTTCTGCCGACTAACGACTTTGATACGTCAACGCGCGGCATAGCCGCCGCCAACGTAAAATACCTTGCTCCGTGTAGTGTTTTGCTCCCCTCCCTGACTCGTCGGGGAGGGGCCGGGGGTGGGGTAAACTAGGCGGGCGACCTGATAGGTCGCCCCTAAATGAGTCGCTGTCAGTTGATCTGTAATATCGGCGAAAAGGAATCGTTATGCCCTACCTGATGGGACTCGACATCAGCACCACCGGCGCCAAAGCGCTGATCATCGACGAGGCCGGCGCGGTCATCGCCGTCGCCAACACCCCGCAACCGATCAGCCAGCCGCAGCCGCTCTGGAGCGAGCAGAATCCGGCCGACTGGTGGGACGGCATCTGCGCCAGCATCCGGGGAGCGCTAGCGGAGTCGGGCTTGAGCGGGCACGACATTGACGCCATCGGCTTGACCGGGCAAATGCACGGCCTGGTCCTGCTTGACGCGTATGGCGCAGTGCTGCGCCCAGCGATATTGTGGAACGACCAGCGGACACAGGCCCAGTGCGACGACATCACCGCGCGGGTTGGCGCGCGCCGCCTGATCGAGCTGACCGGCAACCCGGCCGTTACCGGATTCACCGCGCCCAAGCTGCTCTGGGTGCGCGACCATGAGCCGGAGATCTACGCCAGGATCGACAAAGTCTTGTTGCCGAAAGATTACATTCGCTTCAGGCTCAGTACGGACTACGCGACCGACCTGGCGGGCGCGTCCGGCACATCGCTGCTGAATGTGGCCGAGCGCGCCTGGTCCGCGGAAGTGCTGGACGCGCTTGAAATCCCCGCCGAGTGGCTGCCGCCGGTCCACGAAGGCACGGACATCACTGCAACCGTCAGCGGCGAAGCGGCCGATCTGACCGGGCTGGCGAAGGGCACGCCCATTGTCGGCGGCGGCGGCGATCAAGCGGCGGGCGCGGTCGGCATGGGCTGCGTCTCGCCGGACAAGATCGGCGTCACAGTCGGCACATCGGGCGTCGTCTTCGCGCCTTTGAGCCGCTACGCCTACGAAGCCGAGGGCCGGCTGCACGCCTTCTGCCACGCTGTGCCGGGCGCCTGGCACTTCATGGGCGTCATGCTCAGCGCCGCCGGCAGCTTGCAATGGTACAAAGACACCTTCGCGCCGCAGTTCGCATTTGACGCGCTGCTGGCGGAAGCGGCAGGGGCGCCGGCCGGCAGCGACGGCTTGTTCTTCCTGCCCTATCTGACCGGCGAGCGCACGCCCCATCCCGATCCCCTGGCCCGGGGCGCTTTCATCGGCATGACCAGCCGCCACAGCCGCGGCCATATGACTCGGGCTGTATTGGAAGGAGTGGCCTTCGGGTTGAAAGACTCCTTCACCCTGGTCGCGCAGGCGGGCCTGCCGGAAACGTACGAAGTTCGCATCAGCGGGGGCGGCGCCAAGAGCCCGATTTGGCAACAGATTATCGCGGATGCGCTCAATGCGCCCCTGGTCAATATCAATACGACTGAGGGCGGCGCATTTGGCGCGGCCATTCTGGCTGCCGTGGCGGCGGGCGTATATGCAGACGCGCCGAGCGCCTGCGACGCGATGATTGAAACCGGCGACGAAGTGTCGGTCGGCGCTGCGGCCGATGTTTACGCCGAGCAATACGAGATTTATCGCTCGCTGTATCCGACGCTTCAGGAGACTTTTGCGCGCCTCTAGCTAACGTGTACACGGGCGAGCCACCGGCTCGCCCCTACCAGACCTGTTTGAACCCGGGAAATGATGTAGGGGCGATTGACGGGCTGTGTCTACACGCCCCTGTGAGTCGCCCGCCTCAATTTGCAAACAGGTAGGGGCGACTCGGTGAGTCGCCCGCCCGGGTCCTGAGATTTATAGCGCGTGCGTCAGCACCAGCACCCGAGTCTCTTCCGGCAGATCGTCCCGGCTAAGATCCACTTCCCAATCCGATTGGAAATCGACATCGGCGTCGTCGAAGTGGCTGAGGAAAGCCGTGATCCACTGCATATTGCGCGGCTTGTAGCGCAGCGTGCGGAAGTGCATCGGAATGACCAGCTTGGGCTTCACGCGGTCGATCACCTGCTTGAGGTCGCTCAGGTCGATGGTCGGCACATCGCCCGCCAACACCAGGAAGACATCGAGATCGCGGAAGAATTCGTATTCTTCCGGCGTGAAGGGATTGCCGACATCGCCCATATGCCCGATGCTGATGCCGTCCATCTCCCAGCGGTACATGGCGCATTTGTCCGGCTCATGCTCGGGATGCGCGTACATCTCCGACGACTCGATGGCCTTGAAGGTCACGCCTTTGCAGGTCAGCTCGCCGCCGTCGCGGGCGACATCCAGCAGATTCAGCCGGGCGGGATCGCCGCCGATAAGGTCGGAGCGGTCGTGAAAACTGTCGTTCAGCGACGAGGTCACGACAATATCTGGATGATCGGGAATCGGCTGATAACCAGACGTCTCCGGCGTGTACGGATCAGTGATTACAGTCGTGCCATCGCCCCCGGTGATCAGGAAGGCCGCGTGTCCATACCACTTGATCTTCATTTGGTTATGCTCCATTCAATGCCGGTATCAGTTCTTGCGTGAACATGCCTATGACCTCTTCATCGGGCGAGCCAATGATATCCACCATGAAATAGTCGCAGCCGACCTCGACAAAGCCCTGCATCTGCTCGGCCACATGTTGCGGCGTGCCGACGAATGCGTTCTCAGGCGTCCACTTGTCCTCCCGCGACACGCCGCGCGCCTCTGCTTCCGCCTCGGTACGGCCCAGCGCGACGCGACCGAACCAGCTGCAGCGCAGCGTCGCCGGGTCGCGCCCGATGTCTTCGCAGTGTCGCCGCAAGATGTTCAAGCGCTCGACATAAGGACCCAGCGGCTTGTCCGGCAGATTCCAGATATCAGCGTATTTGGCGGCGTGTTTCATGGTCGTATAGCCGCCGCCCCCGACCAGGATGGGGATCCTTGGTTCGGGCTTGGGCTCGCACCAGGCGTCGTGGATGGCGTAATGCCGGCCCTGGTAGCTGACTTGCCCGGGCTCTTCCCACATCTTCTTCAGGATGATCAAGGTCTCTTCCAACTGCTGGACGCGAACGCTGGGGGAAGGGTAGGGGTAGTTGTAAGCGCGGTACTCGTCTTCTTTCCAGCCGGCGCCGATGCCCATGATGAACTTGCCGCCGGATAGCGCCTGCAGCGTGGCCGCCATCAGCGCCAGCGTGGCCGGGTTGCGGTAGCTCTGCCCCAGCACCATCGGGCCCACCTCAAAGTCCGGGAAGCGCGCGGCCAGGTAGCTCATCACCGTCCAGGCTTCATAGGTCGGCGCGCCATCCCAGAAGAAGTGGTCGGTCATCCAGATGCTGCGGAAGTGCCCGCGCAATTGCTCCAGCGTCTCGGCCAATTCCGAGACAAATCGTTCGTTGGCCCCTTCTGGCGGTCCATGCAGCAGACCCAAACCGAAATCCACCATAGCGCGCTCCTCCCCACTCGACTGCGATTTCGCCTATTGTACTGGCTTTTGCTCAAAATCTCCGCCGGTAATGTTGCGGCAGAGCGGCACTGAAAAAGCTACACTCGGCAAAACTGATGCGGAGACCGAACGATGACCGACCGCCCCAATATCCTCTGGTATTGCACTGATCAGCAGCGCTTCGATACTATCGCCGCCCTCGGCAATCCACACATCAACACGCCCAATCTTGACCGTTTCGTCAAGGGGGCGGCTGCCTTTACCCATGCCTACTGCCAGTCGCCGATTTGCACGCCCAGCCGCGCCAGCTTCTTGACCGGCATGTACCCCAGCGCGATCGGCGTCAACGGCAACGGCTACCAGACTTTCCCGCGCCATTTCCAGGACCGGCTGATTTCCAAAGTGCTGCACGACGCTGGCTACGACTGCGGGCTGATTGGCAAGCTGCACCTGGCCAGCGCTTTCCTTCGGCGCGAGGAGCGCGTAGACGACGGCTACGATTACTTCCAGTACAGCCATGATCACAAGGGCGGCAACGAACGCGGCAATGAATACGTGGATTGGATCAAGGCGCAGGGCATCGACCACCAGGCTGTCTTGCAGCCGCGCGGTATCGCCTCCACCGATGACTACCGCAATTCGCACCTGCATGCTAGCTTCGGCGGATTCAGCGAGCCTACGCCGGCGAACGACAACGTGCCGCCCCATTTGCATCAGACGCATTGGTGCGCGGAGAAGGCGATTGAGTTCATCCAGCGCAATCGCGAGCCGGACAAGCCCTGGTTCCTCAGCGTCAATCCCTTTGATCCGCACGCGCCCTTCGACGCGCCTTGGGAATACTATCGGCGCTACGACCCCGACTCGCTGCCCGGCGCCCACTACGCCGAGAGCGATCTGGCGCATCAGCGGCGCCTGGAAGCGGCCGGCATCGACTTTCAGAACCGCGCCCGCTATCCGCTAGAAGTTCGGCACAAACAACTGCAAGCGTCCTACTACGCCATGATCGAATTCCTCGACGAAGAATTCGGGCGCTTGCTCGACTACCTGGATCAGACCGACCAGCGCGAGAACACGATTATCATCTTCATGAGCGACCACGGTGAAATGCTGGGCGACCACGGCCTCGTGCTGAAGGGCTGCCGCTTCTACGAGGGCCTGGCGCGCGTCCCGCTGCTGATCGCCTGGCCCGGCCGAATTCAGCCGCAGATTTCGGACGCGCTGATCGAGCTGGTCGACATCGCCCCGACGCTCTACGAGCTGCTCGATATGGAATTGCCGCCCTACCTGCAGGGGCAGTCGGCCGCCTCGCTGCTGCGCGCGGGCGCGTCAGATACGCCCCACCGCGAATTCGCGCGCGCGGAATATTACGCCGCGACCAACCTGGCCGACGAGACCCACGCCACCATGTACCGCGATCGCCGCTGGAAGCTCGTTGTCTATCATCAGAAGGACATCAGCGAACTCTACGATCTTGAGGCCGACCCCTGGGAACATAAGGACCTGTCGCGCGACCCGGACTACGCCGACATCAAGTGGGACTTGCTGCGGCGCAGCTATGACGCGACGGTCTATGCGCATCCCGCCCAGACCGATCGCTACGGTCCCTTTTAGGTAGTCCCAAGAACGTTATGAATATGAACGCCGCGCAAACGCTGTCTCCAATTTCAACCTAGGGCTGTAGGGGCGAGCCAATGGCTCGCCCGTTTATTCTGTTTCTGATTTTGGGCGACCCGCCGGCTCGCCCCTACCACTTAACTTTTAGACTGTTGCACGACCTGATTTGTTCGAATTCTGTGTTCTTTGCGGAGAAAAATACCTGCGCGGTTATCGCCTAGAGGACAGTGTGCACGCGGAATAGTTCGTCTTTATGATGAGCAAGTTGGCGCTCTGCTCTCGGCCGCGATACAGTCACAGTGTTCGCAAATTGCATCTGAAGGAGGCCGCAATATGTCCATTCCAACCCTGCCAGGCATCAGCGCCAGAACGGTCACAAGCTCACGACTCGCAACCCGCGCGCTCTTCGCCGGTGACGAAAGCGGCGCGCCGGTCATCTTTATTCACGGCAATTTGACCTCCGCCACGTTCTGGGAGGAGACGATGCTGGCCATGCCGGCCGACTACCATTGCATCGCCCTGGATCAGCGCGGCTTCGGCGAGTCCGACCCGGCGGCGGCGGTCGATGGGGGGCGCGGCCTGGCCGATATGTCCGATGATGTCATCGCCCTGATGGATACGCTGGGCATTGACCAAGCGCATATCGTCGGCCATTCGATGGGCGGCGGCGTCAGTTGGAACCTGCTTATGGACGCGCCGGGGCGCCTGAAGAGCGTTACGCTGGTCGCGCCGGTATCGCCCTACGGCTTCGGCGGCACCAAAGACGCTCAGGGCACGCTCTGCGCGCCGGACGCTGCCGGCTCGGGCGGCGGCGTGGCCAATCCGCAATACACCCAAATGCTGAAAGATGGCGAGCGCGGTGATGGCGAGATGACGCCGCGCATGGTGATGAACAACTTCTATTGGAAGCCGCCATTTACTTCAAGACGCGAAGAAGACCTGCTGACATCGGTGCTGCAAACGCATACCGGCGAGCGCGACTACCCCGGCGACGCTGCGACCTCGGAGCATTGGCCCGGCGTGGCGCCGGGTCGCTGGGGTGTGTTGAACGGCATGGCGCCCAACAATCAGCGCGATGTGGCGCGGCTCTACGCCATTGAGCCCAAGCCGCCTCTGCTCTGGCTGCGCGGAGACAGCGACCAGGTCATCGCTGATATGTCCATGTTTGACCTGGCGACCTTCGGCAAGCTGGGCGTCGTGCCCGGCTGGCCCGGCGACGAGGTCTGTCCGCCTCAGCCCATGATCGCGCAGATCAGTCATGTGCTGAACAACTACGCGGCCGCCGGCGGCGCAGTCGACGAGATCGTCATCGCGGATTGCGGGCATACGCCTTTCATCGAAAAGGCCGCCGACTTCAATCAGGCTTTGCACGCCTTTCTGGGCAGATAGCGCTCGGCGCAATTAAGTTGACCGCCGGGCATGAAACCGGTTACACTCACCGGCGATATATTTTGATCTTTGCCAAAGTAGCACAAACGTGATGAGGGAGGAACTCATGTTCAGACGTCTACTGCTTGTTTCGCTTTGCTTGCTGATATTCGGCGCCTTAGCCGGCTATGCGCAAGACGATATCACCATCTTCGCCACGGTCGGCGCCTACTATCCCGATGAACCGACCGAGAACAATCCCAACCCGCCGTCAATGATGAACGACATCGTGGCCGAATACGAAGCGGCCAACCCGGGCGTCAATATCGAACTGGTCGATGTGCCTTCGAATATCTCCGGCGATCAATGGCGCAGCACGGTATTCAATGGCCAGAACGAACCGCATATCATCGTCAACAACTACATCCGCGTCTGGCAGGAGCAAGGCAACGATTGGTACGTGCCTCTCAACGACTACATTGAAGCGCCGAATCCCTACATCCCCGCAGGAACGCCGGGGCACGAGCGCTGGGCCGACAGCATCCCCGAAGTGGTCTGGAACACCACCTACCACACCGGCAGCGGCAACCAATACGTCGTGACCGTGAACGCGGTCGCGGTGGGCTTCTTCTACAATATCGACCTGCTGACGGAAATGGGCAACGACACGAAGTTCGACCTCCCTTATTCGCTTTGGGCGGACTGGGATACGATGATCACCGAAATGGGCGCAATCGCCGAAGCTGGCGTCGAGCCGCTGGCGATGAGCATGTCGACCGCCTCGCCCTACACCTACAATTGGTTCGACGGCACCAGCCTGACCAGCATGTACATCGACCATATCGAGAGCTGGTGGGAGCCGGGCGCCACATGGCACGCGCTCAATCAACGCGAGTTCGCCTGCGCGATTCAAAACGGCTTGATCAGCGCCAACGACGACGCCTTCGCCGACTGGATTCAGCTGCTGGCTGATTTCGAGCCGATGTGGGTGGACGGCTACGCCACCATGACCTGGGACGAAGCTTATCGTCTCTTCATCACCGGTAAGACGCCCTTCCTGCTGGGCAACGCCGCCAGCCAAACGTTGAACGTCACCCGCGACGCCGACTTTAATTGGGGCATCAGCTACTTCCCGCCCGTCACCGAAACCACCAGCGCCTACGCCGCTAACAACGAGAGCGCTTACCTGGTCGGCGGATTCACCGCCGGCTTCACGATGACCGACCGCGCCCGCCGCGAAGGCATCGAAGACCAGGTGATCGACTTCTTCATGTACATGACCGCCCAGCCGCAGTGGGGCCGCATCGTCACCGAGTCGCCGCGCAGCATTCCCACACAGCTGGGCCTGGATGTGCCTGACGCGCTGAAGCCGACCGTGGCTTTCCTCGAGCTACCGATACGGGCGCTGAAAGATCCCGATCCGCGCCTCAGCCGGCGTTACGGCGAAGACCACCGCCGTCTGATGCAGGAATACTTCACCGATCAGATTGATTTCGACACGCTGATCGCCGAAGAAGACCGCCTGATGACGCGGGAAGCGCGCGTCGTCATCGCCGAAAACGACTGGTCCTGCGACTTCCAGATGGAGTAAGTCCGAATCCGTTCGCGATAGTTGTGTACAGCAGTGGCGGGTCAGCCAATGGCTGACCCCTACAACTATCCGGACCGCGTGAATTTGTAGGGGCGACCTATCAGGTCGCCCGCGTCCACACTTGAGCTTGCGACCTCAGTTATGCTTAGACGTCTTGCAACAAGCCCGCCGGGCGCAAAAGGCAATAGCGCCAGGCAAAGCGCTCTTCCAATCCGCATCTGGCGCGCGAAGTGGCTCTACCTGGCGTTGCTGACACCGGTCGCCTTGCTGCTGATCTTCGAGTGGCTGCCGGCCTTTAGCGCGCTCTACAACTCGCTCTACATCTGGAACGGCGGCAAGGTCCATTTCTACGTCGGGCTGGAGCACTACGAGCGCATGCTCAGCGATCGCACCTTCCGCGTCGCCATCACCAATCTGGTGGGCTTCGTCTTCTTCCGCGTCATCATGCAGACGGTGCTGCCTTTCTTCGCCGCTGAAATGATCATCAACCTGCGCAGCCAGCGCTGGTCCTACTGGTGGAAGATCATCTTCGTCTTTCCCATGGTCGTGCCGACAATTCTCAACTACCTGATCTGGCGCTTCATTTACAACCCGCAGGTAGGCTTGCTCAACGAGGGGCTCAAGCTGGTCGGCCTCGGCGAGTACACCCACGCCTGGCTGGGCGATCCGCTGACGGTGATGTGGGCGCTGGCTTTCGTGCGCTTTCCCTGGCTGCCGACCCTGCAGTTTCTCATCATACTGGGTGGCTTGCAGACCATCCCGCAAGAAGTGCACGAGAGCGCCGCCATTGACGGCGCCGGCTTCTGGCGGCGACTCTTCTATATCGACATCCCCATGACGCGCCGGCAAATCACGCTGGCGATGATCTTGACCATGCTCTTCATGACGCAGCGCTTCGATCTCTTCCTGGTCATGACCGACGGCGGGCCCGGCTACAGCAGCATGGTGCCGGCGCTGCAGCTCTATCAATCCGCCTTCCACTTTCTGGAATTCGGCTACGCTTCGGCCATAGGCGTCGTGCTGTTCGTCGCCATGCTCTCGTTGACCGTGATCAATCTGCGCGTCTCCGCCGGCGCCGCCAACGACTGATGTAGGGGCGCCCGGCCGGTTCGCCAAAAGCGAAATCTGTAGGGGCGACCCTTGGGTCGCCCTCCTGGTGACAAGGACTTAAACTTGCTGACCCGAAAACGCCTGCGCCTGGGCAATCGCGATCTCCCCTTCCAGCTGGTGCTTTTCGCATTCGGCATCGTGACGTTTTTCCCGCTGGTGCTGGTCGTCATCACGTCCTTCAAGAGCAACACGCAGTTTTATCACAACTTCTGGCTGCCAGAGTTGCCCCTGCACCTGGGCAACTATAGATCCGCGTTCAGAATCATCTGGCGCTTCATCCTCAACAGCGTCATCTATTCGGGTTCGACGATTTGCCTGATCGCCGCCATCGCCTCGGTGGCCGGATATGTCTTCGCGCGTTTCCGCTTCCCCTTCAAGACGGTCCTCTTTCTCGGATTCATCACCTTGATCATGGTGCCGGGCGTGCTGACGCTGGCGCCGCGTTTTGTGCTGGTGCGCGATCTGGGCATGGTCAATACGCCCTTCGCGCTGATTTCGGTCTGGGTCAGCGGCGGCCTGGTGCTGTCGACCTGGCTGATGCGCAGCTATTTCGAGTCGCTGCCGCAGGAACTGTTCGACGCCGCCTACGTTGACGGCGCGGCCGAGTGGCAAGTGTTCCTCTACGTATCGGTTCCGCTCGCCCGCCCCATGATCGCGACCGTCGCCATGACCACGCTGATCGGCACCTGGAACGACCTGATCTGGCCCCTGGTCACTATCACCGACAAAAGCCAAATGCCGCTGGCGCTGGGCTTGATGCAATTCTCGTCGGACTTCGAGACAGACTGGGGTACGCTCTTCGCCGGCTACGTTATCTCGTCGATTCCGCTGCTTTGCGTCTTCGCCGTTGCCATGCGCCAGTTCATCAGCGGCTTGACCAGCGGCTCGATCAAAGCCTAGGCGGCTAAGACTCGAAATGACGCTCCATATAGTGCATATCGTGGAATCGTCCGCCCACTCTCAATACTCGCCGCGCCGTTCCTACGATTTCAAAGCCGAGCTTCTCATATAGCCGAACCGCCGACAGCGAATCAGTGCTGACCGTCAGACTCGCCTTTTCGATCTGCCCCGACGACCGTAGCTCATCAATCAGCTTCCTCAAGATCCGCGCTCCTATTTTCCGTCCGCGCCAGCGGGGCGACACGTACACGCCGTATATCTCCGCTATGTGCCGCAGCCTGGCCTTTGATGACCAGTCCGCCCCCGCCATGCCAACCAGCTCGCCCGCAACTTCGGCGAAGAACGTCATATTCCCGTCGCGCTCGTATGCCGTTGTGAGCCGCGCAATCCATACTTCATCGCTGAAAGCCGACTCGTCTTCGTAACTCGACGCGAAGGCGCTCGGCTCGGCGAGCAGGGCTTCCAGCCGCAATCTCTTCGCTTCCCGCCAGCGCTCCGGCGTCAGGGCGATGATTTTAGAGAGTGTCATGTTATTCGCGATTTCTCTACTATAAGGTCTCAGGGCAGCTATTATTGTGTGTGTAGCTGAATCTTGCAAAATTTCGATAGTCTCTCAGTTTTGAAGACGAACGGGCGGCATTCGTCGCCGGCGCTGGCATCCCGGATTGGTCGAGATTGAAATTTCCTCCATGGAGCAATTCGTGCGCGAGGCCGGCAGCGAACCATTCGCCGCGCTTAATGACCAGTTGGGCGATCAATCGGAAGACCTGTCGATTTCGTCGGCCACCAAGCCCGGGACCGTGCGCGGCAATATCTATGGCATCGGCAACGAAGTCAACCTGGTGCTGCGCTATTATCGCCACGACATCTTTGACGAACTGGGCTTGGATTTCGACGCGCCCGGCGCCTGGGACGAATTCGTCTCGATGCCTGGCGGCGGCGCGATGGATGCCGGCCACGGCCTCTTCCCCATCGCCACCCAAAGCTGCGCGGACTTCTACGTTCAGTTCCATCAAGCCGGCGGCGAATTCTTTGATACTGAGGGCAATGTGCAGTTGAACAGCGACCTGGCGGTCGAGATACTCACTTGGCAGAAGGCGCAGCTCGATAGCGGCGTGTATATTGAGAAGGGCACAGGCGACGCGCAATCCGCGCTGATGAACGAAGCCGCTTAGTTCACGATTTTGGGGCGCGCCTTGGTATCAAGGCTTCATGAAGCAGAATGCGCCTGACCTCGCAGGCAAGTGGAAGATGCGCTTCCTGCCCGTCTGGAATGACGACAGCTACCTGACCGCGCCACGCGGCGGCGCCGGCATGGGCATCACTGCGGCCTCCGACAACAAGGAAGAAGCCTGGGAATTCATCGCGGAAGCCGCCGCTGCCATGGCGCCTGTTAATGTCGACCCGCACTGGACGCTTTTTGTGGACGCCGTCAACCGACTGGTTGTTCAGCAGGTCACGCTGGATGGCGTCGATCCGCAAACCGCCATCAACGACGCGATCGACGAATTCGAATTCAACAAGTAGGAAAGCCAACCCCCACCCCAGACCCC